>NZ_VFVQ01000015.1:0-149414 GCF_006442195.1 Mesorhizobium sp. B2-3-13
CCACCGTGACCGACGCCGACAACAGCACCGCAACCACCACCTTCACTGTCTCCATCGACGATGACGTGCCGGTGGCGCAGAACTATACGGGAGCGACCTTCGCCGAGGGCACCGGCGCGCACGACATTGGCAATGCGGTGACGCTGCTGGGCATCGGCGCGGGCGCCGACGGCCTGCAGGGAACACTGCAGGGCCTGGCCTTCACCAATCAGGGCACGACGGGCGGAACATTGTCGATCGACGGCGCCGGCCACCTGATCTACAGCGCACCGGCCAGCGTGACGAGCGCCACGACGGTGACCGAGACCTTCAGCTACACGGTGAGCGACAAGGACGGCGACACCGTCACCAGGCAGGTGACGTTCGGGGTCTCCGACAGCGGCATCACGAATGTGGCGGCCTCGGCGAACCTCGTCGTGGACGAGGACAACCTTGCCACCGGCAACAACGACTCGGCCGCGGGCGACGATGCCCAGGTGCTGGGCGGCCATATCTCCTACACGCTGGGCGCCGATGCCTTGAGCTCGGTCGCGCTGTCGGTTGCCAGCACCGGATTGACCAAGCTCGACGGGACAGCGGTCTCGACCAGCTGGGATGCCGCCACCCACACGCTGACCGGCTATGGCAGCAGCGCCGCGGACGTGGTGTTCACCATCACGCTGAGCAACATCACGGCAACCGGCGCCGACTACACCGCGGCCCTCAACCAGCCGGTCGCGCATCCGGTTCACGACGACCCCTCCACCGGCGCGGTGGAAACCGCCTTCGAGGACAATCTCGGCTTCACCGTCACCGCCACCGTGACCGACGCCGACAACAGCACCGCAACCACCACCTTCACTGTCTCCATCGACGATGACGTGCCGGTGGCGGTCAATGATACCTGGGCGTTGACGGTTACGGGCCCCACGGTTCTCACCGGCCTGCTCGCCAACGACAAGTTTGGCGCCGATGGCGTCGATACGGACAATGCTCCAACGCCAGGCCAGGTCACAGTCACCACAAACGGCGCCCACGGCACGGTGGTCTACAACAATGATGGAACGTTCACCTATACGCCAACGGGCGTCTACGTTGGATCGGACTCGTTCACCTACACGATCAAGGACGGCGACGGCGACACGTCGACGGCAACGGTAACGCTGAATGTCCAGACCAATACGGTCCCGTCAGGCGGCGGCACCGCCTCGCTCATATTGAACGAGGCCGCGCTCGACACGACGAAGGATGCCTCGTTGCCGGCGGATCTTGATGCTGGTGTCGTGACCGGCACCAACCCAGGCAGCCGTGGCGAGACGGCGCAGGCAAACAGCGGGATCACCTTCACCTCATCAGGCGAAGCGATTTCCGTTGCCTTCGCCAACCCGACCGACGCTTCAAACTGGGTGGCACCGACGGTTTCGGGCCTGGCTTCCGGTTACACCCTGTCCTGGAGTTTGGTCGGCGGGGAACTGGTCGGACACTTAATCCAGACGGTTGGCAGCGTGGACCTTGGCGCATTCGTCTATCTGGCCTTGTCGAATACAACCGCAGGCGCCAATAGTTCACTCACTCCGGTGGTGACCGCAACGTTGACCGATCAGCTCCAGCATGCTGCGGGCTCCGGCAACATCACCATCAACGGCCTCCAGGTGGTGGCAACCGACACCAGCGGCGATCACGTTTCCGGCGCGGTCAACCTGACGGTTCTCGATGACGCTCCGCTGCCGTTCAATCCTGACGGCATCTTCGTCGAAAACGTCCCGCATACTGTACTAACGGAAAGCATCAACTTCGCCGCAAGTGCCGGCGCCGACGGCGTTGGCAACGTGGTGTTCAACGTGAACGAGGGCGCGGCCGTCACATCAGGCAGCGCAAACATCTTCCTGAATGGCGAGCAGGTCTTCTTCCACGTCGTGGATACGCACACGGTAGAGGGACGAACCTCGGCCGCGAACGGCAGCGACCTCGCCTTCACGGCGACCTTGGATCCCACGACCGACACCTGGACCTACACGCAGGCAGCGACCATGTTTGCCGGCAACCAGTTCAATACGGCGAACTTCTCGCCTAGCGGCGGCAACAATCAGGCAATTGTTCTGGACTCGGCAAACTCAACCAGTGACCTGCTCGCGACCGGCAATAGTCCTAATTTCGTCAATACGAGCACGGGCAGTTGGGGCGTCGATGGCGGAAACAGCATCGGACCTGGCGAGGAGATCCGCTTCGATTTCGTTAGCAGCGCGACAACCAATGGCACCATTGCCGGGACTTCCTATACCGGCCACTACGAGGTAGCGAGCTACAGCCAGCAGATTGGCAATGTATCTGGGCCTGGCCTGGTTTCGATAACGATACGCCCGGTCAATGCTGACAACGATGCTTCCTACATAGGCGATGGATCTGGCGAAAGCACAGCATTTGGCAGCCTGATCACGGTGATTAACGGTTCCGGTGGAGCAGCTCCGACTACAGCTTATGACGCCGTGCATGGAACTTGGACCATCACCGGTTTGGCGCAAGGCGACACTTTTACGGTGGTTGCAAACTCCGACCCGTTCAGCGCGATCGAGATTTCGGCCAACAATGGCTCGAATGACTTCAAACTAGGCCCGGTCACCTATACGACCGCGAACGCCGTCACGCCGTTCGATATCTCGATCCCGGTCAATGCAACCGACGGTGACGGCGACCTGATCGCGGGCTCGGTGACGGCGCACCTTTCGCCTGATACCAGCACGTGGCAAGGAACGCCCGGCGCCGATACGCACACGACGACGATCACGGAAACCGCCCTATTCGGCGAAGATGGCAATGACATCCTTAGCGGCCTTCCGGGACAGGCCGATCTCCTGGCCGGCGGGCGCGGAATCGACACCCTGTTTGGCGACACCGGAAACGACACGCTTTACGGGGGCTCAGGCAACGACACGCTTAACGGCGGTGGAGGCAATGATCTGCTGATCGGCGGTTCGGGCCAAGATACGCTCATCGGGGGCACCGGAGCCGACACGTTCAAGCTTGAGCATCTAGATATCAAGGATCTCATCAGCGATTATAGCGGCGTCGGCGGCGATGGCGACGTGATCGACCTGACGTCCCTTTTCAAGACTGGAGCCGGCAACGTTGCCGACTTCGTGAACTACGATTCGGCAACACACACACTGAGTGTCGATGCCAATGGTCTCGCCGGTGGCGCCAACTTCATCGACGTGGCGCAACTGACCAACGCGGTCGCGCCCGTGGCCAGCACGATCACACTGCTGTATGACGATGGCGCTAACACACACACGACCACGGCAAATGTGGTTTAAGGCCATAGTGCGTGGCCAAACGACTATGGTATATCTTCAGATCATGGAGGGGAGTTCATCATGAAGACTGTTACGAGACTGCTGGCTTCGGCGGCGGCGCTGTTGTTGACGGCTGGGTCGGCCGGCTTTGCCGCCGACATCATCGAAGGCCCGACGGCTGATTATTGCCGCACCGTTGGAACGTCCAATCTCGTGCTGACCGACAACACGGTCGACCTCACGAAACAGGTCGTGAAGCTGATGGACGAGTCGGTCGCCGTCGCCAACAGCCCGGAATGGATCCATTCATCCCGGCCGGTCTTCGTCTGGGCATCGGAAGCCAAGGTCGCCTGCGGCATGGCTTACGGCTACCTGAAGACCAACTATAAGGACGAAGACACGCTCAACAAGTGCGAGTGTTTTCACGATCGCATGGTCGAGTACATGAACTGACCGCAGCGAGAGCGCGCCAGCGGGTCCGATGATTGGCGATCGCGCATCGCTCGCCGTGATCGCCGGGGCGATTGCGCTGACCGGTTGGCTGGTGCCGGCGGCGCCAGCCAGGGAATTCGAGCCGTCTTCCGTCGACCAGGCAACATCAGCCATCGCAACGCGGCGGACGCACTGCAGCGCCGCATCCCAGTGGTCGCGCGAGACCTACAAGGCGTTCGCGACCTGTCAGGCATCGATCTACGGTCTTCAACCGGCACTGGCGCATGCCGTGATCGAGATCGAAAGCGGCTTCGATCCTGACGCACGCGGGGGTGCTGGAGAAATCGGACTGATGCAAGTCATGCCGGCGACCGCGCGCATGCTCGGCTTTCGCGGTTCGCTCGAGAATCTCAGCGCGCCCGCGACCAATATCGCGTTTGGCGTCGAGTATCTGGCGCTCGCGAACAAGCTCGCCGGCGGCGATCTGTGCACGACCGTGATGAAATATCGCGCTGGCCACAACGAGACCCGGTTCTCGGCGCTTTCCGTTCGCTATTGCGAGCGTGCGAGAGCCATACTGGCAAGGGATGGCCTGGAGGTAGCCGGGCCGTTGCCTGTGGCGACATTCGGGTTTTCCGCCCTTTCGCAGGAAGACATGCCGACAGGGGCAAAGCGTGTCTGTGTGCGCAGGTTTTTCGTGCCCGGCCCACGCTACATGAGATGTGCCGACTATCGAACCGTGGAGCAGGCCAGACGCATCAAAGCGCTCAGGGCCGAGCTGTTCCGTGACTGAGCACTTCGGTCGAATGGAGCCGCCATGATATATCGTGCGGACGAGATCGGGAAAGACATGTCGCCATGCGCGGCAGACAGGGTGGGAGCAGAAAATGGAATTTGACCGGCCGGTCCACGGCCCGCGGACATGGGTGGTCGCTTCCATGCTGGCTATGTCGTTGCTCGGCTGCCAATCGAAAGGCGCGGTGTCCGACGCGCTCGATCCCGCCGCCATCCAGGCCCCCAATCAGCCGGCTGCCGTTGCTGTCGCCAATGCAAGCCTGACAACGCAGTCTCTCGGCACCGGCCCCACACAAGTCGCTATGCTGCTGCCCCTCTCCGCCTCCGGATCCGCGGGTGAAAACGGCAGAAAGATGCTGGACGCCGCCAAGCTCGCCATGACTGATCTCGGCAACCCGCTGCTGACGCTTACCATCGAGGACACAAGGGGAGACGCGACCTACTCCCAGCAACTGGCGGTTAAAGCCATTACTTCGGGAGCGAAAGTGGTCATCGGTCCGACCGAACTGGCGGCGGCGCAGCATGTCGCAAAACTGTCGGGCTCAAACCGGCCGGTGGTTCTGGCTCTTGCGGACAATTTTGCCGGTGGCCCGGGCGTCTATGCGGTATGCCTCAGCGAGGCGGACAGCGCGGCCGCGGGAGCTGGCGCGATCGCGGCCAAGGGCGGCAAGAAGTTCGTTCTGCTGGTGCCGGCGGGCGCGAGTGCCGACATCATGGAGAAGCGGGTCGCCAACAGCCTCAGCGTGTATGGAGCCGCCCTTGCAATCACCATACCGTATACGAGCGCCGACAGCGCGGCAAAGGCGGTGACGGACATGGGCTCGCTGGTGGACGTTCCCGATGCCGTGATCGTTGCCAGCGGCGACAGCAATCCGTCGCCAATCCTGATCGCCCTGAAGGCAAAGGGCATTCCTGGAAAATCGACCTCCGTGATTGGCACGAACCGCTGGCTGGAGCACCCGACCAGTCCACTTTTCGAAGGCGCCTATATCGCGACGCTCGATCAACACGAAACAGGTCCGATCTCGGATCGTTTCAAGGCAACCTTCAACTACCAGGCCGACGTCAATGTCGCTTATGCCTATGACATGGTTGCCCTGACCGCGGGGATCGCGAGCGCTGCCGGACCTAACGGTTTCAACAGGCAGGTTTTCGAGAACCGGAGTGGATTTCGCGGATCGACCGGCTTGTTCAGGTTCCGCGCGGATGGATCCAGCGAACGCTCGATGCCGTTTTACCGGATTGAAAAGGGCGCGCTCAAACCGGTTGCCAAATCGACGTCCAGCTTCTAGCGAATTGGGCGCGGCGGCCTGATGGCACAAGTCGGACGCCTTCGCATGATGATCGCGGTCGCAAGCCTCGAGCTTCTCGTCGGCATCCTGCTGCTGATCAGGGCAGCGACCCTGTTTCCTGTCGAACGGACCGTCACCAACCCGGCCCCGGAAGTCAGCGATGAAGTCGCGCAGCACCCGGTTCGATCGATCGTCAATTCAGCCCGCAAGATTGCCGAGGATCTCATCGCACCGCCGCAGATCGAGGGGACCGACATGGAGCGGGTGGAACCTCGCTCGCCCCTTGGCGACCTCGGCCTCGCCCCACAACCCAAGCCATCGATGCCCAAGGATTGGCTGGAAACACCGCTGTACCATCCGGTGGCCACGTCGTCGGCCGGTTTCGACTCCATGGGGCGGAATTTGTTCATCAGCGGAACCCAAAGCGTTGCGATCGACAGGGTCTGCCTGTTTCACGAGAGTGCCTGGCCTTGCGGGCAGCGGGCGCGCGCGGCTTTCAACAACTGGATGCGCGGGCGGGCGCTGAGCTGTTTCGTGCCTCCGACGGTCGACCGGTTCCCTGTCGCGGCGACATGCAGGCTGGGCAAACAGGATGTCGGCGCCTGGCTCGTATCGAATGGCTGGGCGCTGGCCTTGCCGAGCGGCATCTATGGCAAGGCCGAAGCAGCAGCCCGGACGGCGGAGATGGGAATCTTCGGCCCCCCGTAGGCGGCAGCAACCGGATTCGCCACAAAGGGCCGCATCGTCTGTTCAGAAAACTGGCGAACGTCTCAAATTGTATTGTTCTTCGAGACCGAAATCGTAACTTGCCGGTCTTATGCTTGGCGTTCGAACGGAGATCGACGATGAGCAACGCAACAGCTGATGTCCCGGCCCATCACGAATGGAAGAATGTCGCCTGGTTGGCTTTCCTTGGAACCACCGGCAGCCTGTGCGTCTCCCTGATCCTGAATTATCTGCTGTTGTTCAGCGAGACGCTGACGCCTTTCGGGCGCGGCATGATCACCGCAACGCTTTTGCCTTTGGTGATCTGCCTGCCGCTTTTTGTGTTCATAGGCCTGAAACTGGCCGAGATCCGTCGCTATAGGCGGGAACTCAACAGGGCCGCTACCTTCGATACGCTGACCGGTTGCCTGAACGGCAAGGTTTTCACGTCGCTGATCGAGAGACGGGCAATCAGGTCTTCGCCACCTGGCGAGCGATCGGGCGCCTTCCTAGTCGTTCATCCTGAACATCTGAACGCCATCAATCTGCGCTTCGGCCTGAGCTGGGGCGACGAAGCCTTGCGCCTCATAGCCTCGACCATCCGCTCTTGCGTGCGCTCGCAAGACGTCGTCGGCCGCATAGGCGCGTCCATGTTCGGCGTCTTCCTTCCTGGAACGAGCGAGGCCGAAGCCAGGACGGTTGGCGAGCGTATCCGCGCCAGTGTCTCGCAGGTCTATTTTGCCCCTCAAGGCGCCGAGGAGATCCTGGCCGTCACCGTCGGAGGCGTGGTTTTCGAGCAGGACCTGGACTTCGAGGACATGTTCCGGCCGGCGGAAGAGAGCCTGTCGGGCAAAGGCGGTTTTGCACTGTCGCGCATTCAACCCGTTTCAGCCTGACGCCCTCCAAGACTTGTTCGGTTTTGCCGCGACTTTTGCGATAATCGGGAAAGTCGATGCCAGAATGCGTGGCTTACCGCCCGCGATCCCTTCGCTACGATCCTTGGCTGAGGGCGAACGCGCAGATCCCGCAGCGTCAGCTCGCCTCGCGCATCGCTTCGGCGGCCTGCAAGTCGACGGAGACCAACTGGCTGACGCCCTGCTCGGCCATGGTCACGCCGAACAGCCGGTCCATGCGGGCCATGGTGATGGGATTGTGGGTGATGATGACGAAACGTGTCTCGGTGGTGTTGGCCATCTCGTCCATGAGATTGCAAAAGCGCTCGACGTTGTGATCGTCAAGCGGCGCATCGACTTCGTCGAGCACGCAGATCGGCGCCGGATTGGTCAGGAACACGGCAAAGATCAGCGACATCGCCGTCAGCGCCTGCTCGCCGCCCGACAGCAGCGTCATGGTCTGCGGCTTCTTGCCGGGCGGGCGGGCCAGGATCTCAAGTCCCGCGTCCAGCGGATCCTCGGATTCGATCAGTTGCAATTCTGCCGTGCCGCCACCGAACAGATGCGAGAACAACCGCTGGAAATGGCTGTTCACCACATCGAAGGCGGCCAGCAGCCGCTCGCGGCCTTCACGGTTGAGGCTCTGGATTGCTTGCCTGAGCTTGCGGATCGCTTCGATGATGTCCTCGCGCTCGGACACGATTGCCTCCAGGCGATCGGAAAGCTCCTTCTGCTCTTCCTCGGCGCGCAAATTGACGGCGCCGAGCCGTTCGCGCTCGATCTTCAACCGGTCGAGCTGGCGTTCGATCTCGGGCATCTCGGGCATCGGGTCGCCGGCTTCCAGGCCGGTGTGGCGGATGACCAGATGCGGCGGCGTGTTCAGCGTTTCCTGGATACGCGCCTCGATCTCCAGCCGGCGTTCGTCCGCCGCCGTCAGCCGTTCCTCGGCGCGGGCGCGGGTTTCGCGCGCTTCGGCCAGCGACTGGATGGCTGATGTGGCCGCCTTGTCCAGTTCGGCCTGCCTGTTCTCCGCTTCCTGCAGCCGGTCGGCGGCCGCCTTGCGCAAGGTCTCGGCCTCGGTGAGTTGCGACAGCAGCGCACGGCGCTTGACGTCGATCTCGTCGGGCGCATCGGCCAGCCGTTCGCGCTCGGCCTCGGCCTCGGCCTTGCGTTCGCCGAGCGAGGCGATCTGTGTCGAGGCGTTTTCGGCACGCACCAGCCAGTTGCTGCGCTCGGCGCCGATGGCGTCCAGCCGTCGCGTGCGGGCCTCGGCTTCGCGCCGCAACCCCTCATGGACGGCACGCGCGTCGGCAAGCGTGGCGCGGTCGCGAGAGACATTGGCCGAGGACTGTTCGAGCTGCAATTGCAGGTCGCCGAGATCCGGCGCGTCCTGCAGCAGCATCTCGGCCTCGACGAAAGCCGCCGATGTCTCCTCGTGGCTGTCGACGATGCGGGCGCGCGCTTCGTCCAGCGCGGCACGCCGGCTCGACAGTTCACCGCCGGCCTTTTCGGCCTCGGCCAACGCATTGCGGGCGGCGTCCAGCCGGTGCTGGGCTTCGCGTCCGGCCTGGCGTGTGGTTCGCTCCGCTTCGCTTGCCTGGCGCAGCGTCTGCTCGGCCTGTGCCAGCGTCTCCTCGGCCTGGCGCAGGACGAGCGTCGCCTGCACCGCTTCGGCATCGAGTTCGGCAAGCCGGTTCTTCTGCGCCAGTCTTTGTGCCGCGGCGGTCGGTGCATCGGCGCTGGCGGTCAGACCGTCCCAGCGCCACAACGCGCCCTCGCGGCTGACCAGGCGCTGGCCGGGAGCCAGAAGCCCCTGCAACCGGCGCCCGTCAGCGGCCTCGACGATGCCGATCTGCGCCAGGCGGCGGGCAAGTTGTGCCGGCGCGCGAACCACGCTGGCAAGGCTCTTGATCCCTTCCGGAAGCGCGGCGTCGCCGGGCTGGATTTCGCTTTCGCCCCAATGCGCCGGTGCGCTACGGTCGAGCGGCACGTCCAGGTCTTCGCCCAAGGCCGCGCCCAGGGCCGTCTCGAAGCCGCGCTCGACGCTGATCTGCTCCAGCACGGAAGGGAAGAGATCGCCGCTGGCCGCGTTCAGGATCTTGGCCAGCGTACGCGCTTCGGTCTCGATCCCAGCCAGTTCCGCCCTGGCGTCCTGAAGCGGGGGCCGAGCGGCACTTTCGGCGCCACGAGCGTCGATGACCGACTGCTCGGCCTGCGCCACCGAGGCCTCGGACTCTTCCAGCAATGCCATCGCCTGTTCTACCAGGATCCGTTTCTCGGCCGGATCGGGCAGGCCGGCCACCTTGGCGAGGATGTCCGATAACTCCCGATCGACATCGGCGAGCTGACGGGCGAAGCGATCGCGCCGCTCGGCGGTTTCGCGCAAAGTCCGTTCGATCTGATGGCGCGAGGCGGCGGCCTCGGCGCGCTCGGCGGTCAGCGCGGCGAGCTTGGCTTCGCTTTGCGCAAGCGTCGAGGCGGCCTGTTCGAATTCCGCGCGGGTAGTGGCCTCTCGCTCCGCGGCGCCGGCGTTTTCGGAGTTCAGCGCGGCCTCTTCCGCGCGCAGGCGCTCGAGTACGTCGGCATTGTCGCGCACCATCCGCTCTTCGCGGGCGATGTCACCGTCGAGTTGCTGCAACCGGCGCTCGAGTTCGGCCTGACGGGTGCGGATGCGGCCGGCTTCTTCCTCGATCTGCGACCTGGCGATCGACAGCCGCTGGAAGGCCGCGGCAGCCGCGGCTTCCGCGTCGCGCAGGTCGGGCAAGCGATGGGCGGAGATGCCCTGCTCCTTGGCCGCGTTCATCTGCGTGGCGGCGCGGTCGCCGACGAGCGCCGTGGCCGTCGCCAGTGCCGAACGCGCCTCGCCTTCCTGCGTCTTGGCCAACGTCCAGCGCAGATGCAAGAGCGTTGCTTCGGCCTTGCGAATGTCGGCCGACAGGTTCTTGAAGCGGGAAGCCTGGCGCGCCTGGCGCTTCAGGCTTTCGATCTGGCTTTCCAGTTCGCCGACGACATCGTCCAGGCGTTCGAGGTTCTGCTCGGCCGCCTTAAGCCGCAGCTCCGCCTCATGGCGGCGGGTGTGCAGACCGGAAATGCCGGCCGCCTCTTCGAGCAGCGCGCGGCGCGCCTGCGGCTTGGCCTGGATCAGTTCGCCGATACGGCCCTGCCCGACCATCGAGGGCGAGCGCGCGCCGGTCGACTGATCGGCGAACAGAAGCTGCACGTCCTTGGCGCGCGCTTCCTTGCCGTTGATGCGGTAGAGCGAGCCGGCCTCGCGCTCGATACGGCGGGACACCTGCAGTTCGTCGGCATCGTTGAAGGCTGATGGAGCCGAGCGGTCGCTGTTGTCGAGGAACAGCGTGACTTCTGCGGTGTTGCGGGCGGGGCGCGTGCCCGAGCCGGAAAAGATCACGTCGTCCATGCCGGACGCGCGCATGTTCTTGTAGGAGCTTTCGCCCATCACCCAGCGCAGCGCCTCGACGAGATTCGACTTGCCGCACCCGTTCGGCCCGACAATGCCGGTCAGGCCGCGTTCGATGACGAACTCGCCAGGTTCGACGAAGGACTTGAAACCAAGGAGGCGGAGGCGCGAAAACTTCATTCACGCGCCTCATACACCGGTTCCGCAAAACTGTACCGAGGTTTTGCGACAGGGCGCATAGCGCGCGAACAGATAGAGAGGCAAGCAGCGCCGGAGCGCTGCCGCTTCGGCGCTGAGCTGATGTCAGAGCAGAGGGTCGATGATGGCCGACATTTCCTCAATCGACATCGCCCCTTTGTAGGTCTTACCGTTGATGAAGAAGGTCGGTGTCGAGTCGACCTTGAATTCATTGGCGCCACGCTTCTGGACCGATCTCACATCGTCCAGAAGTTTCTGGTCCGTCAAGCAGGCCTCGAAGGACTCCTGTGTAAAACCGGCAAGCTTGGAGATTTGCAGCAGCGCATCCTTTGTGTTGGACACGCCGACCCAGTTCGCCTGCTGCCTGAACAGGACATCGACCATCGGGAAATAGTTGTCCTTGGCGCAGCGCGCCAGCATGAAACCTGCTTCGGCGCTCGGATCGAACGGGAATTCGCGCAGGATGTAACGGGCCTTGCCGGTATCGATATACTTGGTCTTCAAATCCGGAAAGGTGGTCTCGGCGAAATGCGCGCAGTGCGGGCAGGTCATCGAGGCATATTCGACGATGGTGACCTTGGCGTCATCCTTGCCGAGCTGCTTGTCGGGCAGCGCACCCGGCTTCATCAGTTCGGTCATGTCGACGGTGCCCTGCGCTTCCGGCACCTGGACCGCGGCGGGCGTGGCCGGCTTTGCGGGCGCCGCAGGGTCCGCGGGCTTCACATCCGCAGCCTTGGCCTGTTCGCCGGAATCGCTGCAGGCGGCGAGCAGGGCCACCGCCGGGATGGCGGCCAGCGAAGTCAGGACGTTTCTGCGAGAGAAGCTTTGGCCAAACGGGGTACGGCTCATACGAATCACCTGATAAGGGTTTGGATTTTGCAATGCAATGGCACGAAAAAGCGAGAGTTGGCGCGAATTAAGGCATCCCTGTCCCCAATCCAATCGCGAAACCTGACGAGGGTGATCACGAATGCGAGAGATTAACGACAAACCTATGACCGTTGCCAGTTATAACTAGGCTTTCCTTGCGCCCAGAATGGTCGCACCCAGCCGTTCCAGCGAGGCGCGCAGCCCGTCATCCTCGATCAAGCCGACAGTATCGGCCAATTTCGCCTTTTCCGCCGCGCTCAGTGGCCTGAGGGCAGGTTTGGGCCGGGCTCTTCCCGAGCTTACCGGCTTCTGCACGATCCTGATCCGGCCTATCGCCCTGAAACCCAGGAAGGCGTTCACCCGGTTGATGATCTCGCCGGTCTCATGCTGCAGATGAAGCGCGGCCATGCCTTCGCAGGCGATGACCAGCACGGCCGGCTCGAACGGATCGTCTTCGTGCAGGCGGCGGGGCCACTGGATCTTTTCGGGCCGCGAGTGGATGGCCAGGCGCGGTCCGGCAATCTCTTCCCAGGACTGGACAAGACCGATCGATATGCCTGCCCGCTTGCGCAGCACCGGGTCGAGGATCTCGGTGGCGAGGTCGCTCACCGGAACGGGATTGCCGAAGGGCCTTTTCCCTGCCATGTGCGTTCTCCAGCCACGACTCAGCAGATACCGGCCAGGCCAACGCAAGATCAATGGCACCAGCAGACCAGACCCGCAAGGCCCTGACCAGCATGGCCATCTCAGACGATAGGGCGTCGCGCCTGCTCGCCTGGTACGACGCGCATCATCGCGAATTGCCGTGGCGCGTGACGCCGCGCGAGCATGCACGCGGTGTGCGGCCCGACCCCTACCGCATCTGGCTGTCCGAAGTGATGCTGCAGCAGACCACCGTCGAAGCGGTGAAATCCTATTTCCGCACCTTTGTCGAGAAATGGCCCGACGTCGAAGCGCTGGCAGCGGCGCCGACCGAGGATGTGATGAAAACCTGGGCAGGGCTCGGCTATTACTCCCGCGCCCGCAATCTCAAAGCCTGTGCCGATCTGGTGGCGGCACGCGGCGGCCGTTTTCCAGATACCGAGACCGAACTTCGAGAATTGCCGGGGATCGGCGCCTATACGTCGGCTGCCGTCACGGCAATCGCCTTCGACCGTCCCGCGGCCGTTGTCGACGGCAATGTCGAACGCGTCATCTCAAGGCTGTTTTCGGTCACGACGCCGCTGAGCGAAGCCAAGACCGAGATACGAGCCCATGTCGAGCGCATGGTGCCGGCGACAAGGCCCGGCGACTTCGCCCAGGCGACGATGGATCTCGGCGCGACGATTTGCACGCCGCGCCGGCCGCGCTGCATGCTGTGCCCGCTGCGCGAGGACTGCAGCGCCGTCATTGCAGGCGACCCCGAGAATTTCCCGGTGCGGCTGCCAAAAGCCGACAAACCGCTGCGGCGCGGCGCGGCTTTCGTGGCCACACGTGAGGACGGCGCCATTCTTTTGCGCAAGCGGCCGGAAAAGGGTCTGCTTGGCGGCATGACGGAAGTGCCTACCACCGCCTGGACGGCGCGGGCGGACGGAGCCACCACGCAAGCGGCGGCGCCTTTTCCCGGCAACTGGCTGCGCGCCGGAAAAATCACGCATGTCTTCACCCATTTCGCGCTCGAACTCGAAGTCTTTTGCGCTCACATCAAAGGTGATGCACCGGCAGGGTATTTCTGGTCGCCGGCCCATGACATTTCAGGCGAGGCGCTGCCCACTGTCATGAAAAAGGCAATCGAGGCTGCGATACCCGGCGCGACGAAAAAGCCGTCGCCATTGAGTGCAAAGAGGCCCCATGACTGAAATCCGCCACATCGTTTTCGACATCGGCCGCGTGCTGATCCATTACGATCCGAACATTCCGTTCAGCCGCCTCATTCCCGATGTCGAAGAGCGAAAGTGGTTCTTCGACAATGTCTGCACGCATGACTGGAACATCGAACAGGATCGCGGGCGGACGTGGGAAGAGGCCGAAGCGCTGCTGATCGCGGAGCATCCCGAGCACGCCGAAAACATCCGCAATTTCCGCCGCCACTGGCACGAGATGGTTCCGCATGCCTATGACGACAGCGTCGCCATCATGCTCGGGCTGATCGACAGCGGCCACGATGTGACGATGCTGACCAACTTTGCCTCCGACACGCTGGCAGAAGCGCGTGAACGCTTCGATTTCCTCGATCGCCCGCGTGGCGTCACCATCTCGGGCGAGATCGGCAAGATCAAGCCGGACCGCGGCATTTACGACCATCACGTGGCTGCGTTCGGCCTCGAGCCGTCGGCGACGCTGTTCATCGACGACAGCCAGAAAAATGTCGACGGCGCCAAGGCCGCCGGCTGGCAAGCGGTGCTGTTCACCGATGCCAGTACGCTTCAGGCAGATCTTGAACGCTTTGGAATCAAGGCGTGATCTCTATCGCTTGCGGCGATACGTTGAGAATTTGAATCAACGAATATGATGCAAGCGGCAGGGGGTCAGCCCAGGGGTCAGCCCCCTGCCCGTTCCATGCCGAGGCGGGCGATGCGACGCAGTTCGTCGATCGGGGTCAATCCGCCGCTGCGCTCATAATGCCAGAAGGTCCAGCCGTTGCAGGCGTCCAGCCCCTGCACCTCGGCGCCGATCTTGTGGATCGAGCCGGCGCTGTCGCCGATCGCCACCGTGCCATCGGCGCGAACCTTGGCAGCCCAGCGCTTCTTGGCGTCGTAGAGCGTGGCGCCGGGCGTCACCAGCCCAGTGTCGATCAGGCTGACGAAGGCGACGCGCGGCTCGGCGCGTTTGCCGGTAAGCACGGTAAGATCCGCTTCGTCGAATGGCCGCACGGCATCGATGCGCTCATTGGCGGCGTCGATATAGGCCTGCTCGCGCTCGATGCCGACGAAGTGGCGTCCGAGGCGCTTGGCCACGGCACCCGTCGTACCGGAGCCGAAGAACGGGTCGAGCACGACGTCACCCGGCTTGGTCGAGGCCATCATGATACGGGCAAGCAGCGCCTCGGGCTTCTGCGTCGGATGCAGCTTGTCGCCATTATCGTTCTTCAGGCGCTCGCCACCGGTGCAGATCGGGAACAGCCAGTCGGAGCGCATCTGGATATCGTCGTTCGACGCCTTCAGCGCTTCATAGTTGAAGGTATAGCCCTTGCCCTTCTGATCGCGGGAGGCCCAGATCATCGTCTCATGCGCGTTCTGGAAGCGGCGGCCGCGAAAATTCGGCATCGGGTTGGTCTTGCGCCAGACCACGTCATTGAGGATCCAAAAGCCGAGATCCTGCATCTTGGCGCCGACCCGGAAGATGTTGTGGTAGGAGCCGATGACCCAGATCGTGCCGTTGGGCTTCAGCACGCGGCGCGCTGCCAGCAGCCAGGCGCGGGTGAAGGCGTCATAGGCCTCAAAACTCTCGAACTGGTCCCAGTCGTCATCGACCGCGTCGACCTTGGACTGGTCGGGACGGTGCAGATCGCCGTCCAACTGCAGATTGTAGGGCGGATCGGCAAAGATGACGTCGATCGACTTTTCCGGCAGGCGGTCAAGGGCCGCGACGCAATCGCCTTTCAGGATGGTGTCCAGCCATTCGGACTGCTGGGGAGCGTGGGAGAGCTCGTCGAGAAGACGCACGGCTGACATTTTTACACCCAAGGCACGCGTTACTGTTTACTCCCCGTTATGGTTATCGATCAGCGTAAATATTCGGTGAAGGCGCGCGGATGGCCACCAGATTTGCGAAGGTCCGGCCGTTGGTGTATGCCGCGCCGCTTGAGCCCTGAGTGGCCATCCCTCCATCCTCCATCGTTCGGATCACCATGCCCCAGCCAGATCTTGTCATCTTCGATTGCGACGGCGTGCTCGTCGATTCCGAAATCATCGCCGCGCGGGTCGAGGCCGAATTGATCACCTTGGCCGGATATGAAATCTCGGCGGAGGAGATTGCCGAGACCTATGCGGGCCTGACCTTCAAGGACATCCTGATCCGGATCGAGGAGAAGTCCAAAATCCCGTTTCAGGTGTCGCTGATCGATCGCGCCGAGGAACTGGTCGACCGCAAACTGCGCAGCGACGTGCGTGCCATCGAGGGTGTGCGCGAAGCGGTCGCCTCGGTCACGGCGCAGCGCTGCATCTGCTCCAATTCACGTTCGGAGCGGATCGAGTTCATGCTGGAGAAGGTGCATCTGCTGCCATTCTTCGCCGGGCGCATCTTCTCGGCGATGGAGACGCCGACCGGAAAGACCAAGCCGGCTCCGGACGTGTTCCTGCATGCCGCCGAAAAGCTCGCCGCCAACCCGGCGAACACCTTCGTCATCGAGGATTCCGTGCACGGCGTCACCGGAGCCAAGGCCGCCGGCATGCGCGTGATCGGTTTTACGGGCGCCAGCCACAGCTATCCCGGCCATGCCGATGCCCTGACGGAGGCCGGTGCCGAAACGGTGATCCGCCGCTGGGCGGAGTTGAAAAGCGTGATCGCGGCGCTGTCGGAATGGTCGGAAGACGCTTAGGGCGGCTGCCGGAAACTCTGCTCGCGAAGATTTTCCAGCGCATCCGCTTAGCCGGTGTCGTTCGCGAAGCGTGTCCGGCGGCTCGCGGTAGAAAGGTCCGAACTCAGAAAAACCCGGAGTGGCTATCGAAGTTTGGTGACGAGCCTACGCGCGCGTCGTCAGAGTCGAGAGTTGGTCAGTGTCATAGCGATTTCGCAGATCGGCGAGCGCTTTTGGATCCGGCGCCCCCCGCGCCGCGAGGCTGGCGAGCTCTTCGAAATAATGCTCATGGCCAGGCGGAGAAACGGTCATCAGCACGCGAGCCGGTTTCTCGCTGATATTGGTGATGTTGTGCGGCACCCCCGGCGGGATGAACAGAAAGGTTCCAGGCGTCGCGCGGATCGTCTCGTCGCCGAAATGCCATTCACACTCGCCGTCGAGCAGGTAGAAGGTCTCCTCCTGCACCCGGTGCACATGCCGCCCGGTGGCGAACTGCGGCGGGATCGTCCAATCGAACATGCTGGTGTGCCTGGTATTCTCGCCGGTTACGAGGAAAGCCATGGGATGACCACGCAGCATGACGCCCTTCTTCTCATCGGGCCTGCGGATGAAGGCATTGGCGCTCATATGACCCTCCTTTGGCTGGGCGCATGCTTTTAACAAGCATTTGGCCAAGATCGGCCGGTCGCGGCGGAAAGTCATGAATCCGTTCCCAAAAATTTGCTAAAAGACTCTGATGACCGTAAGGGGCGACCTCTACCAGTTCGGCCCGTTCCGCCTCGATCCGGAGGTGGGCATTCTTTTTTGCTGGGGTGAGCCGACCATACTTGGGCAACGCGCCGTCGCGCTGCTGCGCCTGCTGATCCAGAATGCGGGCGTTCCCGTATCCAAGGACGCGCTGATCGAGGCCGGCTGGGGCGGATTGGCGGTTGCCGATAACAATTTGACGGTTCAGATCGCAGCCTTGCGTCGCGTCCTGGCCGACACAGCGAATGTCGAGAGCTGGATCGAAACATTGCCGCGCCGCGGCTATCGCTATGTCGGCCCGGCTGTCACCACGAATGTTCCTGATACTTCGGCCGCCGTCCGTGCCGCGTCGGCACCGACTTTGCCTGAAAAGCCTTCCATCGCGGTCCTGCCGTTCTCCAACTTGACCGGCGATCCGCAGCAGGAATACTTTGCCGATGGAATGGTGGACGACATCATCACAGGCCTGGCGCGCATCAAGTGGTTGTTCGTCATCGCCCGAAATTCGACCTTCACCTACAAGGGTCGCGTCGTGGACGTGAAGCAGGTCGGTCGCGAGCTTGGCGTTCGCTATGTCCTCGAAGGCAGTGTGCGCAAGGCCGGCGGTAATGTGCGCGTTACCGGGCAGATGATCGATGCATCGACCGGTGCGCATGTATGGGCCGAGCGCTACGACCGCAGCTCCGAAGACATCTTTGCGCTTCAAGACGAGATCGCGCTGTCGGCGGTGGGCGCAATTGCGCCCAGCGTGCGGAAAGCCGAAATCGAACGTGTCAGGCGGAAGCGGCCTGACAGTCTCGATGCCTACGATCTCGTGCTGCAAGCCCAGCCCGACGTCGATTCAGGCATGCCGAGGCAAGTGACCAGAGCGCTGCTGCTTCTTGACCGCGCTATCGCGCTCGAACCGACTTATGCGCTGGCACATGGCAATGCCTCGATGTGCCACCATTGCCTGTTTCTTCGCGCCGGGCTGCAGGAGATCCACCGTGCGTCTTCGATCCGGCACGCCCGGTCTGCCATTGTCCATGGCCAGGACGATGCGCTCGCGCTGACCTGGGCCGGCTTTTCCATCGGAATGGATGCGCACGATCGCGCCGCTGCATTCGCCGCATTGGAAGCCGCCCTCGCCATCAGCCCGTCATCGGCGCTGACCTACATTCTTGGCAGCGTCATCCTCGGATGGAGCGGCGAAGCTGAGCGCGCGATAGAATGGAGCGAGCAGGGTATGCGGCTTAGTCCGTTCGATTCGTGGACTTGGGCGGCATTTGACGCTCAAGCAATGAGCCATTTGCTGCGCGGTCGTTACGAAGAAGCTTGCCGTGCGGCCTACAAGTCCGTTCAAGCCAACCCGGCGCACAGTATCACTTATGTGCAACTGGCCGCCGCGCTGGCCAACCTGGACCGGTTGGATGAAGCGAAGGTGGCCGCCACTCGCGTGCTCGAGCTTCAGCCTGGCTTTCGCTACAGCCGCCAGTTCGCAGGCGTGAACTGCGCGCCGGCACTCGCGGAGGCTCTCGGAAGCGCACTACGGCGCGCAGGACTGCCCGAGTAACTCGACGGACTGCGTGGGGTTGGCCAGCGACGCGGCCGTTGTCCCCTGCATGTGACGATGCGCCTCGGCAAACTTGCCGCGAGCGCCTGGGCTTCGTTCAGTTCGTTGCCGTGGCTTTCTTCCTCTTGCGCTTCGGCTTGTCGGTCGTTGCCTTGGGCGCGGTTTCATCATAACCGGCATAAGCCTGATAGTCCGCGGCCGTCGGCGCCGGTACGACGACATTGGAATCGGTGAAGACAAACTGGGTGGCGACCGAGGGATCGGTCACCTGAACCTGATACTGGTGGATCTGCGAATAAAGTACGTCGGTGCCATGCATGACCGCCGTGCGGATCGGCATGGTGATGGTGCCCGGCGTGAACTTCGGTCCGGGTACGATCTTGCCGGCGACCGCGATTTTCATCGTCAGTTGCCCGTCGGCACGGCTGCAATCGCGGGTCACGTCGCTGATCGACGCCTGATAAATGATCCTCGCCGAATCGTCGGGCGGCGTAGCAGCAGCGGCATCGGCCGCGGCCTGGGCCGCGGCATCCGCAGCCGCGTCGCCGGTCTTCTTGAGCTTCGGCTTGAGCTTCTGGACCTCGTTGACATAGGTATTGAAGAACGCCGTGCCATCGCGCACCGTCACCCTCGGGCAATAGGCGTTCAGCTGGCTGGCCAGCACCTTGGGATCCTGTGGCGGCGGAGGCGCCGTCGGGTCCTTCTTGCCGAAACCGAGGTTCAGGATGCCATTGTCGCCTGATTGGCAGCCGGCGGCGGCAAGCATAAAGCCCGTGAGCGCAAGACCCGCCAAAAAGCGACTACTTGATATACGAAACGCCATGAAACTGCACTTCCCTCTCGCAAATATGGTGACGTATATCAACCGCGCGGCAAAAATGCGACTAGAGCCGGTGCAGAAATTAACCACCTTGTGGTGAACGGAAAAACCAGGCGGCAAACGGATCTGTGACATGCATTATGTGAGTACCCGCGGGGAAGCGCCCGCGCTTGGATTTTCCGACGCCATCCTGGCTGGGCTGGCGCGCGATGGCGGGCTCTATGTGCCGCGCGAATGGCCGCGCTTCTCGGCAGCCGACATCCGCGCCATGCGCGGCCTTGCCTATCCCGACCTCGCCATCCGCGTGTTGACGCCATTTCTGGGCGGCGAGATCGCCGCGCCGGTCTTCGAGCGCCTCGTCCGCGAAGCCTATGCCACCTTCCGCCATGAGGCTGTCTGCCCATTGGTGCAGACCGGCGCCAACACTTTTGTCCTCGAACTCTTTCATGGGCCGACACTGGCGTTCAAGGACGTGGCGATGCAGTTGCTTGCCCGGTTGATGGACCATGTGCTTGCCGAACGCGGCCAGCATGCGACCATCGTCGGCGCCACGTCGGGCGATACCGGCGGCGCGGCCATCGATGCCTTTGCCGGGCGCAGCCGCACCGACATCTTCATCCTTTTTCCGCATGGCCGCGTCTCGCCGGTGCAGCAGCGGCAGATGACAACGTCGACGGCTGAAAATGTCCATGCGCTGGCGATCGAGGGCAATTTCGACGATTGTCAGGGCCTGCTGAAGGATATGTTCAACGATCACGGCTTCCGCGACCGGGTGTCGCTGTCGGGGGTCAATTCGATCAACTGGGCGCGCATCATGGCCCAGATCGTCTATTATTTCTCCTCGGCGCTGTCGCTCGGCGCGCCGGACAGGCCGGTGTCGTTCACGGTGCCGACCGGCAATTTCGGCGATATCTTCGCCGGCTACGCCGCCAAGAAGATGGGCCTGCCGATCGAACGGCTGGTCATCGCCACCAACGACAACGACATATTGGCACGCACCTTCGCGACCGGCGAATACCGGACCAAGGGGGTCTTTGCGACCACCTCGCCGTCGATGGACATCCAGGTTTCGTCGAATTTCGAACGCCTGCTGTTCGAGGCGTCGAACCGCGACGCGGTGACCGTTCGACGCTACATGGCAGGCCTCAAACAGTCGGGCGCCTTCACCATCGAAGCCGCGGAAATCGCTGGGATGCGGTCCGAATTCGATGCCGGCCGCGCTGACATGGACGAGGTCGCCGCCACCATTCGCTCGACGCTGGCAAACAGCAACTACCTGCTCGATCCGCATACGGCGGCAGCCATGCACGTGGCGGCGGACAAGGCTGGCGCGGTGCCGATGGTGGTGCTGGGCACCGCCCATCCGGCGAAATTCCCGGCCGCCGTCGAGGCCGCCAGCGGCGTCTCGCCCGCCCTGCCCGCATGGCTAGGGGGATTGATGACATTTGAGGAAAAATACACGGTACTTCCATCCGACCTCAAAATGGTGGAAGATTACGTCAGCCGCCGCGCGCGGGCGGCGCGTTAAGGAGTACGAGCCATATGGGTGTTGAGGTAAGCCGTCTGTCGAACGGCCTGACAGTCGCCACCGAAACCCTTCCAAGTATCGAATCGGTTGCCTTGGGTGCCTGGGTCAAGTCGGGCGCCCGCAATGAACGCGAAGAAGAGCATGGCATGGCCCATCTGCTCGAGCACATGGCGTTCAAGGGGACGAAGCGGCGGAGCGCCTTCGAGATCGCCTCGGAAATCGAGGACGTGGGCGGCGAGATCAATGCCGCCACCAGCGTCGAGACCACATCCTACTATGCCAGGGTGCTCTCCGACGATGTGCCGCTGGCCGTCGACATCCTGTCCGACATCCTGCAGGAGTCCGAATTCGACCCGCAGGAACTCGAGCGCGAGCAGCATGTCATCCTGCAGGAGATCGGCGCCGCGCACGACACGCCAGATGACATCGTCTTTGACCGTTTCACCGAGACGGCCTTCCGCCACCAGACCATTGGCCGCTCGATCCTGGGCACGCCCGAAACCGTAAAATCCTTCACTTCCAAGCAGTTGCACGATTTCATCGAACGCCAATATGGCGCCGAGCGGATGGTGATCGTGGCCGCGGGCGACATCAAGCACGACAAGTTCGTGCGCGAGGTCGAAAACCGGCTCGGCGGTTTCCGCAGCAAAGCCGACAGCACCATTCCGCAATACGCGCAATATGTGGGCGGGGATTTCCGCGAGGACCGCGACCTGATGGACGCGCAGATCGTGCTGGGCTTCGAGGGCCGCGCCTACCATGTGCGCGATTTCTACGCATCGCAGGTATTGTCGATGATTCTCGGCGGCGGCATGTCATCGCGTCTGTTCCAGGAAGTTCGCGAGAAACGCGGTCTCTGCTACTCGGTCTATGCCTTTCACTGGGGCTTTTCCGACACGGGCATATTCGGCGTCCATGCCGCCACGGGGCAAAGCGACATCGCCAAACTGGTGCCCGTCATCGTCGACGAGTTGCAGAAGGTCGGCGACAGCATCCTGCAGGAAGAGCTCGACCGTGCACGCGCGCAGTATCGCGCCGGGCTGATCATGTCCGCCGAAAGCCCGGCCAGCCGCGCCTCGCAGATCGCGCGGCAACTGCTCCTTTTCGGCAGGCCGATCGCAAAGGAAGAGCTGATGGAGCGGCTAGCGGCGCTGACGGTCGAGCGCCTGACCGATCTGTCGTCGCGGATGTTCTCGACCAAGCCGACGCTTACCGCTGTCGGGCCCGTGGGTACGCTGGCGCCATACGAGGCGATCCTTGATTCGCTTCCGGGCACGCAGACCACGGCCCGCAGGCTCGCGGTCTAAGTCCCCAGCGCCGTGTTCGCGCTCCCTTTCTTTCGCCGTGACCTGCCGGCACTGAAGGGCAACCTGGTCACGCTGCGCGTGCCGTTCACCAACGACTACCGCGAGTGGTCGACGGTGCGCGGCGAAAGCCGGGCGTTCCTGGAGCCATGGGAACCGCGCTGGACCCCGGACGAACTCGATCGCACGGCATGGCGCCTGCGCATCAGCCGCTATCGCGAGGACTATGCGCAGGGAACCGCGATCGCTTTCTTCATCTTCGAGAAGTCGAGCGGCAAGCTCGCGGGCGGCATCACGCTCGGCAACATACGCCACGGCGTCTCGCAAAGTGGCCATGTCGGCTACTGGATCGGCGAGCGGTTCGGCGGCCGCGGCCTGATGACCGATGCGGTCAAGGTGGTGGCCCGCTTCGCCTTCGATACGCTGAGGTTGCACCGGATCGAAGCCGCCTGTATTCCCGACAATATCAGGTCGATCCGCGTGCTTGAAAAAGCCGGATTCCGGCGCGAAGGACTTCTGCGATCCTATCTCAGGATCAACGGCCTCTGGCAGGACCACTACCTCTACGCCCGGATCGCCGACGATCCGCCGGGCGCTGGAACGAAGGACTGATTTTGACGAATTTCCTGCGAAACGGGCCGCTGATCGCCGTTCTGCTGGCGACGATGCTGACGCTGTGCGCCGCTTCATCGGCCTTTGCCGTCGAACCCATCAAGATTGCGCGCGACGATGTCGCGCTCGACCTTTCGCGCGCTGTCGAGATCTACCGCAACCAGGGTGAGAACTTCCAGGTGTCGACCGCGCCCGGGCCGGACGGCATCGTGCGGCGCATCGAGGTCGAGGCCAACGATGCCCGCTCGACCGGTGACTGGGCGGTTTTCGCGCTCGCCAACACCACCGACCAGCAGCTCGATAGGCTGATTGTCGCGCCGCATTTCCGGCTGGTCAATTCCGGCATCTTCTGGCCGGATCTGGGCTCGACGCGCATCGCGGCCATCACGCCCAGCGAAGGCTTCGCGCTCGACCGCCAGACCAGCCCCGACGCCGACGTGTTCCGGGTGACGCTGAACCCCGGCACGGTGATCACCTTCATCGCCGAGCTTGCCTCGCCGAAGCTGCCGCAGGTCTACCTCTGGGATCCGGAATCCTACAAGGACTCGGTCAATTCCTACACGCTGTTTCGTGGCATCGTCATCGGCATCGCAGGCCTTCTGGCGCTGTTCCTGACCATATTGTTCGTCGTCAAGGGCACGTCGATGTTCCCGGCGACGGCGGCCCTTGCGTGGGCGGTGCTTGCCTATATCTGCGTCGATTTCGGCTTCCTCAACAAGGTCATCGAGATTTCGCCCGGCAACGAGCAAATGTGGCGGGCCGGAACGGAGGTGGCGCTGGCGGCGACCTTCGTGGTCTTCCTGTTCGCTTATCTCAACCTCAACCGATGGCATGGCCATTTCAGCTATGGCGCCCTGGTCTGGATTCTGGGCCTGCTGCTGATCGCCGGCGTCGCCATCGTCGATCCGGCGGTTGCCGCCGGCATCGCCCGCATCTCGTTTGCCGCCACGGCGCTGACCGGGCTCGGCCTGATCATCTTCCTCGGTA
The DNA here is from genome assembly GCF_006442195.1 of Mesorhizobium sp. B2-3-13. NCBI lineage: Bacteria > Pseudomonadati > Pseudomonadota > Alphaproteobacteria > Hyphomicrobiales > Phyllobacteriaceae > Mesorhizobium > Mesorhizobium sp. B2-3-13. The sequence continues at coordinate 23,924 of NZ_VFVQ01000015.1, forward strand.
TTCGTGGTTATGACCGAGCGATCATGCTGGTGCCCAGTTGGGTCATGGTGCTGTTATGGCTATGCGGATCGTGGATGGCGATCACCGGCATGCTCGACAACGACATCGCCCAGCCGGCGCTCGGCGGTGGGCTGATCCTGATCATCCTGCTGATCGGCTTCACCGTCATGCAGCACGCCTTTGCAGGCGGTGCGCTGCATCAGGGGCTGTTCTCCGATCTCGAGCGACAGGCGCTGGCCGTCGCCGGGTCGGGCGATACGGTGTGGGACTGGGACGTGCTGCGCGACCGCGTGGTGACCAAACCCGATGTCAGCATCCAGCTCGGCCTTGCCCCCAACAGCCTGGGCGGTGCCGCGCGCAACTGGCTGCCGGTGCTGCATGCCGATGACCGCGACACGTTCCGCACGACGCTCGACGTCGTTCTGGAGCATCGCCGCGGCAAGGTGGCGCAGAATTTCCGCCTGCGCGGCGCCGACGGGCACTATCACTGGTTTGCCCTGCGCGCGCGCCCGGTGATCGGGTCGGACGGCGAGGTGATCCGCTGCGTCGGCACCATGGTCGACGTAACCGAACAAAAGAAATCCGAGGAGCGGCTGCTGCACGACGCCGTGCACGACAATCTGACCGGCCTGCCGAACCGCGAATTGTTCATGAACCGGCTGGAGGCGATCATCTCGATCGCCCGCACCGAAGAGAAGGTGCGGCCGACCGTCTTCGTGATCGACATCGACCGCTTCAAGCAGGTCAATGATGGGCTCGGCATCTCGGCCGGCGACACCATCCTGCTCACCATAGCGCGGCGCCTGCACCGGCTGTTGAAGCCGAAGGATTCGCTGTCGCGCTTCGCCGGCGACCAGTTCGCGCTGATGCTGCTGTCCGAGCAGGATCCCGCCCGCATCGCCGGCGTGGCCGATGCGATCAAGCATGCGATCAACAATCCGATCACCTTTGCCAAGCGCGAGATCGTGCTGACCGCCTCGATCGGCCTGATCACCTGGACCTCGGCGCAGACCTCGGCCGAGGACATGGTCAAGGATGCGGAGCTCGCCATGCATCAGGCCAAGCGTTTCGGCGGCGACAGGATCGAGCCGTTCCGGCCGGCTTTCCGCACAGTCGGCACCGACCGTCTGCAGTTCGAATCCGACCTGCGTCGCGCCATCGAACGGCGCGAATTCACGCTGGCCTATCAGCCGATCGTGCGCCTGGAAGACGGCAGCGTCGCCGGCTTCGAAGCGTTGCTGCGCTGGGACCATCCACGCCGCGGCATGATCCCGCCGGCCGATTTCATCCCGGTCGCCGAAAGCTGCGGGCTGATCGTGCAGCTTGGGCTGTTTGCCATGCAGCAGGCAGCCGAGGATCTCGCAGGATGGCAAAAGCAGATCGGCGACGCGCCGCTGTCGGTCTCGGTCAACCTGTCCAGCCGCCAGCTCATCCGCCGCGACCTCGTCAGCGATGTGCGTTCCGTGATCGCGCGCGCCAATTTGAAGCCGCGCTGCTTCCGGCTCGAACTCACCGAATCCCTGGTCATGGACAATCCCGAGCAGACGGCCCACGTACTGACCAAGCTGAAGCAGCTCGGCATCGGCCTGTCGCTGGACGATTTCGGCACCGGCTATTCATCACTCGCCTATCTGACGCGGTTCCCGTTCGACACCATCAAGATCGACAAGAGCTTCGTCGACGACAGCACGCCAAAACGCGCGGTGCTGCTCAAATCCATGGTCAACATGGCGCATGAGCTCGGCCTGTCGGTGGTCGCCGAAGGCATATCAGACGAGCGCGATGCGTTGGAGCTGCGTCAGATGGGCTGCGAATATGTGCAGAGCTTCATGTTCGGCGCGCCGATGCCGGGCGACCAGGTGCTGAAGACACTGAAGGAGCAGTATCCGCTGACCCAGGCCTGAGAGAATCTCAGGCGTGTCCGGCGGCCAGGCTGAGATGGGCGAGATCGATGCCGATCGACGCGAGTATGCGATCGTATTTGCGCTCGATATCGGCGTCGAACAGCAATTCCGGCGTCGCCGGGCAGGTCAACCAGCCATTCTCGGCGATCTCGGTTTCCAGTTGGCCGGCGCCCCAACCCGAATAGCCGAGCGCCATCAGCGCGCGGCGCGGCCCTCGCCCTGACGATATCGCCCGCAATATGTCGACGGTCGCGGTCAGGCAGATGTCGTCGGAAACGGTGAGCGAGGAGTCCACGCGGTAGTCGCCCGAATGCAGGACGAAGCCCCGGCTGCGGTCGACAGGCCCGCCATTGCGCACGACGAAATCGCGCGCCTGCGCCGGAAGGCGAATCGCCTCCAGCTCGTTCATGATGCCGAGCTGCACCAAAAGGTCCGGAAACAGCATCTGCTGCGTCTGGTTGATGATCAGGCCCATCGCGCCTTCATCGCTGTGGGCGCAGATGTAGATGACCGAGCGCGTGAAACGGTCGTCCTTCATGCCGGGCATGGCAATCAGGAACTGATCGTCGAGAAAGCCGCGTCCGGCGGCTGTCTTCTTGTGGCGCAACAAATCCATGCCAGGGAGCGTAACGCGTTTCCCGGGCGCCGAAAAGATGCGCAGTACCGGATTCGACCAAAGCCCACATTGCGGGGCCGGCCTTGGCTTGTCCGCGCAGGTCACGCAAATATGATATCGGCAAGGGCCATGAAATCATTGCGTGGCCACGAAGGGACGCTCAAATCATCGCCATGCAAAGCTTGAAAATCCTGTTGCTCGGCACTGCCATCGGATTGGCGGTCGCCCTCCCCGCCACCGCCTCCTCATCAGCCTGGTACAACAGCGAGGGCGGCAAGGTGCGGCTGGTGACCAGCGGCAAGCCGGACGACGCCGGCCGCATCCAGGGTGTTCTCGATATCGCGCTCAAACCCGGCTGGAAGACTTACTGGCGCGACCCGGGTGACGCAGGTGTGCCGCCACAGCTGGACATTTCGGCCAGCACCAATATCGCCGATGCGACACTGTCGTTTCCCGCACCGCAGCGCCACGACGATGGTTATGGCAAATGGGCCGGCTACAACTATCCGGTTTCGCTGCCGGTGACGTTCACGCTGGCGACGCCGGACCAGCCGGCCGTCATCGATGCCGACATTTTTCTCGGCATTTGTGAAACCATCTGCATCCCGGTGCAGACACGGCTGAGCGTCGACCCAGCTTCCGATCCCGACAATGCCGACGACGCGGCATTGGTAAAGGCGAGTTTCACGGCATTGCCGGCACCTGCAAAACCCGATTTTGGCGTCAAGGTGCTGCCGGGCGATCACGAAACGCTGGTTGTCGAGGCGAGCTTCCCTGGCGATCCGCAGGCAGCGGATTTCTTCGTCGCCGGCGAGCGCGATTATATGTTCGGCACCTCCTCCCGCGCGGAAAAAGACGGCAAGTTGATCTTCACCGTGCCGATCCTCGATCGCCCCTCGACGACGCCGACGGACGGCGGGCTCCACTACACGCTGACGAGTTCGGCGGGCGCGGTCGAAGGGCTGCTGCCTTTCCCTTAAAGCGCGTCGTATTGAAACGAATCCGTACGATGCGCTCCAAGGTCATCTTCTTGTACATGTCGTCAGCCCAAGACCGCTGCGCACTTTGGGCGACATGTACTGAAGCTACTGCCGCGATGGTTGCAGGAAGCCACCGAGTTCGCTAGGCAAGCACGCGTCCTTCCCATTCCCCAAGCGAGGAACTCATGACCATCTCCGTTGGCGACAAGCTGCCCGAGGCGACCTTCAAGACCATGACAGCCGACGGCGCGAAGCCGATCACGTCGGCCGAGATTTTTCCGGGCAAGAAAGTGGTGCTGTTCGGCGTTCCCGGCGCCTTCACGCCGACCTGCAGCAATAACCATCTGCCCGGCTATCTCGAGAACCATGATGCGATCCTGGCGCGCGGCGTCGACACTATCGCAGTCGTTTCAGTCAACGACGTCCACGTCATGGGCGCCTGGGCGCGCTTCACCGGCGGCGAAGGCAAGATCCTGTTCCTCGCCGACGGCAATGGCGATTTCGCCAAGGCGGTCGGTCTTGACGCGGACTACTCCGGTGGCGGCATGGGCCTGCGCTCGAAGCGTTTTTCGATGATTATCGACGACGGCAAGGTCACCGCGCTCAATGTCGAGACCAAACCCGGTGTCGATGAGTCAGGCGCGGCTCATATTCTCGGCCAGCTCTGAGCTTCGACGGCCGGTCAGGCGAGGCCGCAACGGCTGGCCTCGCCCGACATGCGGCTGCGCTCCAGAACTGCCGATTTTCGGGGGATCAACGATGTTTGATATCTTCTGGCGCGCTATCGCGATCGGCGTCGGCGCCACCGTTCTGATGGACGTCTGGGCCTTTTTCCTGCACAAGGCGTTTGGCCAGCCACGGCCGAACTGGGGGCCGGTCGGGCGCTGGGTCTGGCACCTCGGCGACAAGGTGTTTCATGACGATATCGGTGATGCGGCGCCCTACGTCCATGAGAAGGCGCTGGGCTGGGCTTTCCATTACTTCGTCGGCATCGTCTACGGCATTATCCTGGTGGTGCTGGCGGGCGCAGGCTGGCTGGCCTCCCCGACCTTCCTGCCGGCCTTCATCCTCGGCATCGTCACCGTCGGCGCCGGGTGGTTCCTGCTGGCGCCAGGCATGGGCGCCGGCTGGGCGGCTTCAAAGCGGCCGAACCCGATGCAGATCCGCGCCCTCAATCTGGTCTCGCACACGGTGTTCGCGCTCGGCCTTTGGGTTACGGCGCTGCTGATCCGTTAAAATCAGGGCTGTTCCAGCCTGTCGATCGGCTGCCATCCATGGATAACGTGGCGCGCACCGATATTGTAAGCAAAATAATTGCCGCCGCCCGCCGGCTGATCCGCTTCGCGGCTGATCTGGCTGCCACTCAGCGACAACAGCAGGAGTGTTCCCACGCCTCCATGGCCCACAAAAGCAATGTTGCCGGCGCCGCCGGCATCGAGCACGGCCTCGACCTCGCTCACGATGCGCTGCTGCGCGTCGATGGCCCGCTCCCAGCCACGGATGCTTTCGTGCGGATTGGCGAAGAACTGATCGGCGACCGCCTCGAACTCCGGAGGCGGCAGGAAACCCGTCGCCGACCGGTCGTTCTCATGCATCCGCTGCCTCACCTCTACGGCAAGATTTAGATGCCGCCCGAGCACTTCGGCGGTTTCGATGGCCTTGCGTTCGGCCGACGACACCACATGTCCGATCGATGCGATCCACGGCTGGTTCAGCATTGCGTGCGCCCTGGCCCGGCCGATGTCGGACAGGCCCCAATCCGGTACCGGAATAGTGGCGTCGATCTGAACCTGAGGATGGGTGATGTAGTAGGCGATCGGCATGACAGAAATTCTCCGGCCGGTCAGCCGCCGCGAACAGAAGCTCAATAGCTCTGGGTCGAACGACGTGCTTTCGTGACCAGCGGCTGCTTTGCCTGGGTATCGGGCTTCGGTGCCGACACCGCCGGCCTGAAAGGTCCCTTCTTGAACGGCGCCATGCCTTCCCTTGCCAGTTCGTCGGCACGCTCGTTCTCGGTATGGCCGGCATGGCCCTTCACCCAGTTCCAGGTGACCTTGTGGCGCCGGTTGGCCTCGTCCAGCGCCTGCCAGAGCTCGCCGTTCTTGACCGGCTTCTTGTCGGCGGTCTTCCAGCCATTCCTCTTCCAGCCATGGATCCATTTGGAAATGCCGTCCATGACGTATTTGCTGTCGGTATGAAGCTCGACCGTGCAAGGCTCCTTCAAGGCGTTCAGCGCTGAAATGGCCGCCAGCAATTCCATGCGGTTGTTGGTGGTCTCGGCCTCGCCGCCGAAAAGCTCCTTGGTGGTGCCGTTGAAGCGCAGGATGGCGCCCCAGCCGCCGGGGCCGGGATTGCCTGAACAGGCGCCATCGGTAAAGATTTCAACCTGCTTGCTCATGCCAATCCATATTCCGAAGGAGACCTGATCGCCCGATGGAACCGCATTCTTCTGATGTATTCGGTCGGATCGCGTTTCATCACCAGGCCGCCATCGGGGACGGTCAGCCAATCGTAAAGCCGGGTCAGCATGAAGCGTAGCGCCGAGCCGCGCGCCAGCATCGGCAGCGCCGCCTTCTCCTCCGCGCTCAGGGGGCGCACGCTCTGATAACCGGCAAGCAATGCCTTGCCCTTGGTGAGATTGAAGGAAAAATCCTTCTCGAAGCACCAGGCATTGAGGCAGGTGGCGACATCGTAGGCGTAGAGATCGTCACAGGCGAAATAGAAATCGATCAGCCCCGATAACTTCTCGCCCAGGAAAAAGACATTGTCCGGGAAAAGATCGGCATGGATGATGCCCTCGGGAAGGCCCTTGGGCCAGTTCTGCTCGAAATCGGCGAAGTCGGCATCGACCTCGGCCGCAAGGCCCGGCTCGACCTCGTCGGCGCGCTCGCGAGACGCATCCCAAAGCTTGCGCCAGCCATCGAGAGCGAGCGCGTTCGGGCGCCTCATGGAAAAATCGGCGCCAGCCAGATGCAGCGCGGCCAGCGCCTTGCCAACCTCGGCGCAATGCGTCGCGGCCGGTCGCCGCAGCGAAAGCCCTTCGAGAAAGGTGATGATGACCGCCGGCCGGCCGGCCAGCGTGCCGATGACGCTGCCGTCATGCGCGGTCACCGGCAGCGGGCAGGACACCCCTTTGTTTGCGAGGTGCCCCATCAACCCGAGGAAGAACGGCAGATCCTTCTTCTCGACCCGCTTTTCATAGAGCGTCAGGATGTAGGAGCCGCTGGAGGTGTGCAGCAGGAAGTTCGAATTCTCGGTGCCCTCGGCGATGCCCTTGTAGGACAGGAGATCGCCGACCGGGTAGTGCTTCAGGAAAGCGCCGAGTTCGCCCTCCGCAACGTCTGTATAGACCGCCATGGCCGTTCACGCGGCCCCGTTGACGAAAGCCATGTCGGCCGGCGTCAGTTCGACATCGCGCAATACCCGCATGACCGGAAAATCCTCTGTTTCGGTGGCCGTGATGGCCAGGTCGATGGTCACATCGAAACGCTGGCGGAACGCGTCGATGATCTCGTCGACGATGATCTCCGGCGCCGATGCCCCGGCCGACAGGCCAAGCGTCGAAATGCCGCCGATCTCATTCCACGGAATTTCAGCGGCGCGCTGCACGAGAAGCGACATGGCGGCGCCGGCGCGTTCCGCAACTTCGACGAGGCGGCGCGAATTCGAGGAATTGGGAGCGCCGACGATCAGATAGAGGTCAGCACCCGGGGCGGTGTCCTTGACCGCCTCCTGGCGGTTGGTGGTGGCGTAGCAGATCGATTCCGCCGCCGGCGCCTGAAGGTCCGGAAAGCGCTCCTGCAGTGCGCGGATGATGCCGGCGGTATCCTCGACCGAGAGCGTGGTCTGGGTGACGAAACCGAGTGCCTTGGGATCGGCCGGCACAAGCCGGGCGGCATCGGCTTCGGTCTCGATCAGCGTTACCGCGCCTTCCGGCAACTGCCCCATGGTGCCGATCACCTCGGGGTGCCCGGCATGGCCGATCAGCAGAACGTGGCGGCCAAGCCGCTGGTGACGCATCGCCTGTTTGTGGACCTTGGAGACCAGCGGACAGGTTGCGTCGAGATAGAACAGGTTGCGCGCCTGCGCGTCCGCCGGCACCGACTTGGGCACGCCGTGCGCCGAAAAGACGACCGGCGACTGCCGGTGTTCGGCCGGAATTTCGGAAAGTTCCTCGATGAAGACGGCGCCGAGGCTTTGCAGCCCCTCGACAACATAGCGGTTGTGCACGATCTCGTGGCGGACATAGACCGGCGCGCCATATTTCTTCAGTGCCAGCACGACAATCTGGATGGCACGGTCGACGCCCGCGCAAAAACCGCGCGGCTGGCAGAGCCGGATCGTCAGAGGAGGCTTGGCGATTGTGTGAAGCATTAAATCCTGCCGGTTCGTCAGCGCCGAAATGAGGTGCCCACCCCTGCCCTGTCAAGGGTATCGCTCGTATTCAGTCCTCTTTCGCCGGCCGGCGAAGCCGTAGGATGAGTACGGCGGCAAGCGCCGCGGCAAGCCCGTACCAGGTGAAAGCATATTGCAGATGGCTGTTCGGCAGATCGATGATGGTGACGCCTCCGACCGGCAGGCCGCCTGGATTTGGCGTCTTGTCGGCATCGATGAAGATCGGCACCAGCGTGAAGCCGGCAGACAGGCCGGCGCTCGCGGCCATGACGTCGCGGTCCTTCCAGTAGAAGATGTTCTTGGCCACGTTATTGTCGGGAAGCATCATGGAGGGCTTTGCCGGAAGCGGGTTGCGGGCAAGCCCGGTGACCGTGACCTTGCCCGCCACCTGTCCCTTGGCGCGCTTGGCGGCGTCCTTGAGGTCGTAGGGCACAAAGCCACGGTTGATCAGAACGAAACGGCCATCGTCAAGGGCCAGCGGCGTGTAGACATTGAACCCGGCATCCCCTTGCCAGGTCGCGTAGAAATGCCGTTCGCCGGAATGCAGGAAAGTGCCGGTGACAGTGACCGGCGTGTAGTCGACGTCGCCGGTCGAGGCGAATTCCTTCTCGACCTCGGCCAGCGGCAGCGGCGCCGAATGCGTGCGCTGGTCGATGGTCTGCAGCAGGCCTTCCTTCCAGTGCAGGCGCTGGACCTGCCATGTGCCGAGCGCCAGCAAGACCAAGAACAGCACAAGGCCAAGGGCGAACAAGAGTGCAGATCTCGGCCGCGAACGGCCGCCGACGTTGACGGAAGCCTCGCTCATTCGCCGCGGTCCAGCCGACCCTCGGCCGCTTTGTTACGGTATTGCAGGGTGAGCAGCACGCCCTTGATCAACCGGAGCGCCGTCAGGCACAGCACCAGGGCCAGTGGGATCCATATCAGCAGATGCAGCCAGAGCGGCGGGCTCAGCGTCACCTCGACCCAGAGCGCCAGGCCGACGATGATGAAGCCGATGATCAGGATGACGAAGACCGCCGGCCCGTCGCCGGCATCGGCGTAGGAATAGTCGAGGCCGCAATTGACGCAACGCTTGCCGACGGTGAGAAAGCCGGAGAACAGCCGCCCCTCGCCGCAACGCGGGCAACGGCCGTGCAGGCCGGCCGAGATCGGATCGATCGGAGGCCAGATCGCCCTATCTTCACTCATGGTTGTCTTCATTCACGGTCATTGCCCGATATCGATCGGCGTCCCATCGGCCACCATTGCCCAGATTTCGTCCATGTCGGAGTCCGTAACCCCAATGCAGCCATCGGTCCAGTCGACCAATTGAAGCAGCCAGCCCCACCGGCCGAAGCCGTTCGGCTGGCCGTGGATCATGATCATGCCGCCGGGATCGACATTGCGTGCCTCCTCAGATCGACCCTGTCACCGGCAAGAGCCGGGAATGCCAAGACGATAAACGCGAAAATTACCGAGATCAGCCGCATCTTCCATCGATCGGCGATCATAGCACCGAAAAGAAGAAGGCGGCCACGTCGCCGCGGCCGCCTCCCTAAATCGAATCCCAAAGGCGGGATCAGTGACCTTCGATCACCGCGCCGACCGATCCCCAGACGTAGATCGAGGCAAACAGGAACAGCCAGACCACGTCGACGAAGTGCCAGTACCAGGCGGCCGCCTCGAAGCCGAAATGCTGCTTGGGGGTGAAGTCGCCCTTCATCGCGCGGATCAGGCAGACCAGCAGGAAGATGGTGCCGATGATGACATGGAAGCCATGGAAGCCGGTCGCCATGAAAAAGGTGGCGCCGTAGATGGAATCCTTGAAGCCGAACGGCGCGTGCATGTACTCGTAGGCCTGCACCATGGTGAACAGCATACCGAGGCCGACGGTCAGCACCAGGCCGTTGACCAGCCCCTTGCGGTCGCCATGGAGGAGCGAGTGATGCGCCCAGGTGACCGTGGTGCCCGACAGCAGCAGGATGACGGTGTTGTAAAGCGGCAGATGGAAGGGATCGAGAACCTCCATGCCCTTCGGCGGCCAGACACCACCGGTAAACGTGTGGCGCGCGTAGTTCTGCACCTCCCCGGCAAAAAGGCTGGCATCGAAATAGGCCCAGAACCAGGCGACGAAGAACATCACCTCCGAGGCGATGAACATGATCATGCCGTAGCGCAGGTGGAGCGACACGACGCGCGTGTGGTGGCCCTCATGCGCTTCCTTGATCGTGTCAGACCACCAGGCGAACATGGTGTACAGGACGATCACGATGCCGATGAAGAACAGCCACGGATTGGCGATGTTGAAGCCGAAGATCGGGAAGGAGCCGCCCTTCAGGTATTCCATGAGGCAGACACCGCCAAAAGCGGTGACAAGCGCTCCGACCGATCCCACGAAGGGCCACGGGCTAGGGTCGACGAGATGGTAGTCATGGTGTGGTTTTGCGTGAGCGTCTGCCATATCAACCCCCGAGATTTCCTTCGGTATCTGAAACTGTCTTGCTATTGCCCTTGGCCGGCTCCGAGGAGGCGACCGGCTTGTTCTTCTCGACCGGGAACATCGTATAGGACAGGGTGATTGTCTTGATGTCCTTCAGTTCCGGCACATTCACGATGTCGGGGTCCACATAGAACAGGACCGGCATGTCCAGCGTCTCGCCGGGCTTCAGCGTCGTGTCGGTAAAGCAGAAGCATTCGACCTTGTTGAAGTACGGACCGGCCAGTTCCGGCTGCACGTTGAAGGTGGCGCGGCCTGTGACGGGGCGATTGAACTTGTTGGTCGCCTGATAGTGCGCCTGCACGGTCTGCCCGATCTTCATGGTCATCGAGCGCTGGACCGGCTGGAACTCCCAAGGCACGCCGGCAATGTTGGCGTCGAAGCGGACGGTGACCTCGCGGTCAAGCACGCGGCCGGCATACTGCCTCTCGACACGCTGCGTGGTACCACCGTAACCGGTCGCCTGGCAGAACATCTTGTAGAGCGGCACGGCTGCATAGGCCATGCCGATCATGCCGGTGAAGAAGGCGAGGCAGACGGCCGCGACGGCGCGGTTGCTGGTCTTGCCGGCCGTCTTTCTGGGCGTCTCGACGCTCATCACATCTTGCCCGACAAATTGTGGCCGAACTTCACGATCGTGGCGATGTAGAAAATCACGACCAGCAGAGCCAGCGCTAAGCCTATCGCAATGGAACGGCTGCGCTGGGCCTTCTTCTGGCGATCGGTCAAGGTGACCATCTCGAGTTCTTTCTCGACCATAGTCATGCCCCACCCATGGCAAGCGCGCGTTCGACGACACAGTCGGCCAGATAGGCGGCGAAGATGGCGAAGAGATAGAGCAGCGAATAGGCGAACAGGGCCTTGGCCGGCTTCATGGCGCGGTCGTCGTCGGCCATGCCAAGCACTTTCCAGGCATACCAGACGAAACCAACGCCCAGCAGCAGAGCGGCCACGCCATAGAATGGCGTCGTGTAGCCGAGCAGCCAGGGCAGCACGCCGACCGGGGCCAGCACCACTGCGTAGGCGAAAATCTGACGGCGGGTCGATGCATGGCCGGCAACGTTCGGCATCATCGGGATGCCGGCGCGGCCATAGTCCTCGGACTTGAACAGCGCGAGCGCCCAGAAATGCGGCGGCGTCCACAGGAAAATGATCAGGAACAGGATGATGCTTTCCAGGCTGACCGATCCGGTCGCCGCGGCCCAGCCGATAACCGGCGGGATGGCGCCCGCGGCACCGCCGATGACAATGTTCTGCGGCGTCGAGCGTTTCAGCCACATCGTGTACACGACGGCATAGAAGAAGATGGTGAAGGCCAGCAGCGTCGCGGCCAGCCAGTTGACCAGCACGCCGAGCGTCATCACCGACAGGACCGAAAGGACCAGGCCGAAGCTGAGCGCCTCGTGCGGCTGGATACGACCGGACGGGATTGGGCGGCTGGCGGTCCTGGTCATCACCGCATCGATGTCGGCGTCGTACCACATGTTGAGAGCACCCGAGGCGCCGGCCCCAATCGCAATAGCCAGGATGGCTATCACCGCCAGCAGCGGGTTGATGGTCACCGGTGCCGCGACTAGCCCGACAAAGGCGGTGAACACCACCAGCGACATGACGCGCGGCTTCAGGAGGGCGAAGAAATCGCCCGCCGTCGCTTCCGACATGCGGAAGCCCGCTTCGTCAATGCTGGTCTTGTCGACTAGGGCCATGCGTACTCAAGTCCATTATTCCGTTGGCCAAAACCGCCGGCGGACCGGCGGTTTTGCATTCGAGGGGAGCCGCCTTACCTGATCTTCGGCAGCTGCTCCCACTGGTGGAAGGGCGGCGGCGAAGGCAGCTGCCATTCGAGAGTCGTTGCGCCCTCGCCCCATGGGTTGGCTCCGGCCACCCGCTTCTTCTGGAACGCTTCGAACACGCAGTAGAGGAAGATCAGGACGCCGACGGCCGAGATATAAGAACCGATGGACGACACATAGTTCCAGCCCGCAAACGCGTCGGGATAGTCGATGGTGCGGCGCGGCATGCCGGCGAGGCCGAGGAAATGCTGCGGGAAGAAGATCAGGTTGACGCCGACGAAGGTGACCCAGAAGTGGGTGTTGGCGATGACAGGCGAATACATGTAGCCGGTCATCTTCGGAAACCAGTAATACCAGCCCGCGAAGATGGCGAACACCGCGCCCAGCGACAGCACGTAATGAAAGTGGGCAATGACGAAATAGGTGTCATGCAGCGACCGGTCGAGGCCGGCATTGGCCAGCTGGACGCCGGTGACACCGCCGATGGTGAACAGGAAGATGAAGCCCAGCGCCCACAGCATCGGCGTCTTGAATGAGATCGACCCGCCCCACATCGTTGCGATCCAGGAGAAGATCTTCACGCCCGTCGGCACCGCGATGACCATGGTGGCGAAGACGAAATAGCGCTGCGTGTCGAGCGACAGGCCGGTCGTGTACATGTGGTGCGCCCAGACGATGAAGCCGACGGCGCCGATCGCGACCATCGCGTAAGCCATGCCGAGATAACCGAACACCGGCTTGCGCGAAAAGGTCGAGATGACGTGGCTGATAATGCCGAAGCCCGGCAGGATCAGGATGTAGACTTCCGGGTGACCGAAGAACCAGAACAGATGCTGGAACAGGATCGGGTCACCACCGCCATCAGGCGCGAAGAACGTCGTGCCGAAGTTGCGGTCGGTGAGCAGCATGGTGATGCCACCGGCCAGAACCGGCAAGGACAACAGCAGCAGGAATGCGGTGATCAGCACCGACCATGCAAACAGCGGCATCTTGTGCAGGGTCATGCCGGGCGCGCGCATATTGAAGATGGTGGTGATAAAGTTGATGGCGCCGAGGATCGACGAGGCGCCGGCGATGTGGATCGACAGAATCGCCAGATCCATGGCCGGTCCGGGCTGGCCCGAAGTCGACAGCGGCGGATAGAGCGTCCAGCCGCCGCCCACGCCAAAGGCGCCAGGCGCACTCGGAACGAACATCGAGGTGAGCAGCAGGATGAACGCCGGCGGCAGCAGCCAGAACGAAATGTTGTTCATGCGCGGGAACGCCATGTCGGGAGCGCCAATCATGATCGGCACCATCCAGTTGGCAAAACCGCCGATAAGCGCCGGCATGACCATGAAGAAGATCATAATCAGGGCGTGCGCGGTTGCGAAGGCATTGTACATGCTCTTGCCGCCGTCGATCGCGGCGTCACCGTTCATGCCATAGACCATCTGCGCCAGGCCGCTGAAGATCTGGATACCAGGCTCCTGCAGCTCCATGCGGATGGCGACCGAAAGCGCGCCGCCGATGATGCCGGCCATGATCGCAAAGATCAGGTAGAGCGTACCGATGTCCTTGTGGTTGGTCGAATAAACCCACCGCACCCAGCCATGATACGGCTTATGGTCGTGCCCGTCGTGAGCTGCAGCGTCTGCCATGTTCCGCTCCGTTCCCTAAATCTTGCTAACCCGCGACATCAATTGCCGGCGGCCGCTACCTTGTTCTGGCCATCGACCTCGGCCATGAGCGTCTTGTTGGCGCCCGGCAGATTGGTCTTGGCTGCCGCCAGCCAGGTCTTGAATTGCGCATCCGAGACGACACGGATGGCGATCGGCATGAAGGCGTGATCCTTGCCGCAGAGTTGCGAGCACTGACCATAATACAGGCCTTCCTTCTCCGCCTTGAACCAGGTCTCGTTGGTGCGCCCCGGAACGGCGTCGATTTTGATACCGAAGGACGGCATGGCGAAAGAGTGGATCACATCGGTCGCGGTGACGAGCACGCGGGTCATTGTGTTGACCGGCACCACCAGCTCATTGTCGACAGCGAGCAGGCGCGGATAGGCCTTGCGGTCCTCCTTGCCGGCGGCGGCGCGGTCACCGTCCTGGAGGATAGCGGAGTTGAAGGCGAGCGTGTTGTCGGTCTGGTATTCGTAATCCCAGTTCCACTGGTTGCCGGTCGCCTTGACCGTCAGCTTGGCCTCTTCCGGCGGAGTGTATTGCGCGGTCAAGAGCTGGAACGAGGGAATGGCGAGACAGAGCAGGACGACGACCGGGCCGACGGTCCAGATCACCTCGATCAGCGTGTTGTGGCTGGTGTTGGAGGGAACCGGGTTGGCGCTCGCGCGGAACCTCACGATGCAGTAGGCAAGGAGAAGCAGCACCAGAATGGTGATCGGAACGATGAACCACATCGTGTAGTTTCCGAACCACTCGATCTGCCGCATCATGTCGGTCGCCGGCGCCTGGAAGGTGGTCTCCCACTCCACGGGCTGATCGGCATGGGCGGATGTGCCTGCAAAAATCGTGGCAGCGGCACAAGCACTCAGAAACTTGGCACTTGCTAGAAACCTGGCGCTAGCTAGGAAATTTCTCATCGCCCTCTTCGTCTCCCAGTTCCTCGCGGCGGTGCCAACGAGAATAACGAACAATGCCGGGACGGGAATCCCGACAGTCTCAAGCTGGTTCAAACCATACTCTTTTTCCCTCCGCAAGAAAGGAGCGGTCGAAACCGTGCGGCATTTTTGCGCGCAAGCTGACATAGCTCTTCCAGGGCAATGGCCACGGTAGCGAATCGAGTATGTTCGGCGGTCTGTCCGCCCTATGCTGGCGGCGCCCGCAAAGCGTCGTAATTCAGGCGAATTTGGCAGGGAAAAGCGCTGTATTGCCTGTTTCGGGACAGTCCGGCCGCGGTCTCGTCCTTTACTTGGTATTGGCGCGGCTTAAAGTGCCGTGATTCGCAATGGAGCCGTCATGAACTCTTGGCTTTCGAGACTGAGGCATACGCGACCGGGACTTTCGAGAACCCTGGCGAACG
The DNA here is from genome assembly GCF_006442195.1 of Mesorhizobium sp. B2-3-13. Taxonomy (NCBI): domain Bacteria; kingdom Pseudomonadati; phylum Pseudomonadota; class Alphaproteobacteria; order Hyphomicrobiales; family Phyllobacteriaceae; genus Mesorhizobium; species Mesorhizobium sp. B2-3-13. The sequence goes on from NZ_VFVQ01000015.1 coordinate 39,106, forward strand.
CCGTGTTTCTCGCCGTCCTGTCCGCGGTCGGCCTGTTCGTCGCCGGTCAGGCCAATGCCGCCCAGCCGAGCGGCACGGTGCGCTCGACGCATGGCGCGTGGTCGATCATCTGCGACACGCCGGCCGGCGCCACCGCGGAACAATGCGTGATGATGCAGAACGTCGTCGCCGAGGACCGTCCGGAGATGGGGCTTTCGGTCGTCGTGCTGCGCACCGCCGACAACAAGGCCGAGATCCTGCGCGTGCTGGCGCCGCTCGGCGTGCTGTTGCCGAACGGGCTCGGCCTCAACGTCGACGGCAAGGACATCGGCCGCGCCTATTTCGTGCGCTGCTTCCAGGACGGCTGCTACGCCGAGGTCATTCTCGAAAAGCCGCTGCTCGACACGCTGAAGACCGGCACGTCGGCAACGTTCATCGTCTTCCAGACGCCTGAGGAAGGCATCGGCATCCCGGTCGACCTCAAGGGTTTCGCCGACGGCTTTGCCGCCCTGCCCTGATCGCGGCCCTGCGCTGAACAAGACTTGGACGCTGAATCAGACCTGGACGCGGCTTTTGCCGACCCAGAAGCATGGCTTGCATCAACCGTACGATGTCATTCGTCGGCACTGATCTTCATTGCCGATTGTGTGGGCGCGGCTTCACGCCTACATCGGGGGAAAGCAATCATCCCACGGACGGACGCGCCATGAACAGCCTGATCGGCCAATTCGACATTTCAGACGACCGCATCAAGCAGATCGTCGCCGATACCATCAAGGGTGCAGACGACGGCGAGCTTTTCCTCGAATACAGCGAAAGCGAAGCGCTGATGTTCGACAACGGCCGGCTCAAGACCGCCAATTTCAACACCGACCAGGGCTTTGGCCTGCGTGCGGTCGCGGGCGAAGCCAGCGGCTACGCCCATTCCAGCGACCTGTCCGAGGCATCGCTGCTGCGCGCGGCCGAAGCCGTGTCGACCGTCAAGGGTGGCTATTCTGGGACGCTTGCCGCAGCCCCCGCCCGCACCAACCGCCATCTCTATGGCGACGAGAACCCGATCCCCTCGCCTTCCTTCGAGGCCAAGGGGAAGCTGCTGCAGGAAATCGACGCCTGGCTGCGCGCCGAGGATCCACGCGTGCGCCAGGTGACGGCCTCGATCGCCGCATCCTGGCAGCATGTCGAGATAGTGCGCGCCGACGGCCAGATGGTACGCGATATCAGGCCGCTGGTCCGCGTCAACGTCTCGGTCGTCGTCGGCGACGGCGACCGCCAGGAGAGCGGCTCCTATGGCATGGGTGGACGCAAGGCGTTCGGCGACTTCCTGATCGAGGATAGCTGGAAGCACGCCGCCAGGGAGGCGCTCCGGCAGGCGCTGGTCAATTTGGAGGCGATCCCGGCACCGGCCGGCACTTTCGACATCGTACTTTCCAGCGGCTGGCCGGGCGTGATGCTGCACGAAGCCGTCGGGCACGGACTGGAAGGCGACTTCAACCGCAAGAAGACCTCGGCCTTCGCCGGCCTGATGGGGCAGCAGGTGGCCGCCAAGGGCGTCACTGTCGTTGACGACGGCACCATCCCCGAACGGCGCGGCTCGCTCACCGTCGACGACGAAGGCACGCCTTCGGCCCGCAACGTTTTGATCGAGGACGGCAAGCTGGTCGGCTACATGCAGGATCGGCAGAACGCGCGGCTGATGGGCATGAAAGCCACCGGCAATGGCCGGCGTGAAGGCTATGCGCACCAGCCGATGCCGCGCATGACCAACACCTACATGACCTCAGGCGACATGGAGCCGGACGAGATCATCGCTTCCGTCAAGAACGGCATCTATGCCGTCTCCTTCGGCGGCGGCCAGGTCGACATCACGTCGGGCAAATTCGTGTTCGGCTGCACCGAGGCCTACATGATCGAGAACGGCAGGGTGACGCAGCCGATCAAGGGCGCCATGCTGATCGGCAACGGGCCTGACGCCATGCACCGCGTCACGATGGTCGGCAACGACATGAAGCTCGACAATGGCATCGGCATGTGCGGCAAGGCCGGCCAGGGCGTACCCGTCGGCGTCGGCCAGCCGCATCTGAGGATGAACCAGATGACAGTCGGCGGCACGAGGGTCTGAGGCGTCGGGGCGTTCTGGAATCATCGCCCGCCAACGATATTTTCCGGGCGTGCAGCCATCGTGTCCAAATCCGGGAACGCGCCAGAGGACGTCCATCTGAAACCGCTGCCGGCCTTTGCTCCGACGCGGCCGCAGGACGTGTTTGGAATCCTGCAGCACGCCGGCAGGCCAAAAACATTGAAGGATATGGACCCGGGTGTACGCGCTGAAGCGCATCAGGGCCATGCTCGCGATTGATGCCAACCTACGGCGCGGCAACCTCTGCCTTATGCGAAACACAATCGTGTTAGGATATTATTAATTGTTCAATTGCCCGAATTGGCGTTTGCGCATTAGCTTGTCGCAAGTCTTCTCGTTGTGGTGGTGTTGGCAGTGCTGCGTTTCCCTCACGTCCTGACCTCTTCTTTCCTCTTTGGCGTCGTTTCGTTGGTTGGTGTTTCGTCGCTCTGTGTCAGTCCGGCGGCGGCGCAGTCGACATGGTTCAAGCGAACATCGACGCAACCTGCGGCCGGTGCAAACTCAGTCGCGGTCGGGGGACGCACCAGCGTTCCGTATGGCTGGGTCGATTTCTGCCATCGCCGGCCGAAAGAGTGCAAGGTGCCGGCCCTGCCCGCCACGAGCGTCAGGCTGACAGCGCAGAACCTGAGCATCCTCAAACGGATAAACCAAAAGGCGAACCGCTCCATCAAGCCCGTCAGCAACTACGATCACTGGGGCACGACGATGGACCACTGGGACTATCCGGTGGACGGCAAGGGCGACTGCAAGATCTACGCGCTCTACAAGCGCAAGCTTCTTCGGGAGGCGGGATTTCCCCGGCAGGCGCTGCTGATGACGGTGGTGCGCGACCTGAACAATGAGGGTCACACCATCCTGACGGTGAAGACCGACAAGGGCGATCTCATCCTAGACAATATGGTCGACGAAATCCGTCCCTGGAATGCAACCGGCTATTATTTCCTGAAACGCCAATCGCAACAGAACCCGAACATCTGGGTTTCGCTCAACCAGCGAGGCGGCACGCCAAAAACCTGACGGATGCCGCCAAGCTCGTAGTTTGAGCGGCCGGAGCGAACCGCCTTTGACAGGCTGACGCGCCACAAACCAGCGATCCCCTCTCTCGCAAGGTCATGGGCGGGATGTGCGCCCCGCGAACGGGAAGGTGACCGGCCGCGACAGCTTACTGGTTGCAGGCCGGTTCGCCCTGCTGTCCGCAAGACGGCTTCTTCTTGAGCTGCTGTGGCGGCTGCTCCTGCGGGAGACGCCGCTCTTGCATCTGCTGTCTCGGCTGCGCGCGGAATTCCGGCTTCGGCTCCGATCTCTGCGGCCGGAGCACCTGCTCGTTAGGCCTTTCCGGCCTCAACTGACGCTGCGCATTCTCATTCGGCCTGATCCTGAGGTTGCGCTGGACGTTAACCTCCGGGCCGGCGGCGCCCTGTTCGCTGTTCTGCAGCCGGCGCAACGTCCTGCCCCTGTCGTTCCTGCTGGCGGAGCCCTGATTCTCGTCGGAGAAGACGGCCGGATTGTTCCTCCTGAACCGTTTCTGCACGCCCGATCCGTTGTCGGTTGGCTCACCGTTGACGGTCGGCAGTCTGCGGAACTTCCTGCTCTTGTCGTTTCCGCTGGCCGGGCCTTGATCCTGGTTGGAGAACACCTCCGGATTGTTCTTCCTGAGCCGCTCCTGCACGCCAGGCCGATTTTCGGCCGGCGCACCGTTGACGGTCGGCACCTTGCGCAACTTCCTGCCCTTGTCCTTTCCACTGGCCAGGCCCTGATCGTTCGATTCGACAGCGGACTGGCCGGCGGACAAGTCCCTGCGCGTCAGCTTTTTCGGTTTGCCGGTGTTCTGGTCGGAGAAGGCGTTCGGATTGTTTTTCCTGAACCTCTCCTCGGCACTCAGCCCGTTCTCGGCCGGAGCACCGTTGACGGTCGGCAGCTTGCGGAACTTCTTGCCCTTCTGCTGAGCCGTGCCCTGCTCTCCGGCAACAGCAGCACCGGCATTTCCGGTCGCCTCTTGGTTCCCGCCCACGATGCCTTGCTTGCCAAGCTGCTGCCTGGACCTGTTGCTGGGCAAATTCTCACCGTTCAGCGCCGGCTTACCGTTGACGAGCGGCAGCTTTTTACCGTTGGCTCCTGGCAGGGCGTGGTCGGTTTCAAGCTTGCCGGTCGACAAGTCCTTCGACAGCGGAGTCGCGGCACCAGGCTGCTGGCCCTGTATCACACGCTGGCCAGGCTTCTGCGGCAAGCCACCCTGTTGCTGACTGGACGGGGCCTGACCGGACATGGCCGCTCTCTTTTTCAGCAGCGGCGGCAGCGCGACCTTGGCCGCCAGTGCAGCCGAGCCGGCCCCAACCGTGCCTCCGGCCGTGTTCTGGCCTGTAGTGAGGCCACCTTGGGCATTGTGATTGATGGTCTCGTTTTTGATCGTCGTGTTGATGTTGTTGATGACGGTCGTGTTGTGGATGTTGTTGAAGATGATGTCGTTCGGCGGCGGCACGATGTGACGCGGCGGGTTGATGAACGCAGGTATCGGCACGAACACCGGCGTTGGCAGGACGAAGACGTCTACCGGCGGCGGCGGCGCCACCAGCACGACGAAATCCGGCGGCGGCGGCGGCAGGAAGATCACCGCGATCGGCGGCGGCGGTTCGAAGTCGAAATCGGGATCGTCGAAATAGAGCACCGGCCTGTCGACGTAGACGATTTCCTCCTCCGGCGGCGGCGGCAAATCATATTCATAGACGGTGAATTCCTCCGGCGGCTCCAGGGCCGCATCGAAATGTTCGAGCCGCCGGCGCGCGTCCCAAGCATGCGGACCATGCGGATAGCGCCGCAGATAAGACCAATAGGCTTCCGGCGTGTCCTGCAGCCAGGTCTCGCGCCACGTCATCGCCTCGCGCCGCGCGGCGATGATGGCGCGCACGCGCTTGGCCATCGGATCGTGTGGATAAGCGCCGAGGAAATCCTCGTAGCCGCGCATCGTGTCGCGGTCGAGAGCCGCGACATAGGCGTCATGAGCGTTGAAGTCGCGGATCGCCCTGGTCCGATTGGACCGGGATTCGGCCTCCGAAACCTTGGGTGCGGGCGCGTCCGCGGCACGGTCGAAGAAGACGAACGGCGTGGTGATTTTCGAGACGTTCCACGGCACTTCCGCACCTTGCGTCACCTCGTTGACGCGCAGTCGTGTGCGGTCGAACACGTCGTCAAGCGACAATCCGCCCTCGCGTATCATCTCGGCCAGCGCCTGAGCATAAGCGCCGTAGGGGCCTTTGCCTTCGGGCGCGACCGTTCCGGGAGCGGCGTTGAAGGCAATCAGCATGTTCGGATCGGGATCGACCAACGCAAGGCCGCCGGCCAGCGGCTCTTTCCACTTCGGGAAGGGATTTGGCCGCGCCGCGTCGAGCACGACGATGTTGACCTTCGTCGGCAATCCGGCCAGCGACTTGGTGACATCGGAGAGCCGCATCGCCTGAAGCGGCACGTCGGCTGGACTGGCAATCTGGGCATCGATCGGCAAGTAGTAATTCTCGCCTTCGAACTGCACGCCGTGGCCGGCGAGATAGACGAAGACAATCGCGTCGGGACCGGCGGCGGAGACCTTGCCGAGGAAATCACGCAATGCGCCGCGCAGCGATTCCTGATCGACATCGCGCGCCCCCACCACATCGAACCCCGCCGCCTGCAAGGTCTGCGCGATCAGGCCCGCATCATTGGCGGCGGTGGCTAGCTCGCCGGACTGATACGCGCCATTGCCGATGACGAACCCCAGGCGCTTTTCACCTTGCGCGAGGGCTCCGGTCGCGGAGCTGACCGCGAAAAAGATAAGAACAACGATGAGGCCGATGAATTTCTGAAGCGCCTGCATGTCCGCTATCGCCATCGATTCATATTAGTAACGACGAATAGGCCGAAATGTTTCCCAAAGATGCGAAATTAGGAGCCCGCACAAAGGCGGCTTTAGGGCGCAATTCCGTCGAAAGAACAGAGGCTTCAGAAATTTCGTGCGAACCGGCGGTCGTGAACTACCGCCGCCGCTTCGGCTTCCCCAGCAGCGCGACCGCTTCGACATGGGGCGACCACAGGAACTGGTCGATCGGCGTCACGCTTTTCAAGGTGTAGCCGCCGTCGATGAGGATGCGCAGGTCGCGAGCCAGCGTTACCGGGTTGCAGGACACCGCGGCAATGAATGGAACATCCGAGCGGGCGATCTGCTTCGACTGGTCCTCGGCACCGGCGCGCGGCGGATCGAAGACCAAGCCGTCGAAGGCGTTCAACTCCTTGAACGTCAGTGGCCGGCGAAACAGGTCGCGACGCTCGCCCGTCACCCGCTTGATGCCTGTCGCGAAGCGGGATCCCCGGTCGAGCGCCGAAAGTGCGGCCGCATCGCCTTCGACCGCGTGCACTTCCGACGTCGCGGCCAACCGCAAGGCGAAGCTGCCGCAACCGGCAAAAAGGTCGGCGACCCTTTTTGCACGCTTCAGATGTCCGCCGACGATCTCGGCCATGGTCCGTTCGGCTGCCTCGGTCGCCTGCAGGAAGGCGCCCGGCGGTAGCGCCACCGCGACGCTGCCGAACATGACGACCGGCTTCCTTGGCTCAATGACGATCTCGTCATCGATGGACAGTCTGGCAAAGCCCTGTGCAATGACAAAATTGGCGGCGATACGGCGCTGGTGTTCGCCTAACTTGCCGGACTCATGCACCGCGATGTCGAGGCCGGAACCCGTAACGGTGACCGCCATCCGGAACGATTTGGTGGTGGCGCATATCAATTCGGCCAGCGCCCTCAGCTGGCCGAGTGCCGCGACGATCTCGGGCAGTGAGATCGGGCATTCGGATATGGAGATGATCTCCGGCGACAGATGGCGATTGAAGCCGAGCAACATGCCTGTTTCGGTGCGCCGGGCGGCAAGCACCACACGGCGGCGCGACCGCGGCGCGGAGGCGACCAACTCTCCGATTTCGCACTCGATGCCCTTGCCCTTCAATGCGTGCACCACCTTTTCACGCTTCCACTGTCGGTAGGCTTCGGCTTCCAGATGCTGGAGGGCACAACCGCCGCATTCGGTGAAGTGGCGGCAGGCGGGTTCGATGCGCAGCGGCGAGGCCTCCAGCACCGACATCAGCGCCGCACGATCCCTTTCGCGCGCGGCGGTGACTGTCTCGCCCGGCAGCGTGAAGGGAATGAACAGATCGCCGCTTTCGGTTTCGGCGATACCGTCGCCCTGCGATCCGAGCTTTCGTATTGTGAAGCGTGCGCTCATCGGTCCTTGACCCCACCGAGCAGGAATTCGCGATTGCCGTCGCCACCTTCGATCGGCGACAGATGCAGGCCGAGCGAACGCCAGCCGGGAACGGCATCCAGCCAATCCTGCAGCAGGCCCGCGACGCGGGCCGCATCGAAGGGATCCTTCAACAGCCCCCCTTTGCCGATCGCCTCGCGGCCCGCCTCGAATTGCGGTTTGACCAGAAAGACCGCGCCGGCACCGGACTTGGCGAGAGCAAGTGCCGGTGGCAGCGCAAGTTTCAGCGAGATGAAACTGACGTCGGAAACGATGAAATCCGGACTGCGACCGGCAAGATCGGCGGCCGTGAGATCGCGTGCGTTCAGGCCTTCGATCACGGTTACGCGCGGATCAGCGCCGACATCAGGATGCGTCTGGCCGTGCCCGACATCGATTGCCGTGACATGGGAGGCGCCGCGTTCGAGCAACACCTGGGTGAACCCGCCTGTCGAGGCGCCGATGTCGAGGGCTTCGCGGCCAGCGGGGTCGAGGCCGAAATGGTCCAGTCCGCCGATAAGTTTGAGCGCCGCGCGCGAGACATAGCCTTGCGCCGGATCATCGATGACAACAAGGCATTGCGGCGAAACGTTCTGACCGGGCTTGCGGGCAATGGCGCCGTCAACTGTCACCGTGCCGCGCTCGACCGCGTCGCGGGCACGCGAGCGGCTGGCGAACAGCCCGCGCTGGACGAGCAGGTCGTCGAGCCGCTGGCGTGTGCTGGCTGGCAGAGGCGAATTCATCAGCCTTCTCTGACGAAAGCCCGCGGTGAAGGCAAGAACATTACACCGAACAAGGTGACGTCGTGCGAGAGCGGCTGGTGCGGCGAGCCAAGCCGCGGCTTGCGCGCATCGCATTGGGTCCGGCAGAATATTAGTCGAGGAGGACCACTGTTGTCGCGACACGGAGGACGAATGCTGATGGGAACCTGCCACTGTGGCGCGGCCCGCTGGACCCTGGAAGGCGATCCCGGCCCGGTGACGGCCTGCAACTGCACGCTTTGCCGCCGCTATGGCGCGCTCTGGGCCTATGATTATGTCAACGAACGTATTCGCGTTTCAGGGCGGACGGCCAGCTATACGCGCGCCGGAAAGGACACGCCGTCACTTGAAATCCTGTTCTGCCCGATATGCGCCTGCGTGCTGGCATGGCGCGGCTTGCGCGCCAGCGATTCTGGCCGAATACGGATCGCAGTCAATGTGCGGCTGGCACCACCCGAAGCCGTCGCCGACTTGCCGATCGACCATTTCGATGGCCTCGACACTTACGACGATCTGCCCCGCGATGGCCGCTGTGTGCGCGACATGTGGTTTTAAAAGATGGTCCGTAAAACCTGGCGCTCGACAGCGGGAGACAGACCATCGTCCCGGTTCCCCGGCGCCTGTTCACGTGGATGTTCGGTCACAACAGCGGACGGAGGTGCGGGGTCCGGCAGCGCCACAAGCTGCGGCACCTGCTTGTAGGAAAAGCCGCCGCGAATATCGCCAATCTTGCCGGCAACAATGCCTAGCGCCGCCTTTTCAAGATTGCGGTCATAGGGTGCTTCGGCCGCGGCCGGCAAGACCATCACGGCCAAGAAGGCCGCGCCGCACAGAACCGTCTTCATTGTTGTTGTCTCCCTGCCTGACGCCGGTCTAGCAGGGTGCCGTTGAAAAACGGCCAAGGGACACAGTAAGCGAAACGCCAAACGGAAGCGTTAACAACGCGTTACAAAATAAAGCCGGCAAACTGATCCAAGCTGTTCAGGTTTTGATTCAGGCGCGCTGGGCGCGGACCGTATGGCCGAGGGCCGTGAAAACAGTGCGCACGATCCCGGCGGCGTCGAGGCCGGCGTCGGCATACATCTTCTCCGGCTTGGCGTGGTCGGTGAAGGCGTCCGGCAGTACCAGCGGGCGTACCTTCAGGCCATTTTCCAGCAGTCCTTCATGGGCAAGGAACTGCAGTACATGGCTGGCGAAGCCTCCAATAGCGCCCTCCTCCACCGTCACCAGCACCTCATGCGAGCGGGCTAGCCGGCGGATCAAATCCTGGTCGAGCGGCTTGGCGAAGCGGGCGTCGGCAACGGTGGTGGAAAGCCCGGCCGCACCGAGTTCCTCGGCGGCGATGAGGCAATCCTGCAAGCGCGTGCCGAAGGACAGCAGGGCAACCTTGCTGCCTTCCCGGACGATGCGGCCTTTGCCGATCTCGAGAACCGAGCCGCGCTCGGGCATGTCGACGCCGACCCCGTTGCCGCGCGGATAGCGGAAGGCGATCGGCCCATCGTCATAGCTGGCGGCGGTGCGCACCATGTGGCGCAACTCCGCTTCGTCGGCGGCAGCCATCACGACAAAGCCGGGCAGGCTTGCCAGGAAGGTGGTGTCGAACGCGCCGCAATGGGTGGCGCCATCGGCGCCGACAAAGCCGGCGCGATCGATGGGGAAACGCACCGGTAGTTTCTGGATCGCGACGTCATGGACGACCTGATCGTAGGCGCGCTGCAGGAACGTCGAATAGATCGCCGCGAACGGCTTATAGCCTTCCGTCGCCAGGCCGGCGGCGAAGGTCACCGCATGCTGCTCGGCGATGCCGACATCGAAGGTCCTCGACGGGAACACCTCGCCGAACAGATCGAGGCCGGTGCCGCTCGGCATGGCGGCGGTGACGGCGACGATGCGATCGTCCTCGCGGCCCTCCTGGATCAGGCTTTCGGCGAACACCTTGGTGTAGGCCGGCGCGTTGGCCGGCGCCTTGGCCTGCGCGCCGGTGATGACGTCGAATTTATTGACGCCATGGTATTTGTCGGCGGCCGCTTCCGCCGGCGCATAACCCTTGCCCTTCTGGGTGACGACATGGATCAGCACCGGACCCTTGCCGTTGTCGCGGACATTTTTCAGGACCGGGATCAGATGCTCCAGATTGTGACCGTCGATCGGGCCGATGTGATAGAAGCCGAGTTCCTCGAACAAAGTGCCGCCGGTGACATAGCCGCGCGCATGCTCGACCGCGCGGGTGATGGCTCGATCGGCCCGCTTGCCGAGATAGGAGGTCAGTTTCTTGCCAAAGTCGCGCAAGCCGATATAGGCCTTGCCGGAAGCCAGGCGCGCCAGATAGGCGCTCATGGCGCCGGTCGGCGGCGCAATCGACATGTCGTTGTCGTTGAGGATGACGATGAGGCGGGCATCGAGCGCGCCGGCATTGTTCATCGCCTCATAGGCCATGCCGGCCGACATTGCGCCATCGCCGATGACTGAAATGACATTGTTGCGGCCGCCTGAAAGGTCGCGGGCGGCGGCCATGCCGAGACCAGCCGATATGGACGTCGAGGAGTGGGCGGCGCCGAACGGGTCATACTCGCTCTCGGCTCGGCGGGTGAAGCCCGACAGGCCGCCTTCCTGGCGCAAGGTGCGGATGCGGTCCCGGCGTCCGGTCAGGATCTTGTGCGGATAGGCCTGATGGCCGACATCCCAGATCAGCCGGTCATCGGGTGTGTTGAAGACATAGTGCAGCGCCACCGTCAGTTCGACCACGCCAAGGCCGGCACCAAGGTGGCCGCCGGTGTGGGAGACAGCATCGACCAGTTCGGCGCGCAGCTCGGACGCCAGTTGCGGCAATTCGCTCTCGGCCAGCGTGCGCAGCTCGGCCGGGACGCGAACCTTGTCGAGAAGCGGCGTATGCGGCGTTGCGTTCACGTTGGGCCCAGACTCTCTTTTCATCGGCGGGATAGGCCGCCGGCCGGCGAAAGTAAATGCGTGTCGGTGACGCGGACGGTCAGCCCCTCACCGCTCCGCTCAGCCTTCCGGCAGCGGAATGAACTCTTTCTCATCGCCAGGAACGATATCGAAGCGGCCGGTCTTCCATTCCTGCTTGGCCTGCTCGATGCGCTCCTTCGACGAAGAGACGAAATTCCACCAGATGTAGCGCTTCGAACCGAGCGAGGCGCCGCCGAACAGCATGAAATGCGCACCGGTTTGCGACGATATGACGATCTCGTCGCCGGGCCGGAACACCAGCAGCCGTTCGGCCGGAAAGACGTCGCCCGAAATCGAGACTTCGCCCTCCAGCGTGTAGATGGCGCGCTCTTCCGCATCGGCCGGGATTTTGACGCTGGCACCGGGCCCCAGCCGCAAATCGGCGTAGAGCGTGTCGGAATCTGCCCGCACCGGGGACCGCAATCCTTGGAAGTCACCGATGACGACGCGGCCGCTGACGCCTTCGGCATCGATCTCTGGAAGCCGCAGCGCCGCTGTGTTCTCGAACACCGGTGCAACCTCTTCCTTGCCGTCCGGCAGAGCCAGCCAGGTCTGCAGGCCGGAGATCGACATCGGCGCGCCGCGCAATTCCTGCGGCGTGCGCTCGGAGTGGACGATGCCGCGGCCCGCAGTCATCAGGTTCACGTCGCCGGGCTCGATCACCATTTCGGTGCCGAGCGAATCGCGATGCCTGATCTTGCCATCGAACAGATAGGTCACGGTCGACAGGCCGATATGCGGGTGGGGACGGACATCGAGCGCCTGGCCGGTGCGCATGATCGCGGGGCCCATGCGATCGAAGAAAATGAACGGCCCTACCAGCCTTCTCTTGGCGGTCGGCAAGGCGCGGCGCACCTCGAAGCCGCCAATATCCTTGGCGTTGGGGATGACCATCAGTTCGATCTGGTCGCTGGCGAAGGCATCGCCGGCCTCAGGGTCTTTCCCCGGGAAGAAGCTCATGAACTCTCCTGGTCAGCGCTCGGTGGCCGCTTTGGACATGTCAGGCGAACCGGATCGCCGCCTTTGCTCTCAGTTTGGCTGCCACCTCTTCGCGATTGCGCGGCTGCTGGTGGGTTTCGAGGGAATCAAGCAATTCGCGTGCGGATGCCGCGATGGCTTCGACCGCATGATCGAACGCATGCTGGTTCTGTTTCGACGGTCGCGTCGTTCCACTGAGCTTGCGGACAAACTGGAGTGCCGCGCCGCGGACTTCGTCATTGGTTGCCGGCGGATCAAAATTGAACAGGGTCTTGATGTTTCTGCACATCGCTTCCGTATCTCCTCTTGTCCGTTTCAATCGGGACGAGTTGTATCCTCAATCATGATCGTGTTCAAAAATCGGTAAGCCTGCTCCGGACCTCAGTCCGCGTCGAGCGGCTCGGTTCCAACCGGCTTGCCGTCGCGCGACAGCCTGATCTTCTCGACCTTGTCCTCGGCGGCCTTCAGTAACCGGTCGCAATGCACCTTCAGCGCCTCGCCGCGTTCGTAGATCCGGATCGACTGGTCGAGCGGCACGTCGCCACGCTCCAGATCATCGACGATCTTCTCCAGCGCGTCGAGTGCCTGCTCGAAGCTCATCGCCTTGACGTCTTCGTTGATCTCACCAGTCATCATTCATCCTTTCATCAGTCGCCCGACATGGGCGCCGACCGAAAATGCCAATCCCTGCAGATCGTAGCCGCCCTCGAGCACGCTGACGAGCCGGTTGCCGCTATGGCGTGCGGCGCGCTGCATCAGTTGGCCGGTCGCCCAGTCGAAATCGTCCTCGGTAAGATTGATCTCCGCCAGCGGGTCGCGATGGTGCGCGTCGAAGCCGGCCGAAATGATGATCAGGTCGGGGGCGAAATTATCGAGTGCCGGCAGCACGCGCGACAGGAAAGCATCGCGAAACACCTCGCTGCCGGTCTGCGGCGCCAGCGGCGCGTTGACGATGTTGCCGGCGCCGGTCTCGTTCTTCGCGCCGGTGCCGGGATAGAGCGGCATCTGGTGCGTCGAGCAATAGAGCACCGAGGGATCGTCCCAGAAAATATCCTGCGTGCCGTTGCCGTGGTGCACGTCCCAATCGACGACGGCGACACGCTCCGCGCCATGCTTCTTCTGCGCATAGCGGGCAGCGATAGCCGCAGTGTTGAAGAAGCAGAAGCCCATGGCCGTGTTCTTTTCAGCATGATGGCCAGGCGGCCGGGCGGCGACGAAGACATTGTCGGCGCGGCCCGCAAAGACGTCGTCGACGGCGGCATTGGCGGCGCCGATCGCGGTGATCACCGCCTGCCAGCTCTTCGGGCTGGCGGTGGTGTCGGCGTCGATGCGGGCGAGGCCTTCAGCGGGAATGGCGGCGCGCACGCGCGCGACGAAATCGGCGGGATGCGCATAGAGGATGGTCGCCTCGTCGCCTTGCGGTGCCTCGGCGCGGTCAAGCGCGGCAAAAGCTTCGTCGTCGAGCACGCGCTCGATGGCGCGCAAGCGGTCGGGCCGCTCGGGGTGACCTGGCGGGGTGATGTGTTCGAGGAAGATCGGGTGCGTGTAGAGACGAGTGGCCATGTCCCCCTATCTAGTGCCCCGGCGCCGTGATGGCCATGCGTTGCGGCTTGATCGCTGGGGAAAATCACGGCTGCGTCCATTCATGTCGCTGCGGGCATTGGCGTCGCCGGCGCTTCGGCGTAAGGTCGCCGCCACTGCCTGGTGCCCGCCGGTCTGTTTGTTTTAGCCGCATTCTGCGACGCCAAGTGATTCCACTTGGCTGCAAATGCTCTGGCGGGAGAATCGGGAACACGGTTTGATACCGTGGCGTGCCCAACGCTGTGAGGGGGACCGCGCCGGTAAGTGCCACTGTCGATGACGGGAAGGCACCGGACGCGGGTTGATCCCGAGCCAGAAGACCGGCCTGGCAGGCATCGTCATCCGCATGGTCAGGCGGATGGCATCAGAACGACGTGCGCCCTCCTGGACGCACAAAGTACGCTCTGGGAATTTGAACTGCTGCAATCGCAAGGGGACAAGCGATGCCGGAAGCTATGACCGCTCCAACGGCCAATGGATTTGATCAGATCGCGCGCGACGCGGTTTACCGCGCCATGTTCACGCGACGCGACGTCCGCAGCCATTTTACATCGGAAGCGATCGACGACGAGGTGCTGGCGCGGCTGCTGCTTGCCGCCCATCACGCGCCATCGGTCGGCTTCATGCAGCCTTGGAATTTCATCGTCATTCGCGATGTCGCGCGACGGTCGAAGGTGCGCGACCTGTTCCTTGCCGCGCGCGAACAGGAACTGCCGGCAATCGAGGCGGACCGGCGGGCGCTCTACCGCAAGCTCAAGCTCGAAGGCATTTGCGAAAGCGCGCTCAACATCTGTATCACCTGCGACCACGAGCGCTCGAAAGGCTCGCCGCTGGGACGTTGGCACAATCCGGAAATGGATCTCTACAGTACGGTCTGCGCGGTACAGAATTTCTGGCTGGCGGCACGCGCCGAGGGCGTTGGCGTCGGCTGGGTCAGCATCATCGAGGCGCAAGCGCTGAAAAGTCTGCTGTCTATCCCCGACCACGTGACGCCGATCGCCTATCTCTGCGTCGGCCGTGTCTCGGAGTTTGCGCCGAAACCGGACCTCGAAACGCACGGCTGGGGCCGACGGCTGCCGCTGCCCGAACTGATCATGAGCGAGACTTTTTGCGGCCAGGGTGAAGCCTCGCTCAAATCTACGGTGGCCCGCCTCAACACCGTCGCCGCTGCGCCGGCAAACCCCGCCGATCAGCGCGTCGCGCCGGCCGTGCCCCAGCGCGAACCGTCGAAGGTGGAGAGTGCCTTGCGCTTGAGTTCCCGGAACTTCGACGAGGCATCGGCCAGCCGTGCGTCCCAGGCGGCATCGGGCACCTGGCCCTCGATGGTCTTGAAATAGACCTGCATCAGGCACGCGATGGCGAAAGGTTCGATGAACGCCGCCTTGAAGGCCCAGGCAAAGACAATGGCCAGAACGAAGGCCCAGCCGGCGAGCTGTCCGGGCATGACGTAAAGAATGGCGGCCGCCGGAGCCAGCATCAGCAGGAAGATGACGAAGGAGACCCCCCACATGATCAACGCCAGCCAGACTGCGTTCTTGACCATGATCTTGCCGTTCTGGGCGTAGAGCACGACGCCTTGCCGTGCGGTCTCGAAGGGTGAGGACGAATTGATGCGGATGTTGTAGCCGAGAATGATCTCGTCGACATAGGTCAGCGACAGGCGGATCACCGTGTTGAGGAACGAGACCAGGCCGCTCAGGCCCGGAATGGGCAGGAAAGCCGCAATGCCGCCCAACAGGCCGGTGATGGCGCGGATGGCGCCCTTGACCAGCTGGTCGACGACGAAAAGGATGTTCGCTTCGGCAAAACGCTCGGTCACAACCTCTTTCGCGTAGGCGATCTGGTTCTGGCCGTCGGGTACGTCATGGCCGTCGATCAGATGCACCATGACAGCGATATGGCCTGCCTTGACGACGTAGAGGATGTATTCGCGGATCCAGTAGACGGCGATCGAGACGAGGCCGAAGCCAACAATCCCGCCCCACATGGCAAAGGACAGCGGCCCATCGGGATCGGTGGAGATATGGCCGACGCCATAGCCGACGGAGGCGCCCGTGCCGGTGGCCATGATATAGGCCAGCGTGATGCCGAAATAGACGATCATGCGAAAGACGATGAAAGGCCAGGTCCGCATCATGATGGACACCGACCTGCCGATATCGAAATCCCACATGCCCCGAATCCCCCAGAGGTGGCTGTGGAGGATGCGCCCAAACCGTCTATTGTCAATTGCAGGCGGTGGCGGGAGCGCCACGGTGGCTCAGTTTGGCCGCGCTTCCGGCTTTTCGAGCAGGCCTTCGAGCAATTGCTTGAACGCTGCCACCACCTTCCTCGACGTCGCTTCGGGATCGTTCGAGTTGGCGATCCGCTGTGCGGCCTGGCTGCTCGCCCCGTTGATCAGCCGCGCCGCGGTCTCGGGATCGAGGCCCGGCACGACCACCCCCTCCTCTTGCAGCGCGGTCAGATGATCGGTCATTGAACCGACGCAGGCATTGGCATTCGACCACTGTGCCGGATCGCCCAGCACGGCCGGACCGTCCCGGAACATGATGCGCTGGATTTCCGGCTCCAGCGCCATTTCGATGTAGGTCGTGCATTCGTCGACGAAATGCTGCCAGCGGGTCGGCGCCCTCGACGCGACCTCATTCACCCGCGCGGCCATTTCCGCATCGATTTGCGCGATAACCGCCTGCAGCAGTCCCTTCTTATCGCCGAAGTGATGATAGAGGGCGCCGCGCGTCAGTCCGGCCGATGCGGTGAAATCGTCCATCGACGCTTCGGCATAACCGATGGTGCCAAAGGCTTGGCGCGCCGCGGCGATCAGCTTGGCACGCGTCTCGGCGATCATCTCCTTGCGGGGTCGGTGCATGCTCTGGCCTTATCTACATACGCTCCGTATGCCAATTGACATACGCGACGTATGGTCTATTTGAGACTTATACGTCTCGTATGTAATTGTCGAATCGCCCCTTGTCGAGGAACAGGATCATGCAAAACCCCTACTCGGAAATCTTTCGCGCTCCTGGCGCCAGGGGCTTTGCCGCCGCCGGCTTCATGGCGCGCCTGCCGATCGCCATGGCGCCGATCGGCATCGTGGCGATGCTGTCGCAGACGCGTGGCGAATACTGGCTGGCGGGTGCGGTTTCGGCGACATTCGCCTTGGCCAATGCTTTCCTGGCGCCGCAAATATCGAGGTTGGTCGACCGCCTCGGCCAGACGCGGGTTGTCGTCCCCACCACCATCATCTCCGTGCTCGCATTCACGGCCCTGATCGCATCGGCCAATCGGGACTGGCCGATAGGGACGCTATTCGTGTCGGCATTGCTGGCCGCGGCGATGCCAAGCATGCCGGCCATGATACGCGCGCGCTGGACCGAGATTTTCCGGGGCCGGCCCGAGATGAACACCGCCTTCGCCTTCGAGTCGGCGGCCGACGAACTGGTCTACATCGCCGGCGCATCGCTGTCGGTTGGTCTCAGCGCCGCGCTATTCCCGGAAGCGGGCGTGCTCGTCAGCACGCTGTTCCTGGCCCTGGGCTCGATAGCCTTCATTCTGCAGCGTTCGACCGAACCGCAAGTGCGACCGGTGGACCATGGCTCAACCGGCTCGGCTATCCGCCTGGGGCCGGTTCAAATCATCACCTTCGCCATGATCTTCATCGGCGCGACTTTCGCGACGACGGAGGTGAGCACGGTGGCGATCACCAAGGAACTCGGCCAGCCAGGCGCCGCAAGTCTCGTCATCGGCGTCTATGCGCTGGGCTCCTTCGTGCTCGGCATCATCATCGGCGCGCTCAATCTGACGGCACCGCTGCAGCGCCAGCTCGCCATCGCGGTCGCGTTGGTCGCGCTCGGCACACTGCTGCCGCTTACCGCCAGCACCGTGCCCGTGCTCGCGCTGACTGTCTTCATCAGCGGCGTGGCGATCTCGCCGACCTTCATCACCGCCTTCGGCCTGATCGAACGGCATGTGCCTGAGACGATGCTGACCGAAGGCATCACCTGGGTGACCACCGGCATCGGCATCGGCATGGCGCTCGGTTCGTTCGCTGCCGGCGCCGTGGTGGATGCGTTCGGCGCCCAGAACGGGTTCTGGGTTTCGGTGGCATCAGGCGTTATCGCACTGGTTACGGTGCTGCTCGGCCAGCGCAGCCTCGCCACCCATGAATGCGAGTTGGAAGGATGCGAGGCGGCAATCCCGGCCGAGTGACAGCCAGGATTTCTTGAGCTCAGATAATCTCGGTCTTGGCGATGTGGATGCCAAACCCTTCGAGACCGACATAATGGCGTTCGCGCGAGGCGATCAGGTTGATGGAGGAAATGCCGAGATCCTTCAGGATCTGCGCACCAAGGCCGATCTCGCGCCATTCGCTCTCGCGCCGGCGCGCCTCTTCATGGTCCTCGCGATCGCCCGGCGCCGGCCGGTTGCGCTCCTGGTGGGCGACGCCGACCGAGCCCTCGCGCAGATAGACGATGACACCGCGCTTGCGCTCGCCCATCGCCTTCATGATGCCGTCGAGGCGGTGGCTGGTGCCGAACACATCGGTTACGACGTCCTCCGAATGCAGTCGCACCGGGACGTCCTCGCCGTCGCGGATATCGCCGAAGACGATGGCGACGTGATGCATCGTGTCCCAGGGCAGCGTGTAGGTGAAGACCTGCGCCTTGCCACCCAGCGTCTCGATGTCGGAACAGGCGACGCGCTCGACCAGCGTTTCCTTGCGCTGCCGGTAAGCGATGAGGTCGGCGACCGATACCTGCTTGAGACCGTGCTCCTCGGCGAAGGCCGCGACCTGCGGGCCGCGCTTGACGGTGCCGTCATCATTGACCAGTTCCGAGATCACGCCGATCGGCGGCAGGCCGGCGAGCCTGCAGAGGTCGACCGCGGCCTCGGTGTGACCCGAGCGCATCAACACGCCGCCTTCGCGCGCGATGAGCGGAAAGATGTGGCCGGGGCGGACGAAATCGGAGGCGCCGACATTGCCGTTGGCAAGATTGCGAACGGTCAGCGTGCGGTCGTCGGCTGAAATGCCTGTCGTGGTGCCATGCTTGAAGTCGACGCTGACGGTGAAGGCGGTCGTGTGGGCCGAATCATTGTCGGCCACCATCGGCGCGAGGTTCAGCCGCTTGGCCTCCTCGCGCGGCATCGGCGTACAGACGATGCCCGACGTGTTGCGCACGATGAAGGCCATCTTCTCCGGCGTGCAGTGGACGGCGGCGACGATCAGGTCGCCCTCGTTCTCACGCCCGTCATCGTCCATGACGACGACGATCTCGCCGCGTTCGAAGGCCCGAATTGCTTCGACGATTTTCTTCTGGTCGTAAGGCATAAAGCGCTCGTTTCACTCGCAGGGAGTAGGGGAATAGGGTAGTGCGGGATTAGGGAAAAGGAAAATTTGGCCGTTTTGGCGTGGCAGCCAAGCTTAGTCCCCTAGTCCCTATCCCCTTCCTGTCTGTCCTCGGTGCCGCAGATAGTGGTCGGCGATGGCGCAGGCAACCATGGCCTCGCCGATCGGCACGGCGCGGATGCCGACGCAAGGGTCGTGGCGACCCTTGGTCATCACCTCCACGTCGTTGCCGTCCTTGTCGATCGATTTGCGCGGCGTCAGGATCGACGACGTCGGCTTCACGGCAAAGCGCGCGACGATCGCCTGGCCGGTGGAGATGCCGCCGAGGATGCCGCCGGCATTATTAGACAGGAACACCGGCTCGCCGTCATTGCCCATGCGCATCTCGTCGGCATTCTGCTCACCGGTGATGCGGGCGGCCTCGAAGCCGTTGCCGATCTCGACGCCCTTGACGGCGTTGATCGACATCAGGCCGGAGGCAATGTCCTGGTCGAGCTTGGCGTAGATCGGCGCGCCGAGGCCGGGAGGCACGCCGTCAGCGACGATCTCGATCACCGCGCCGACCGAGGAGCCGGCCTTGCGAATGGCGTCGAGATATTGCGTGAAAACAGGAACGGAAGCGGGATCGGGGGTGAAGAACGGATTTTCCGCGTCGCCGATGAAATTCCAGTTCCAGTTGGCTCGGTCGATCGACTTTTCGCCCATCGACACCAACGCGCCGCGCACGACCATGCCCGGCACCACCTTGCGGGCGAGCGCGCCGGCGGCGACCCTGGCCACGGTCTCGCGTGCGGAAGAGCGGCCGCCACCGCGATAGTCCCGTACCCCGTATTTGGCCTCGTAGGTGTAGTCGGCATGGCCCGGCCGGAACTGGCGGGCGATCTCACCATAGTCCTTCGAGCGCTGATCGACATTCTCGATCAGCATCGAGACTGGCGTACCGGTAGTGATCATCGTCGCGCCGTCCTCGTCGAGGACGAAGCCTGAGAGGATCTTCACCTCGTCCGGCTCGCGGCGTTGGGTGACGAAGCGCGATTGGCCGGGTCGGCGCTTGTCGAGTTCGGCCTGGATTTCATCGCGCGTGAAACGGATACCCGGCGGACAGCCATCGACCACGCAGCCGAGCGCCGCGCCATGGCTCTCGCCCCAGGTGGTGACGCGGAAAAGATGGCCAAACGTGTTGTGAGACATGGAAAGTGCCCTGCCCGGCATCGAAACCGGCTGAAGCCAGCCTTCTATTGGCGTTTTCCACAGTGGTCAAACTGTGATCTGGCGGATTTAGTTTTGACACATTCGGTTGGTTTCTGCTCTGCTCCATTCGCCGTTGAGGATCCGCCGCCACCCAGGCCGGCGCAATGACCAAAGAGGACGATGATGCGTACCCTGATTGGCGCTGTTGCCGCCACGCTGCTGCTTTCCACCGCCGCCTTTGCCGGCCAGACCGAAGGCCTGATCAAGAAGGTCGACAAGGACGCGTTGACGCTGACGCTTGATGACGGCAAATCCTACAAGCTGAACGCCGAGACCGATCTCGACGCGCTGAAGCCAGGCATGGACATCGTCATCGCTTACGATGTGACCGATGGCGAAAACGTCGTCACCGACATGCAGTTGCCGGGAGACAGCGACACGAACTAAAGCGCGTCGCGTCGAAACGGATTCATGCGACACGCTTTAGGTCGTGTTTTTGTGCATGTCGTCTTCCCAAAAACCGAGGTCACTTTGGGCGACATGCGTTAGGAATTGGCCTTTACCAGGCGTCCTAAAGCCATTCCAGGCTGTTGCCTTCGAGTTTGAGCACGCGATCGTGCGGTATCTCCAGGTTCGCGGCCTCGTCCTCGGGCCTATCAAGCACGAAGCGAAACAGGGCGCGCATGACACCGCCATGCGTGACACAGATCGTCTTGCGGTCGATCTCGTCGAACCATGGCTTCACCCGCTCAAGCAGCATCTGATAGCTCTCGGCACATTCGCCCGGCGGCTGAAAATTCCATTTGTCGCGTGCACGCGTCCTGCTTGCCCCGGGAGACCGGGTATCGAGCTCGGCAAAGGTAAAGCCCTGCCAATCGCCGAAATTGACTTCAATGAGCCTGATATCGGTTCGATAGGCGAGCGGATCGAGCTTCATGGCGGCGCGGATGCGCTCCATCGTCTCGCGCGTCCGCCTCATTGGGCTGGCGACGAAGTCGAACTCGTTGGGATCGCCGATGAGTTCGGCCAGCCGATGGCCGTTTCTGGTCGCCTGCTCGCGGCCGAGGGCATTGAGATCGGTATCGGCCTGGCCCTGAAGCCGGAACTCGGCGTTCCACGCGGTCTGGCCGTGGCGCGCGATATAAACCAGCGGGTACATCAGCTCTTCCGGAGATCGGGCCAGGGCCTGGACGGAGGATAGGCGGAGAGAACTAATCCTTGACCGTCGAAATATCCGGCGCGTCGACCGCCTTCATGCCGACGACATGATAGCCAGAATCGACATGGTGCACCTCGCCGGTGACGCCACGCGACAGGTCGGACAGGAAATAGACGCCGGAATCGCCGACTTCTTCCTGCGTGACTGTCTGCTTCAGCGGCGAATTGTATTCGTTCCACTTCAGGATGTAGCGGAAATCGCCAATGCCGGAGGCGGCAAGCGTCTTGATCGGGCCGGCGGAAATCGCGTTGACGCGGATCTTCTTGGCGCCAAGATCAACCGCGAGGTAACGCACGCTGGCCTCGAGTGCCGCCTTGGCGACGCCCATGACGTTATAGTGCGGCATCACCTTCTCGGCGCCGTAATAGGTCAGCGTCAGCAGCGAACCGCCCTCGGTCATCAGCGCTTCGGCGCGCTTGGCGATGGTGGTGAAGGAATAGACCGAAATGTCCATGGTGCGCAGGAAATTGTCGCGCGTCGTCTCGACATAACGGCCGGTCAGCTCGTCCTTGTCGGAAAAAGCGATGGCATGGACGAGGAAGTCGAGCTTGCCCCAATGCTTGGCGACATTGGCGAAAACCTCGTCCAAGCTCGCGGAATCGGTGACGTCGCAATGGCCGGCGACAAAGGCGCCCAGTTCCGCCGCCAGAGGCTCGACCCGCTTCTTGAAGGCTTCGCCCTGATAGGTCAGTGCGATCTCGGCGCCGTGATCGACGCAGGCCTTGGCAATGCCATAGGCGATCGACCTGTTATTGGCGACGCCAAGAATAAGGCCGCGCTTGCCGGCCATTAGGCCCTGTCCACCCGCCATGTCAGCGCTCTCCGCAAGGTTTCTCTTTGTGGAGTGCCTATCGCACAGGCACACAGCCCCTTCAAGCGTTCAAACCGGACAGTTCGGGGGACAAAAGCTCTTGATCAGCCTTTTTGGCCGCGCAACAGCGTTTCCAGCGCGCTGTCGCCGCCTTCCGGCAGCATGATGCGCACATGGGCATAGAGATCGCCATGGCCGCCGGCCTTCTCCGGCAAGCCCCTGCCCTTGAGCCGCAGGACCTTGTCGGAACTGGACCAAGCGGGAACGTTGACAGCGAGCCTGCCGGTCGGCGTCTCGACCGGCACCTTGGCGCCCAGCACAGCATCGGCCAGCGAAACCGGCAGATCGGCGTGCAGGTCGCGACCCTCGATGCGGTAGCGCGGATGGCGGCGGATGTGGATCTTGACCAGTGCGTCGCCGGGCTGGCCCGGTCCCTGCTCGCCCTGGCCTTTCAACCGGATGGTCTGGCCATCCTCGACATAGGCCGGCAGCTTGACCGCCACCTTGCGGCCGTCCGGGAACATCGCCGTGACCTTTTCGGCGTTCGCAGCTTCCTCGATGGTGACGTCGAGCGTGACGTTCAGGTCAGCTGATGTCGCCGGCTGGCGGCGGTCGCCTGCCCCTGGCCCGCGTGCGCCTGAAAAGGCATCGCCGAAAATCTGGCTGAAGATGTCGCTGTTGCCGTCGAACGGATCGCCACCGGGGCGGCCCGAGCGGAACTCGAATCGCGAGCCGCCGGCGCCCTGTTGCTGGCGGCGAAACCCGGCAAAGGGGTCACCGCCGCCGGCTGCACCTTCAAAACCCTGGAAACGCGGCTTGCCGTCGGCATCGATCTCGCCACGATCGAAAGCGGCACGGTTCTTCTCGTCGCCGATGACCTCGTAGGCCTGATTGGCCGCGGCAAAACGGTCCTTCGCCTTGGGATCATTCGGATTCTGGTCCGGATGATGTTTCTTTGCGAGTTTCCGGTACGCCGATTTTATGTCCTTGGCCGATGCGTTCTTTGCAACGCCCAGCACCTCATAGGGGTCGCGCATGCTTCCTGCCCTGGAAAAGGAGTGAGTCCATACTTGCCCCCTATATGCGCTCGCATAGGAAGAAATTCCAGTAGCGGTGCATCATATCAAGGCCGGAAAATCAGAGTGCCTTGAAGCCCTGCATGCGCCAGCCGCCGGCGCTGGCAAGACAGAGTTCGCCCTCGAACATGGCAACGCCGTCAAAGCTCTCGCGCGAAGCCCTGAAGCGGCGGCAGGTCTGGCCGCTGTCCTTCAATTCCGCCAGTTCCGTGATGGAGCCGCGCGAGCCGGTGCCGGCATTCGCCCAAGGCACGGCCTGGCCACTGAGTTGCTCGATGTCGGCGGAGGATACCGCATTGCCGATCGTCGTCTGGTCGGAGTCGCGATCCGAATCGGCCGGCTTGGCCGAAGCCGATGTGCTGCTGGTCAGGATCGAGCGGTCGACTTCGGCTTTGTCCAGGCTGAAGCCGCCCGCACCGCAGCCGGCAAGCGGCAGGGCGATTGCCACGATCGCCGCTTTCGCGCTGGCTGAAGCGATAACGCCCCATTGCCTGCTGTCAAAAGCTTGCGCGATACGCGACAATCGGCAACCTCCCTGATCTCGTGACAATTTGAGAAAAACTATGAGTGACACAGCGTTAATAACCAGTGACTTTACCGAAGCGGCCGAGCCGTTTCGTCTCTTTGCCGCATGGCTGGACGACGCCACCAAGAGCGAAATCAACGATGCCAACGGCGTGGCGCTGGCGACCGTCGATGCCGAGGGCATGCCGGACGTACGGATGGTGCTGCTCAAGGGGTTCGATGAAAGCGGCTTTGTGTTCTACACGAATTTCGAGAGCGCCAAGGGCCAGGAGATTCTAGGCAGCATGAAGGCGGCGATGTGTTTCCACTGGAAATCGCTGCGCCGCCAGGTCCGCATTCGCGGTCCGGTGGAAATCGTCAGCGACGCCGAGGCCGACAGCTATTACGCAACGCGGCCACGCGGCAGCCGCATCGGCGCCTGGGCCTCGAAGCAGTCGCGGCCGCTGGAAAGCCGCTTTGCCCTGGAAAAGGCCGTCGCGGAATACACAGCGCGCTACGCTATCGGCGAGATTCCACGGCCCAAGCACTGGTCGGGCTTCCGCATCGTGCCGAAGACGATCGAATTCTGGCACGACAGGCCGTTCCGGCTGCATGACCGAGTGGTCTTCTCACGCGACGCCGATCGTGGTTGGAGCAAGACGAGGCTTTATCCCTGAAAGGGTAAGATTCAGCCCTTTTTCCTGGTCATGAATGCCGTGAGGGCCGCGCGCGCCTCATCGGATTTCAGCCGCTCACGGAAATGCTCGCTCTCCACTCCGATGCGGGCAACCAGATCGTCGCGTGAGCCGCGCATCAGGTCGCGCGCGATCTTGAGAGCCTGCGGGGGCTTGGCCGCGATCTGGCCGGCTGCCGAGAGGACCGAGGCCTCCAGAGCGCCCTCCTCGACCACCTCGTAGATCACTCCAGCGGCCTTCGCGCGCTCGGCCGAGAAGCCTTCGCCGAGGGCAAGCAGCGCAAACGCAGCTTGCTGACCCAGGATGCGCGGCGCCAAAAGGCTCGATCCAGCCTCCGGCACGAGGCCGAGATCGACGAAGGGCGTGCGGAACACGGTGCGTGGCGTGGCGAAGGTCAAATCGCAATGCAGGTTGATCGTGGTGCCGATGCCGACCGCGATGCCGTCGACGCCAGAGACGATGGGTTTTTCGACCCGGGCCAACGCCAGCAGGAAATCCCAGACTTCCGTGCCACCATCGCCGCCGGTAGCCATAACCATGAAATCGGCAAGGTCGTTGCCGGATGAGAAGGCCCCGGGCACACCGAGAAAGACATGAACGCGGACCGCCGGATCGGCGTCGCCTTCGGCAAGGGCCGTCGACATCTTGGCATACATGGCGCGCGTCAGGGCGTTCTTCTTGTCCGGGCGGTTCATGCGGATGATCTGGATGGCGCCCTGGCGCTCGACGAGGATGTGGTCTGTCACGGTCTTTTCCTTGTGAAGGTCAGGCAGAAATCAGTGCCTTGCCGGCAGCAGCCAGGCTTTCGGCGCCGCCGATCACGCGCTCCTTCAAAGCGCCGACTTCGCCAAGCAGGTTTTCGGCGAAGAAGCGGCAAAGCGCGATGCGGCCCTGGTCGGCGAGAGCGGCCCGCGCCAGATAGGCGCCGCCGGCGGCCAGCGAGATCAGCCTGAGATAAGGCGTCGCACCCGCCAGCGCCTCCTCCGTCCGGCCGTCGGCCGACGATTTCTGCAGGAAGCGCGTTGCCTGCGTCAAATCGAAGAGCGCCTGATCGAGAGCATCAGCGGTGCGGCCAAACCCTTCGAGGTTCGACGTTCGCACCGCATTGGCAATACCAGCCAGTTCGTCGATATAGCCATGCACGTGCTCGCCGCCACCAAGCGGCAGCTTGCGCATCACCAGATCGATCGCCTGGATGCCGTTGGTGCCTTCATAGATCGGCGCGATACGCGCGTCGCGGTAGAGGGCTGCCGCACCCGTTTCCTCGATGAAGCCCATGCCGCCATGCACCTGGACGCCAAGCGAGGCGACCTCGACGCCGACATCAGTGGAAAAGGCCTTGGCGAGCGGCGTCAAGAGAGTGGCACGGTCGCGCCAATGCGCCGCCTCGTCACCATACGATACGCGCGCGAGATCGATGGCGTGGGCGCAGGAATAGCTGATCGCGCGGGCGATCTGTGTCAGCGCCTTCATGGTGAGGAGATTGCGCTGCACGTCCGGGTGATGGACGATCGGCGCCAAGCCGGTGCCACCAAAACTTGCCGCCTTGCCCTGACGCCGGTCATTGGCATAGGCGATCGCTTTCTGGGTCGCGGCTTCCGCGACAGCGACGCCCTGCATGCCGACGCAAAGCCGCGCATTGTTCATCATGGTGAACATGCAGGCGAGGCCCTTGTTCTCCTCGCCGATCAGCCAGCCGATGGCGCCGGGTTGGGCACCCTGGAAACCATCGCCATAAATCATGGTGCAGGTCGGCGAGGCATGGATGCCGAGCTTGTGCTCGAGGCCGGAACAGAAGACGTCGTTGCGCGCACCCAGCGTGCCATCGTCGTCGACCAGGAATTTCGGCACCAGGAACAGCGAGATGCCGCGCGTTCCGGCCGGTGCATCGGGCAGCCGCGCCAGCACCAGATGGATGATGTTGTCGGTGAAATCGTGCTCGCCATAGGTGATGAATATCTTCTGGCCGAAGATGCGGTAGGTGCCGTCGCCGGCCGGCTCGGCGCGGCTGCGCAGGGCGGCGAGATCCGATCCGGCCTGCGGCTCGGTCAGGTTCATCGTGCCCATCCACTCGCCGGAGACGAGCTTTGCCAGATATTTCGCTTTGAGGTCTTCAGAGGCGTGCTGGTCCAGCGCTTCGACCGCGCCCATCGTCAGCGTCGGGCCGATGCCGAACGCCATGGCGGCCGAATTCCACATTTCGAGCGCGGCGACGCCGAGCATGGTCGGCAATGCCTGACCGCCATACTCTTCCGGCCCGGAGAGCGCGTTCCAGCCGCCTTCGATCCAGCGGCGATAGAGTTCCTTCCAGCCCGGCGGGGTGGTGACGACCGCGTCCTTCAACAGGGCGCCTTGTTCGTCGCCGATCTTATAAAGGGGTGCCATCTCCTCGGTGGCGAAGCGGCCAGCTTCGCCAAGGACGGCATCGACCAGATCCTCGCCAAGATCGCCGAACGCACCGGCATCGATGGCCGATTTCATGCCGGCGACGTGCTTCAGGGTGAACGCAATATCCTCGACCGGTGCCCGATACATGCCGCTCGATCCTCCTGATGCACCGGCCTCGCCGACCCTAGAGCCAGTGCCGCCGCAAAACCATCCGCCTTTGGGCGGTCTCCCATTTCTTTTTACGTAAACGTCAAAATTTGTCACGCGGATTTTGCAATCGGGCCGGCCTATATTAAATTCGACCGATGTCGGATCAGATCGAACGGCGACAGAAAACCAGCCGACCGGAACATTCCAATGCTTGCTAGACCTGACGCCTATCGCTGTATTGGCTGTATTGAATGCGGCTTATCCTATCGGGCAGCGGGATTTTCCTACTATCACGGCGACGTGGCAAACGGTGCCGCCTACTGGTCGGATCGCGGCATATTGTGCTCGCCGCGATGCTCGCTTGCCCACCACCGCAAACGCGCCGCCGAAGGGACATTGCAGCAAGAGCCCGCGCCGGACCCGTTCGAATTTCAGCCGCTCAGCCAGCGGTGAAAGCTGGGCCAGAGGAGACATGATGCCAAACAAGCAGGCCGTTATTGCGCGGACCCGGTCAGCGCTGCCCTCCCCTGACGAGGCCGCAGTCATGCGCCTCTCAATCGAGGATCAGATCGCCTTGGCGTAGGCGATTGTGAATCCGCCCGAACCGAATGAAGCGCTACGCGCAGCCGCCAATGCTTACAAACGGCTGGTCGTGGATTCCCGGTAAATTTCGCGCTTGCCAGCTATCTGCCAAGGACCGCGTCGATTCTGGCCATTCCCGAAGCATTTCCTTAACCATAGCGGTCCAGGATTTGCCTTTGATCAACGGGGATTCCCTGTTTGAAAAGGACGGCGTGTTTCCTTCGCCGCACAGCTCTTCTCGCTCTTGCGGCGACAATGGCGCTGTCGATGGCGGCAAAGGCTTCGGACTTTTCCGAGCCGTGGAAGAGCGCCGACCGTGCCCTGGTGGTCGATGCCTACGAGTACAATTCCATCGACTGGGCCCGGCTTGCCACCGACAAACGCATCGTCGCTTTCATCAACAAGGCGTCCGACGGCATGCCGCCGCCCTACTTCTGTTTCGGCAGCGACACCGACGTGAAGCTGTGCAAGGCGCTGTGGAAACGCCACGCGGTGACGCGCGAATTGTTCCTGACACGCAGGGTCGTGGCCAAGGCGCTCGGCATGAAATGGGGCGCCTATCATCTCGCCCGTCCCGGCAATCCGGTCGAGCAGGCCAACAATTTCCTCGATTTCGCCGACCCCGCGCCGGATGATCTCATGGCTCTCGACCTCGAGGGCAACGATCCCTCGCAATGGATGTCGCTCGAGGACGCCGAGGAGTTCGCGCGCCAGGTGCATCGGCGCGTCGGCCGCTTCCCGGTGCTCTACACCAATGGCAAGACCGCACAATATATCGCCGACAACCGCTACAAATACCGGCTCCTGTCGCGCCTGCCTCTGTGGTACGCGCGCTACAAGCCCGACATTGACGTGCATTTTCCGATGGGCAACTGGCAAGGCTACGCGCTCTGGCAGTTTTCGGCGCAGGCCAATTGCGGGCGCTTCCGTTGCCCCTACAGGGTTGCCGGCACGCCCGACAACATCGACGTCAACGTGGCGCCCACGGATGCCGTCACGCTACGCCAGCAATGGCCTTTCGGCGGCCTGATTGACGTGCCTCCCGATTATCTTGCCAGCGTGCCGGTGCCGCTCTCGCGGGAAGCCGCTCTGGCCGGCAAAGCGACCATCATCTATGCCGATGTGGCGACGCCGCCGACATTCGAGGAAATGGCCGCCGTGCTCGGTTCGCGCTGGTCGAAATTCCGCGACGGGTTCCGCATGCCTGTCGTGAAGACGGTGCCGCGACGGCCGGGCTTCGGTATTGTCCAATATGTCGCCTGGAAGCGGGCCGGGCAGCGTTCACCCGAGCAACTCGACGCCGCCTTCGCAGCGGCCGCCGACCCGCTGAGCACGGCCTCGACAACTCTCGACCGCGGCCAGCGGTAGCCGCCACCCGGTCGGAGCTTCAGCCTGCCTGCTCGCGCGCCACGGCCTGCCAGCCGATGTCGCGGCGGCAGAACCCGTCCGGCCAGTCGATCCGGTTGAGCGCGGCATAGGCCCGCGCCTGCGCCTCGCCAACGGTGGCGCCGGTCGCCGTGACGTTGAGCACACGGCCGCCATTGGCGACCAGCGCGCCGCCATTGATGGCTGTACCGGCATGGAAAATCTGGACGCCTTCCCCCGCGGCGTCCTCGACGCCGCGGATGACGGAGCCTTTCTCCGGTGTGCCGGGATAGCCCCTCGCCGCCATCACAACGGTCAGCGCCGCCTCGTCGCGCCAGCGCACGGAGGTATGCGCAAGCTGGCCGTCGACGGCGGCATTGAGCAGCACCAGAAGATCGTCCTTCAGCCGCATCATCAACACCTGGCATTCAGGATCGCCGAAGCGGGTGTTGTATTCGATCAGCTTCGGCCCGTTTTCCGTGATCATCAGCCCGGCGAACAGAATGCCGGCGAAAGGCGCACCGAGATCGGCCATGCCGCGCATGGTCGGCTCGATGATCTCGCGCATGGTGCGCTCGATCATGTCAGGCGTCATCACCGGGGCCGGCGAATAGGCGCCCATGCCGCCGGTGTTGGGACCGACATCGCCGTCGCCGACGCGCTTGTGGTCCTGCGCGGTGCCGAAGGGAAGCGCCGTTGTGCCGTCGCAGAGGCAGAAGAAACTCGCCTCCTCGCCGGTCATGAATTCCTCGATCACCACCTCCGCCCCGGCGGCGCCGAAGGACCCGTCGAAGCATGAAGCGAGTGCCGCCTGCGCTTCATCCATCGTCATGGCGACGGTGACACCCTTGCCGGCTGCGAGCCCATCGGCCTTGATGACGATCGGCGCACCCATCTTCTCGACATAGGCCTTGGCGGAGGCCAGATCGCCGAACCGGCCATAGGCGGCGGTCGGGATGTTGTAGCGGGCGCAGAGATCCTTGGTGAAACCCTTCGAGCCTTCCAACCGCGCGGCGGCCTTCGAAGGCCCGAAGACGCGGATGTTTTCGGCGCGCAGATCATCGGCGATACCGGCGACCAGCGGCCCCTCCGGACCGACCACGACGAGATCGATTTTCTTCTCGCGGCAGAAGGCGGCTACGGCGGAATGATCGGCGATATCGAGCTTCACCAGTTCGGCCTCGGCGCCGATGCCCGGATTGCCGGGAGCCGCGTAGAGCTTGGTCAGCAGCGGTGAAGCGGCGATCTTCCAGGCCAGCGCATGTTCGCGGCCGCCGGAGCCGAGAAGAAGAACGTTCATGGCCACCTCATGATGCCGACTATCCCATAGAGAGAACAACCCGCTATTGCTCTCTGGACGACGGGTCAAGGCATCAGGGTGGATTGATCGGAATTGCACACGGGAACGTTATGCCTGCCGAATAGGGGGCGCAGGCCACCGGCGCCCCCTATTCTGGCTCTCGTTCAGCCCTGATGGACCATCGGGAACCAATCCTCGCGCAGCTTCTGCCCCGGCTGCATGCCATGACCGTGATAGGGCGGCGAGGTGCGGCCCGGCCGCTCTACATAATGGGCATCGTCGCCGACCCAGCGCAGCGACAGCGCCCGGCGCCGGGCCGCGGTCATGTTGCCGCGCGCGCCGTGCGCCGTCCTGAAGTCGAACAGGATGGCGTCGCCCGGCTCCATCTCCCACTCGATAACTTTCATCGATGGATCGTTGTCGGGATCGGGCACCGGACGATAATCACCCTCGGCGGCGTAGAAATTGCCGTCGTCCAGCCAGCGTACCGGCAGGATCATCTTGTCCCATTTGTGCGAGCCGGCGATCAGACGCAGCGTCGCCTCCTTCACCGGATCGATAGGGATCCAGAAGCTCACCGTCTGCTGGCCGTCGACGAAATAATAGGGAATGTCCTGGTGCCACGGCGTCGGCTTCTGCGTGCCAGGTTCCTTGACCAGAACATGATCGTGGAAGAACTGCGCGGTACGCGACTGCATCACCGCGGCTGCCAGTCGCGCCGCGGGCGATTCGCGCACCACCTTGACGAATTCGGGAATGCGCTCCCAATTGCAGTAATCGTCGAAAAAGCTGCCGCGGCCATTGGCAATGTCGGACGCCGTGGCGCTGCGGTTCTGCATGTTGCGCTCGATGCCGGCGGCGATCGTGTCGACCCAGCCCTTGAAGGCGCCGCGGACACAGACCGCCCCGTCGCGCTGGTAGTCGGCGATTGTCTGCGCATCGATGATTTCGGTGTCCATTGCCGGTGTAGCGGTTTGGGAAGCCATGTTGTCCTCCTTTCAGGATCGAGGCGACTATCGCAACGGCGGCTCATTCAGTAAAATAATAACTTCTCATCTGACACATAGGTTTGAACTATGAGTCTGACGCTCACCCAGCTACGCTATCTCGTCGCCGTCGCCCGCCATGGCAGCGTCACGGGCGCGGCCCGGGCGCTCAACATTTCGCAACCGTCTATTTCGGTGGCGATCGACGCCATCGAAAAGGATTTCGGCCAGAAACTGTTCGTGCGCCAGCGTGGAAGCGGTGTCTCGCTGACCTCCTTCGGTCGTGTTGCCGTGGCAAAGGCAAAGCAGGTTCTTGCCGAGACAGACGAACTCCTGGGCCTGGGAAAGGTCAACTCGGCGATCGGCGGCGAGCTGGTGCTCGGCTGCTTCGAGGATCTGGCGCCCTATTTCGCGCCGGGTCTCATCCGCGCCTTCTCCGAACGCCATCCAGCGGTCGCCGTCATCGTCCGCGACGAGACGTTCGAGACGCTCGGGCGACGCCTGGGGGACGCCGCCGTCGATCTCGGCCTCAGCTATGATCTCGGCCTGCCGTCGCATTTCGCCCGCATCCTGCTGCACGAGCTGCGGCCGCATGCGCTGTTGTCGGCGGGCCATGCGCTGGCGGACCGCCCCGAGGTCAGCCTGGCGGATCTGGCCGCCTACCCGCTGATCACGACCGACCAGCCGCATAGCTGGCAGCATATGCTTGACCTGTTCCGCAGCCGTGGCCTGTCACCCGTCGCCGACATGCGCACAAGCTCGTTCGAACTCCAGCGCAGCATGGTGGCGAACGGCTTCGGCGTCGCGGTCAGCTATACCCGCCCGCATGGCGACCACAGCTATGACGGCTTGCGCCTCGTCTGCAAACCGCTGTCGGATCCGCTGCCCATGCAGCGCATCATCCTCACCCACGATACGCATCAGCGCGTGTCGAATGCGGCGCTGGCTTTCATCGAGGTGGCGAAAGTCTGGTTTTCCACACGCGACATCTTCACGTCGTGACGGGTGGACGGACGCTCCTGCCCTGCTTGCCGCTTGACGGTTTCCGCCGCTGCTGCCACTCCATGCCAATGGAACCTGTCCAGTCGAAAGCGTCCCAGGGCCGCGTCTCCGATGCGCCGAACCGCCATTGGGTCTACCGCGTGCTGCCGCGCGCGATCTGGCCCTATGCACAGCTTGCACGGTGGGACAGGCCGATCGGCTGGCAGTTGCTTTTGTGGCCATGCTGGTGGTCGGCCGCACTGGCGGCGAGCGCCTATCCCCGGCCTGGCGACCCGCTGCTTTCGCTGCTGCCGGCGCCACTCTATCTCGTGCTGTTCCTGATTGGCGCCATTGCCATGCGTGGCGCCGGCTGCACCTATAACGACATTGTCGACGAGCACATCGACAACCAGGTCGAACGCACCCGCTCACGCCCGCTGCCATCCGGCCAGACCACGCGCCGGCGGGCCTGGCTGTTTCTTGTGCTGCAGGCCTTGGTCGGCCTGGCGGTGCTGTTGCAGTTCAACAGCTTCGCCATCCTGCTCGGCGTCTGCTCGCTCGCGATCGTCGCCGTCTACCCATTCATGAAGCGGATAACCAACTGGCCGCAACTGTTTCTCGGTTTTGCCTTTTCCTGGGGCGCGCTGATGGGATGGGCGGTCGAGTTCGGTGATCTCGATGGTCCCGCCATCATGCTCTATATCGGTTCGATCCTGTGGGTGATCGGCTACGACACGATCTATGCGCACCAGGACAAGGAAGACGACGCCATTGTCGGCGTGCGTTCGACGGCGCGGCTGTTCGGCGACAACACCAAGGCATGGCTCGCGGGGCTCTATGGCGGTACGCTGATCTGCTTCGCCATCGCCTTCGCCTCGGCACAGGCCCCGGTGGTGGCACTGGCGGGACTGATCGCCGCCGGCGCCCACATGGCCCGGCAGATCGCGGTTCTGGATATCGACAATCCAGACCAGTGCCTGCGGCTGTTTCGGTCGAACAACCAGGTCGGCTGGCTGATCTTCCTCGGCCTGATCGGCGGCGCGCTGTGGGTGGCGCTGAAGCCGCTGGTGTAGCGGCCCCAGTGTCGGCAATCCGGAACAGTAAAGGTGCTTATTCCCGCGCAATGATCTCCTGGCCGCCGATGACCAGCCTGAGGCCGAGGTCACCGGGTCTGCGGCGGGCAAGGAAGCGGGGGCGGCGCATATTGGAAACGCGGCCCTTGCGGCGCTCCCGCGGCGGCAATGTCTTGATGGCGGCGCCGAGCGATTCTTCCAGGGTGCGGGCGACGCCGTCGGATTCGATCAACAGCATCGGCAGGCGGTAGGCATCGGCCCAGGCGCGCCAGTCGGCGGCGACGTCTTCGAGATCGTCAGCCACCAGCAGCGGCACCGACAACATCGGATCGTTGTGCAGGAGTTCAAGGGTCACCGTGACATTGCCTTCCGGATCCTCCATAGCACGAGCGGCGACACCGCGAAATGCATTGGCGGGCAGCACAATGATCGCCGGCAGGCCGCTCATCTCGAGCAGGCGGCGGATCACGGCGCCACGCTGGTCGATGGTGAAGGTCACGTCGCCGTAATCGTCGCGTGTCGCGTAGCTCACTACCTGCGGCAGGCGGAATGGGTCGAGACGCATGTTGCGTCCCGCCCAGACTGGCTTCAATCCAGTGTTCACGTTCATAGAGCGCCTTCCTGTCTGTCTCCTGAGAGCCGGTGTCCGGTTCTCTCCGGGCCAGTTTTCCCGGCCTCGTTATGGGGAAACAGTAGCGCCGGCTCCTTACCGCCGCGCTTAAGAAAGTCGGTTAAATTTTGCTGATCTCAGGGATGGTTATCGGAATGCCACCAGCCACAAGATGTTGAAAGGATCAGATAACCTTACCAGGATTCATGATGCCGGCCGGATCGAAGGCAGCCTTTACCCGGCGCATCAGATCGATGGCCGTCGGCGGCGCGGTGGCGATCAGTTCATCGCGCTTCAACTGACCGATGCCGTGCTCTGCCGAGATCGAACCATGCAGGCTGCGCACCACGTCATGCACGGCCTTGTTCATGGCATGATAGAGCGCCAGAAATGCCTCGTCGTCGCCGTCGACGGGCCGCGAGATGTTATAGTGGAGGTTGCCGTCTCCCATATGGCCGAAACAGACCACCCTGGCGCCAGCACTGACCGAGGCTACCGCGCCAGCGGCCTCCGCGATGAAGCGCGGTATCGATGCGATCGGCACTGAAATGTCGTGCTTGATCGAAGCGCCTTCCGGCTTCTGCGCCTCGGGCAACAGCTCGCGGAAATCCCAGAAGGCGTCGCCCTGCCCGAGGCTGGCGGCGATGACCGCGTCGCCGACGAATTCCTGCTCGAGGCCCGCGGAAAGCACGTCCTCGATCAGCGCCCGAGAATCCTCCGATGAGCGGCCGGACGATACCTGCATCAGCACATACCAGGGCCAATCCTCCATCAGCGGCCGCGTCACGCCCGGGGCATGCGCCAGCGTGAAATCGTATGGCCGCTTGCCGATCAGTTCGAAGGCGGTGAGCGCTGCCCCGGCGCGGTCCATGGCCAGGCTGAACAGGGAAAGAGCGGCCTCGGGCGACGACAGGCCGACGAAGGCGACGTCGCGCCCCTTCGGCTTCGGAAACAGTTTGAGCACGGCGGCGGTGATGATACCGAGCGTGCCTTCGGCGCCGACGAACAGGTTCTTCAGGTCGTAGCCGGTATTGTCCTTCTTCAGCTTGCGCAAATCGTCGAAGACCTCGCCGGTCGGCAGCACCACCTCGACGCCGAGGCAGAGTTCGCGCGCATTGCCATAGGCAAGCACGCCGGTGCCGCCGGCATTGGACGACAGATTGCCGCCGATCTGGCAGGAGCCTTGCGCGGCGAGCGAGAGCGGGAACAGCCGGTCGGCGGCGTCGGCCGCTTCCTGCAAGGTCTGCAGGATGACACCGGCCTCGACCGTGACCGTGTTCGACAAGACATCGATCTCGCGGATGCGGTTCAGCCGTGACAGCGACAGGACGATTTCATGGCCGGATTTGTCCGGCACCTGCGCGCCGACCAGCCCGGTGTTGCCGCTTTGCGGCACGATTGGCGTTCCGGTCTCTGTCGCCAGCCGCATGATCCGGCTGACCTCGTCGACGCTGCCCGGCCGCAGCACCAGGGACGTCGCGCCATGCCAGAGGCCGCGTCGCTCGATCAGATAAGGTGCGATGTCCTGCTGGTCGCGCAGCGCATATTTGTCGCCGACGATCGCCGCGAAACGATCGACGAGAGCGGGATCGAGTGTCTTTGCAGTTTCGGTCATCTGGCAAAACTACGTCGAGGGCTATGCATTGTCACGAGGAGCGGCGGCACGGGAGAGCCGGTCGTTTATAGCCTCGCCGAGGCCGTCAAAGGGAATCGGCTCGACCGCGATGGCGCGCGCGCCGCTGCGGTCGAGATCCTGCATGTAGGCGAAGAGATTGCTTGCCGCTTCACGCAGGTCGCCTGAAACCGACAGGTTGAGGAAAGCGGTTGCGCCGCGCCAGCCTTCCGCTCTCTGGCTGCCAAAGCCGAGCAGCGCTTCGCCGTCGCCGACCGCCCGCGCATTGAGCCGCACCGCGGCACCCGGCGCGTAGTGCGAGGCCAGCATGCCCGGCGCTTCGACGCCGGCAGCGCCGCCGCGCAGCAGGTCGATGCCGATGGCCGCCTCGATTTCCCCTGCGGCAATGCCACCGGGCCGAAGCAGGTGCAATCTCTCGCCTTCGGCCTTGACGATGGTCGATTCCAGCCCGACCGGTGTTGCGCCGCCATCGACCACCAGCTTGATGCGGGCGCCGAGGTCCGCCGCAACGGCTTGCGCCGTCGTCGCGCTGATCTTGCCGGATGAATTGGCGCTCGGTGCCGCAAGCGGTCGGCCAAGCCTGGCGATCAGGTCACCGCCAAAACCCCTCGGCATGCGCAAGGCGATCGTGTCGAGCCCGGCGGTGACCAGCGGATGAATGCCGTTGCCGGAGCGCTGCGGCAGCACCAGCGTCAGCGGACCCGGCCAGAAGGCAAGCGCGAGCTTCTTCGAAAGCGGATCGAACGAGGCAATGCGCTCGGCCATCGCCATGTCGGCGACATGGGCGATCAGCGGATTGAAACGCGGCCGCCCCTTGGCTTCGAAAATGCGCGCCACGCCAATGCCGTTGGTGGCGTCGCCGGCCAGCCCGTAGACGGTCTCGGTCGGAATGGCGACGACATCGCCGCCCTCAAGCAGCGCCAGCGCCGGTTCCATCGCTTCGCCGACGGCAAGTATTTCAGCCACTCTCGTCACCTCGCGGATGCCGGCTGCGTAGTACGACAGCGCCGCCGGGGCAAGCGGGCATTGGCAATTCATCAATTCCTAAAATGCTATGTTTCCATGAAAGCCGGTATCAATCGCCGGGCACTATCGTGCGGCTTCTGGGCAATGGGGAGCTATTTCAGTGTCTATGCGGATCTGGGGAACGCTTGCTATCAGTCTGGCTGCTACGGCTGGCGGGGCTCAGGCCTCGTCGCTGGTCTTTCCCAGCGCGCCTGCCTCGACGCCGTCCATCCTTGCGCTGAAGGCCGCCGACGGCAAGGCGAGCGACGTGATATCCGCCGTTGCGCTCGGCGAGCCTGACGTCACCGATGAAAAGGTGGCGGCAATCCCGGACAAGGCCGAGGCAAGGCACGCCTTCCCGCAGAGCCCGATGATCATTCGCGGCGGGGTCGTCGGCGGCGCCTTCTCGACACCAGTGCAGGCCAAAACCCCGGCAGCGGCAACCGCCCCCGCCACGGCGACCGCCTCGGCAGCCCCCGCGCCTGCAGTGCAAGGGAAAGCTGCGGCACCGGCGGCAGCCGCACCACGGCCGGCAGCCCGACAGCCCGCTTCGGGAGCCGGCAAGGTCAAATAGCGACCTCGCCAAACCGGGCAGTCAAATGCTCGGCTGCTTGACGGCGGTCTGGCGCGCTGCGCACCATTGTCAGGCAAATTTCGTCCGGCGTAGCGGCTTCGGCAGACGGGATTGCATTGTTCAAGGCAAGGGGTTGCTCATGAAAAAATCGAAGACCGTTACAGTGGCAGGGCTTCTGCTGGCGTCATTGCTTGGCGGCGCGGCTCATGCGGACGACATGCTGGGGTCCTATGTCGCGCGCATTTCCGATCGCGATCACCAGGCAAGCGACGGCTATGCGCTGGATGGCGCCGCGCAGATGGTGCGGCAGGACCGCGCCAACTGGCATAAATTCCATCGCCGCGACAGCGACGACGAGGGTGATGCCTGGTTCAGGACCAACGATCAACGCGCCGACCTGCAGCGCATGCTGGAGCGCCCCGGCGCGATGAATTCCTCGACCAAGCGCGCCATCGTCAACGGCGAGCCGCTGATCCAGGTCGACGTCTATGAAAACAGCGTGCGCGTCAGCATTCTGGAGAACTGATCAAATCAGTTTGAAAAGACAACAAAAAGGACGGCGCCAAAGCACCGCCCATTCCTCGAGAAAACCTGTCACCTGAAATCAGGCCGCTTCTTCCTTGTCGTCGTCTTCTTCGTCGGACTCGCCGTCGTCGGATTCTTCTTCGCCCTCGGCGTCGTCGCCTTCGGCCTTCACAGCGTCATCGGCGTCGTCTTCGTCAGACTCTTCGCCATCTTCGTCATCGCCATCCTCGTCTTCATCAGACAGATCCGCGGCTTCGACCATGGCTGCGGCGGCATGGTCGAGGGCGGTTTCGGAAGCGGATTCAATCGCCTCGGCGGGCGCCGAGATTTCTTCTGTCACTTCGATTTCGTGATCGGAATTCATGGAAGCCTCCGTTGGGTTGGGGAACATGCGCCTTTTGCCACGGTGAGGTCATCGTCATATGACTGTAAGCCGGCTCGAACGACCGGCTGGAAGATATTTTTCGTGGGCCTACAGCCGGGTTTATCCCTGCATGATCTTGTCCGAAAACCGATGCCCACTTTTCGGGATCATGTTTCTCAGCCGGCGATTTTCGAGAAATCGGCGACCTGGCCGGTAGCGGTCCGAATGCGGGCGAGCAGCGCAAGACGGTTGGCACGTACCGACAAGTCCTCATCATTCACGAGAACATGCTCGAAGAATGAATCAACGGGTTCACGCAACACGCTAAGCGCCAGCAGGGCAGCGGAAAAGTCTTGGTTTTGAATCGCTTCGCCGGCTTGCTTCTCGGCTTGATTCACCGCCGCAAACAGCGATTTCTCGGCATCTTGCCGGAACAACGCCGGCTCAACGGTTTCTGCGACGGCCGTTTTCTTCTTCTCCTCGGCGGCCAGAATATTGGCGGCACGCTTGGTGCCGGCGAGCAGGTTCCTGCCGTCCTCGGTGTCGAGGAATTTGCCAAGCGCCTCGACGCGGCGCACGATCTGCAGGAGGTCGTCGGATTGCGGCGTGATGACGGCATCGATGAGATCGTGCCGTGCGCCCTGGTCGCGGAGGTAGACTTTGAGGCGGTCGTGGAAGAACGACCGAAGATCGTCAAACAAAGACATGTTGGCCTGGTATTCAACG
The DNA here is from genome assembly GCF_006442195.1 of Mesorhizobium sp. B2-3-13. NCBI lineage: Bacteria > Pseudomonadati > Pseudomonadota > Alphaproteobacteria > Hyphomicrobiales > Phyllobacteriaceae > Mesorhizobium > Mesorhizobium sp. B2-3-13. The sequence goes on from NZ_VFVQ01000015.1 coordinate 77,878, forward strand.
GCCGTGTATTTGCTGACGCATGCGTCCGCGATCTTGAGAGCATCCGCTTGCTGGAGAGGGGAAATCCGGTCGGCCTTCTCTGCAGCCTCTAAGAGCGTGTAGAGATGCAGGTATTCGTCTTTCCCCAGATGCGCCAAGATTTCGGTCTCAGCCAAGTGTTCCGCAGCAGCTTCGCGGGAAGACAACACGTCGGCGACAATTCGCCCACGTATCGCATCAGCCTCTTTTGATATTTCGAAATCGCGCTGTGCATAGAAGACGTCGGTAAGCTCAACGTTCAGAGAGTTCTCGACCAGAATCCTGATCACCCCCAGCGCCGCCCTTCTCAACGCAAAAGGATCTTTCGACCCCGTCGGCTTTTCGTCGATGGCCCAGAAGCCGACCAGCGTGTCCAGCTTGTCAGCGAGCGCGACGGCGACCGACACTGGATCGCTCGGCACATAATCGGACGGGCCCTGCGGCTTGTAGTGCTCTTCCGCCGCCGCTGCGACCGAAGCGTCCTCGCCTTGCAGCAGCGCGTATTTGCGGCCAATGGCGCCTTGCAATTCGGGAAACTCGCCGACCACTTCCGTGGTGAGATCAGCCTTAGCCAGGACAGCCGCACGACGCGCCAGCGCGGGATCGGCGCCGACGATCGGCGCCAATTCTTGCGCCAGCCGGGCAATCCGCTCCACCCGCTCGCCCTGCGTGCCGAGCTTGGCGTGGAAGGTGACATTGAGATGGTCGAGGCGAGCCATGCGCTGGTCGAGCGGCTTCTTCAGGTCGAGGCCGAGTTTTTCCGCAGACGCCCGGAGTTGCTCGAGATCAGGCAGATCGCCCTGGTCCGTCTTCCAGAAATAGAGCGCGTCGGACAGGCGGGCGCGCACCACCTTGCCGTTGCCGTGCGCGATTTCCTTGCCGCCGTCACTGGCTTCGATGTTGGCGGTGAGAATGAAACGGCTGGAGAGCGCCTCGCCTTCGCCCTGCGGCCGCGTCACAAAGCATTTCTGGTTGGCGCGGATGGTCAGCCGGATCACTTCCGCCGGAATGGCCAGGAAAGCCTCTTCGAACTCGCCCATCAGCACGACAGGCCATTCGACCAGCCCCGACACTTCTTCAAGCAGCCCCTCGTCCTCGACCAGGTCGAGCCCATTGGCGAAAGCGAGATTGCGGGCGTCGGCGAGGATGATCTCCTTGCGCCGGTCTGCATCGAGCACGACCTTGGCCGCCTCCAGCTTCGACACATAGTCGTCGAAGCGGCGCACGGTGATTTCGCCCGGCGCATGGAAGCGGTGGCCATAGGTGATGTTGCCCGAGCGAATGCCGTCGATCTCGAAATCGACCACGACCGGCTCCTCGGTCTCGGGGCCGAAGGTGCACAGGATCGATTGCAGCGGCCGCACCCAGCGCAGTGATCCGGGCTTGGCCGAGGCCGGCCCCCAGCGCATCGATTTCGGCCAGGGGAAAGTGCGGATGATATCTGGCACCAGACCGGCGATGATCTCTTCGGCCGCCCTGCCCGGCTTCGAAATGTGCGCGACATAGAAGTCGCCCTTCTTCGGGTCGGAATGGACATGCGCCTCGGTGATAGAAGATAACCCGGCCTTGCGCAGAAAACCCTGGACCGCCTGTTCAGGCGCCGATGTCGACGGCCCCTTGATATCCTCGTGAATATCCTTCGAGCGTGCGTTGAGGCCACGGATATCGAGGGTGAGGCGCCGCGGCGTCCAATACTCACGCGCCGCCTCGTAGGTCAGCCCCGCCTCGACCAGACCGTCGGCCAGCATCTTCCTCAGATCACCCGCCGCCTTGCGCTGCATGCGAGCGGGAATCTCTTCCGAGCGAAGTTCTAGAAGCAGGTCAGGCATGGTTGGGGCTCACGCGGCAAAATGGTCCGCGCGGGGCATAGCAACTCGGCTGGCCGCTGTCACCCTTTCCGGAAATTTTGACCCTCCTGTCGGGATGAGGCGATCCGGCCCGTCCTTGGATCAAAGATTTCCATGAACCCAACGCAGCGCTGAAGCGACCCACGCTCAGGCAGGGAACTATTGGCTGAACGATCATGAAAACGGCATCCAGACTTCTTCAGATCCTCGCGCTCAGCGCCTGCTTCGCCGCGCAGGCTCACGGCGCCTTCTCGATGCCGGGCGTGCGGCAGGCGCTGCGGACGATGGCTGGTCCGAGCGGCCAGATCCTGCCGCCGATCAACGCTTCCCTCGAAATGATCAACGGCGGTTGAGACTCAGGCCGCCAGGCCACCGGCTTGCGTCTTCAAGAACGCCTCGCCGCAGGCTTTCGCCAGATTGCGCACCCGCAGGATGTAACTCTGCCGTTCGGTGACCGAGATCACACCACGCGCGTCGAGCAGGTTGAAGACATGGCTCGCCTTGATGCACTGGTCGTAGGCCGGGAAGACCATCTCGTGCATCGGCAGATTGTCGTTTAAGGCCGGCGCGCCGGCCTCGAGCAGCGCCTTGCACTCGGCCTCGGCGTCTTCGAAATGCCTGAGCAGCATCGCCGTGTTGGCGTATTCGAAATTGTGGCGCGAATATTCCTGCTCGGCCTGCAGGAACACATCGCCATAGGTGACCTTGTCGGCGCCCTCGCGGCCGTTGAAGTTGAGGTCGTAGACATTGTCGACGCCCTGCACATACATGGCCAGGCGCTCCAGGCCGTAGGTGAGTTCGCCCGCGACCGGCGCGCATTCGATGCCGCAGACCTGCTGGAAGTAGGTGAACTGCGACACTTCCATGCCGTCACACCAGCATTCCCAGCCAAGCCCCCAGGCGCCCAACGTCGGGCTTTCCCAGTCGTCCTCGACGAAGCGGATGTCGTGCAGCAACGGGTCGACGCCGATCGCCGCAAGCGAGCCGAGGTAAAGCTCCTGCAGGTTCGGCGGGTTGGGCTTCAGGATCACCTGGTACTGATAGTAATGCTGCAGCCGGTTGGGGTTCTCGCCGTAGCGGCCGTCCTTCGGACGTCGCGATGGTTGGACATAGGCGGCGTTCCAGCGCCTGGGCCCGAGCGCGCGCAGCGTCGTTGCGGGATGAAACGTGCCGGCCCCGACCTCCATGTCATAGGGCTGCAGGATAACGCAGCCATAAGCCGCCCAGTAATTGTGCAAGGTCAGGATCAGCCCCTGGAAAGAGCGGCTGGGATGCATATGGGCTGACATTTCAATCGTCACGGTGGCCTCGGCGACACAGGCTAGCTTGCGGCCACGTCCTAGAGACACGGCGGCGAAGCGTCAAGCAAGGCGCGTCCGATGCCGGCCGTCGTGAGCATGCCGGGCGATGTTGAAAACTTTGCGTGCGACTGGCCCATTGCTCGCCGCCACGCTCCGCGATCCAACAAAGCGTCCGCTTCAAGCACAGCAGGTTCAGCCATGTCCAACCCGATCACCATCCGCCCCGTCACGCGCCAGGATTTCGACCGATGGATGCCGCTGTGGGACGGCTACAATGCGTTCTATGGCCGTTCGGGCGAGACGGCGCTGGCAAGCGACGTCACCGCGATGACATGGTCGCGCTTCTTCGACGCCTACGAGCCGGTCCATGCGCTGGTCGCCGAGAGCGGGGGCCAGCTTCTTGGCCTCGTCCATTACCTGTTCCACCGCAGCACCACGGCGATCGCGCCGAACTGCTATCTGCAGGACCTTTTCACCAACGAGGGCTCGCGCGGCAAAGGCATCGGCCGGGCGCTGATCGAAGGCGTCTACGAGCGCGCCCAGGCGGCCGGTTCCGGCCGGGTATATTGGCTGACGCATGAAACCAATCACACGGCAATGAAGCTCTATGACACGGTCGGCGAACGCTCGGGCTTCGTCGTCTATCGTAAGATGTTCTGAGGACGTTTCCGGCGCGCCGGCAGGCATTTTTGAGCGGAACGGATATCAACGAAAACGGGGCCCTGAGAGCCCCGTTCGCATTCCAAAAAAGGCGATTTTCAGCCCTTGGGGGCCGGAACCGGCTCCGGCTTGACCTTCGGGGTCTCCTGCGCCGTGTTGGATTCGATCGGCGGCAGGCCCTTCATCAGCTTCTGCTGCAGGGTGGCCAGCACATCGGGATCGGGCTTCAGGTCGCGGGCCTGGTTCCACTGGAAGGTGGCTTCCAGCTTGCGGCCGACGCGCCAATAGGCGTCGCCGAGATGGTCGTTCAGAACCGGATCTTCCGGCTTCAGCGCGACCGCGCGTTCCATCTCGCGCACGGCGTCATCGAAGCGGCCGAGGCGGAAATAGGCCCAACCCAGGGAATCGACGATGTAGCCGTCGCTAGGCCTGAGATCGACGGCCTTCTGGATCATCTCCAGGCCTTCCTTCAGGTTGGTGTTCATGTCGACCCAGGAATAGCCGAGATAGTTCAGCACCTGCGGCTGATCCGGCTGCAATTCCAGCGCCTTGCGGAAATTCGGCTCGGCCTTCGGCCATTCCTTCAGCCGCTCATAGGCGATACCGCGCTGATAGAAGATGTTCCAGTTGGCGGCGGTTGGCGTCTTCAGCGCCTCGACGGCCTTGTCGTAGAGATTTGCGGCGGAGCGGAAATCATCCTTCGAGGAGTAGACTCCGCCAAGCGCCAGATAGGCGCGCATGTCATTGGGATGGGCTTCGACGAAGGCCTTCAGATGCGTGATCGCCTCGTCATGGCGGTCGAGGTCGGCAAGATTGAGGCCAAGCTGCAGGTCCGAAATCTCCTTCAGCGGCGAAGAGTCCGGGATGCGCCGATAGAGCGCGATGGCGCCTTCCCCGTCCTTCAGCTGTTCGGCGACGGCGGCGAGCTGCACGAGGGCCGCGTCACTGTCGGGCTTCAGGGCTAAGGCATATTGCAGATAGAGGCGCACGAATGGCTCGCCGCCGCCACGGTTGAGCGCGGTGGCAAGATCGAGCAGAATTTCGGAAGCACCGTCGGACGGACCGGAAACGAAGGGCGCAATCTTCTCGCCCTTGCTGATCCTGTCACGCAAGGCGACGATTTCCAGCTTGCCCGGCGAGAACGCTTCTGCCTGGTCGAGCACCGAGATCGCCTTGGCCTTGTCACCCTTGCGGGCCAGGAACGATGCATAGGCCTGCGCGTTGCGCATCCAGGTTTCAGGCGCCGCACCGCCGGCCGTGGTATCCTGCATCGTCGCCGCGTAGATCGCCTCGGCCTTTTCGGGCATACCAGACGCATCGGCGATCAGGGCGCGGTGGAAGGATTTGAACAGGCCGAACCAGTCCGGCCCCTGCAACTTGTCGATCGAAGCCATCGCTTCGCTGGCCTGACCGGCACCTTGTTCGGCCCAGCCGGACATGACGCCGGAAATCAGCCGGTCGAGGTCGGATTCCAGCGACAGCTTGAGCCAGTACTGCGCCTTGGTGAAATCCTTCTTGTGGAAGGAATCGACGGCCAGCGCCAGGCGCGAGAAGCGCTCCACATCGGGCACTTCCTTGAGCTTGTCGGCATAGACCAGCGATTCGTCGAAGCGGCCTTGCGCGATCAACGACAGCATCAGGCTCTGCTGCAGTGCGGTGTCGCTCGGATTGAAGGCCAAGGCCTGCTTGTAGTACGCGATAGCGCTGTCGAGGTCGTTGTCGCCCTCGGCGATCCGGGCAGCCAGATAAGCGCCCGAGAACGACGAGATCTTGACCGGTTCGGTGGATTGCTTGGCATAGGCCGGCAAAGCCGAGATCGCCATGCCCGTCACAATTGCCAGCCTTGTCAGCCAGCGCGCACGTCCTTGCTGCATCATATCCCTTTCAGCCAGGCGCCATCTCCGCGTCAGCGGGATCGACCCAGACTCGATCTTCCAGGCAAAGCATGGCCTTTTTGGGGTCGCGCTTCAATCCGCCCGAAATTCACAATCGGGTCACCCGATTAACAAACCATGGCTAAAAGGGACAGTTTTGCGTCTTAACGGGCCGTTGCAACCGCGTATCGCGATAGCCGCCACTTGCCACCGTGCCGCACAGCCCGCTCCATTCGCAGCCCCCGCATGCCTTGCGCACGTGGCCGGCCGAAAACGCTAGCCGCAGCCGCATCAGGGTCGCGGCATCGAGATCGAGGCGGACGCCGTCCCGGATCGGCCGAGCCAGCAGCGCTTCCACGTCATCGCCGGCCTGCCGGTCCCGCCCCGCCGCGCTGTCGCGCAAGCAGTGCGGTTCCGGCTCGCCAAGCAACGGGGCGCAGATGTCGTCCGGGCCGGAGACGAGGAGGATGTCCTCGCCCCGGCTCAGGCGCTCCGCGATCCCGTCATAATTGGCGGTGAAGGCGGGGCTGTATCCCTTGCCCACATAGGTGAGCAGGCAAAGGAGATGATGGGCGCGAAGCCTGATCGTCACGGCTTCGGCAAGTTCATCTTGCCGCGCGGGAGCGCCATCAGTGTCGCGGCGCCAAGCGCCGACTTCAGCAACCCGCCGACGATGAACGGAACGAAGCCGAAGGTGATGGCCTTCTCGGCGCCGATCATGACGGCAAGCCAGGCCGTACCGAGAGCCAGGCAGGCGACGTTGCCGAGCAGCATGGCGGCGAAGGCAAGCAAAACCCTGTTGCCGTTCCAGCCGCGTTCGGCCAACCAGCCGACCAGCGCGCCGGTGATGGGAAAGGCAAAGAGATAGCCGCCCGTCGGGCCGACGAAATGCTGTATGCCGGCAGCGCCGCCGGCCAGGACCGGGAAGCCGACAGCACCTTCGACCAGCCAAGCGGCGATCGTCACCGCGCCAAGTCGCCAGCCATAGAGCGCGCCGATCAGCGTTGCCGCGAAGGTCTGCATGGTCACGGGAACAGGCACCATCGGCACCTCGATGTAGGAGGAGAGCGCAAGGAAGAGCGTGCCGAGCACGACGGCGCCGGCCTGCCAGCCGAGCGATCGCTGCTGGAGGCGCAGCGGGCTGAAGGACGGTCTGGCGGACGAGAATGCAAGGTGGGTCATAGGCTTCCCTTTGGTCAATCCAAAATTATAGATAATTTATGCTTTCGATCTATTATCGAATCCACATTTTTGGACTGATAGCAAGCCCGGGCTCGGGAAAAGGACCCTAACCCACGATCGCGAAGGCTTCGCGCGTGGCGCCGGACGCTGTCCTGACCGGCTTGCGGCCAATCCATTGGACATGCCGTCCCAGTGTTGCCGCGGCCGATTCGGTATTTCCCTGCCGCAAGGCGCTGAGGATCGCCCGGTGGTCCTGATCGGTGCGCGTCTCCCACTCCGAGCGCCATGCCGCGAACAGGAAGCGCGCGCTTGCCGCGTGCAGGTCGTCGATGGTGGCAAGCAGGCGCGGCATGCCGCATGGCGCCAGGATCAGCCGGTGAAAGGCGCGATTGGCCTCCTCCCACGACCTGACATCGCGGGATTTGTCGCCGGCCTTGGTCGCCTCCTCGGCCTGGTCGAGAATGGCCGAGGTCAGATGCGGCGCGGCGTGGCGCAGTGCCAGCACTTCGAGCGCCGCCCGCATTTCGGCGACCTCCTTGACCTCACCCAGATCGAAGGCCGCCACGCGCACGCCACGGCGCGGCTCGCTAACGGCGAGCCCCTGCGCCTCGAGGCGGCGGAAGGCCTCGCGCACGGGAACATGGCTGGTGTTGAATTCCTCGGCGACATGATCCTGCCGCAGCCTCGCCCCCGGCTCGATCGCGCCGGAAATGATGCGATCCGCCAATACCTTGCTGATGCGCACCGCTATGGTGTCGTCCGTGCCCTTTGCCATGATTTATAGATAATTTGCGGCAAGGCGGCTTGTCGAGACGGCAGGTCGAATTCACAGGCGTCTTTTCACTGGCGCAGCCCCGGGAAGCCCAGCGAAAGCCGGTCGCCTCAGTTCACCCGGCTGATGCAGAAATCGATGACGTCGATCAGCGCCGATTTCTGCGGCGTCTCTTCCAGAGGCGCCAAGGCGTCGCGGGCGATCTCGCCGAAATGGCGGGCGCGCCCGATCGTGTCGGCAATGGCGCCGTGGCGGGTCATCAGGCCGATCGCCTTTTCCAGCCCGGCGTCGTCGACCACATTGTCCTCGATGGCACGCTTCCAGAAGGTGCGTTCGGCCTTGCTGCCGCGCCGGTAGGCGAGGATGACCGGCAAGGTCACCTTGCCCTCGCGGAAATCGTCGCCGACATTCTTGCCGAGATCCTTGCTGGTGCCGCCATAGTCCAGCGCATCGTCGATGAGCTGGAAGGCAAGACCGAGATTCATTCCGTAGGAGCGCAGCGCAGCGCGATCGTTGCGGGTCGCCTGGGCGATAACCGGGCCAACCTCGGCGGCGGCCGAAAACAGCGCTGCGGTCTTCGCCTTGATGACGGCGAAGTGCTCGTCCTCGGTGGTTTCGAGGTTCTTGGCGGCGGCAAGCTGCATGACCTCGCCTTCGGCGATGATCGAGGCGGCGCTCGACAGGATGTCGAGCGCTTCGAGCGAGCCGACATCGACCATCATGCGGAAGGCCTGGCCGAGCAGGAAGTCACCGACCAGCACACTGGCCTGGTTGCCCCAGATCATGCGGGCGGTCTTCTTGCCGCGCCGCATGCCGCTTTCATCGACAACGTCGTCATGCAGAAGCGTGGCCGTATGCATGAACTCGACCGAAGTGGCGAGCTTGACGTGGCCCTCGCCGGCATAGCCGAACATCTGCGCCGCAGCCAGCGTCAGCATTGGCCTGAGCCGCTTGCCGCCGGACGAGATCAGATGGTTGGCGACTTCGGGAATCATCTCGACGTCGGAGCCGGCCTTGGACAGGATCAGTTTGTTGACGCGCCCCATATCGGCCGCCGTCAGATCGATCAAATCCTGGATGGAGGCGGGCTCCCGCTTCCCGTTTTCGATGTTGAGAACGACACCCACGACAATCACTCCCGTCTTGGTATAACGCGTGCGACGGCACCCTTAGTCCCGGCACGGACTCTAGGGCGGCGGGCACGGCCACGGCAAGTGGCGAATTGGCGCGGCGGCGGCGACAACCTGTCAACGTCGGCAATGCGGGAGCGCGGCCGCACGTTTACATGCATGCTGCAACCTGCGAGTTTCTTGCGATGATAGAGCTAATCCGCACCAACGACGCCGTCATCATCTCGTTTGTCGAATCGCTGATGCGCGACGCCGGCATCGGCTGCTTCGTCGCCGACCAGAATATGAGCGTGCTCGACGGCTCGCTCGGCATCCTGCCGCGGCGCGTCATGGTCGACGCCGACCAGGCCGACGCAGCGCGACGCATCCTGACCGACGCCGGCATCGCCAACGAGATCCGCCAGAAATAATGTCCGCCGCGCCAGCCACCCTTGACACGGATATGCCGGCCCATACGGTCGATGCCTTCCACCGCGGCCGGTTCTGGCTCGTGCAGCCCAAGCATGGCGGCCATCGCGCCGGAATGGATGCGATGATGCTGGCCGCATCGGTGCCATCCTCGTTTGGCGGGCGGCTCGCCGATTTCGGGGCCGGCGTCGGTGCTGCCGGTCTGGCAGTGCTGTCGCGCTGTCCGGACGCCCAGGCTGTGCTGGTCGAACGCGCGCCTGAGATGGCTGCCTTCGCGGCGGCCACGCTTGCCCATCCCGGCAATGCGCATCTCAGCGATCGCGCGGCCGTGCTTGTCGCCGATGTCACCGTTTCGGGCCGGGCCCGGGCCGCCGCCGGCCTTGCCGACAATGATTTCGACTTCGTCATCATGAATCCGCCTTTCAACGCCGCACGGGACCGCGCCACATCGGACCGCCTGCGAAAAGAGGCCCATGTCATGGAGGATGGCCTGTTCGAAAACTGGATCCGCAGTGCGGCAGCGGTTGTCAGGCCGCGCGGCGGGCTTGCCGTGATCGCCCGCCCCGAACAGCTCGGCTCCATTCTCGACGCGATTTCAGGCCGCTTCGGTGAAGCCGAGATGCTCGCCGTGCACCCTCGCCCCGACGCGGCGGCGATCCGCATTATCGTGCGGGCGGCGCTTGGGGCGCGGGGAAAGCTCGCCATCCGTCCGCCCCTGATGCTTCACGCGCGATCGGGCAACGGCCCCGACGAGCGCAGCGAAATGATAACCAACGGGCTCGCCTCGCTGTTCGGAGACTGAGCTGTTCGCGGCCTGAACATTGCCGTTGGCCGGGAAATCACTACATGCCTGCAACCATCGCCGGAGACCACTTCATCGTGAAACGTCTTTTCAACCGTCTGCTGCCGAAGTCGTGGCGCTCCACCGTCGACACCATTCCGGTCATCCGGCTGCACGGCACCATAATGGCCGGCGGCGGTCCGTTCCGGCCGAGCCTGTCGCTTGCCTCCACCGCTGGGCTGATCGAAAAGGCGTTTTCCTTCGACGCGCCGGCAGTCGCGATCTCGATCAACTCCCCCGGCGGCTCCCCGGTGCAGTCGCGGCTGATCTTCAAGCGAATTCGTGACCTTGCGGTCGAGAAGAACAAAAAGGTGCTTGTCTTCGTCGAGGATGTCGCGGCGTCTGGCGGCTACATGATCGCTGTCGCCGGCGACGAGGTCTTCGCCGACCCCTCCTCCATCGTCGGATCGATCGGCGTGGTGTCGGCCTCGTTCGGTTTTCCGGAACTGATGAAGAAGATCGGCATCGAGCGCCGTGTCCACACGGCCGGCCAGAACAAGGCAGTGCTCGATCCGTTCAAGCCCGAGAAAAAGGAAGACGTCGAGCGGCTGAAGGTGCTGCAGCTCGAAGTGCACGAGACCTTCATCGATCTGGTCAAGGAGCGGCGCGGCACGAAGCTGGCGGACGATCCGGAGCTGTTCACCGGACTGTTCTGGACCGGCAAGAGAGGCTTGGAACTCGGCCTCGTCGATGCGCTCGGCGACATGCGCACGGTACTGAAGACCCGCTTCGGGCCGAAGACCCAGCTCAAGCTGATAACGGCGCCGCGCGGTCTGTTCGGCCGCTTCGGCCTGTTCGGCTCGAGCAAGGGCTTTTCAGCGCCCGATATCGCCGCGGCAGCGGCCAGCGGCGTCATTGATGCGGCGGAAGAGCGCGCATTGTGGGCGCGCTTCGGGCTTTGAAAAAGCCGTGAAAGCGTCTAGCATGGTTGCCCGAAAGACCCGACCGGCCGCCCTTACCGGCCCAGCGTGGTAGGAGTTTTGACATGCCGCAACTTATTTTCTTCGCCGTCGTCGGCATTGCCGCCTATTTCGGCTACCGCACCTTCCTGCGCGAGGCTGAGCGCGTGACGGCCAAGGTACGGCGGACCGAAAAGCAGGCAGCCAACGGCGCGATGGGAACGCTGGTCAAGGATCCGAAGACCGGCGAATACCGGCTGGCCAAGGACTGACCCTCATTTCACTCGCAATCGAGACTGTGGAGTCCGGTCCGCATGTCCGGACATGGGCAGCACCCGCCAAGATAAACCTTGCCCTGCACGTCACCGGCAGGCGCCCCGACGGCTATCATCTCATCGAAAGCCTGGCTGTGTTCACGCGCTTTGGCGACAGGATCGAGATCGCGCCGGCTGAAGGCGACGACTTCGCCGTATCCGGCCGCTACGCGCCGGACGTTCCGCCCGATGGCGACAATCTGGTGCTCAAGGCACGCGACGCGCTACGGCAGGCCACCGGTCTTCGGAGCACGCCGCCCGTGATCATCAGGCTCGAAAAGAACCTTCCAGTCGCGTCCGGCGTGGGCGGAGGGTCGAGCGACGCGGCGGCCGTGCTGCGCGGGCTGGCCGACAGCTGGGGGCTGGACATCGATAGCGCCGAGCTGGCGCGGATCGGTCTCTCGCTTGGCGCCGATGTGCCGATGTGCCTGGCGGCAAAGCCGCTGGTGGCGCGCGGCATCGGTGAGGAGCTGTCGATGCTGCCGGATTTTTCGGCGCTGGGTCTGGTGCTGGTCAATCCGGGCACGCCGGTCTCGACGGCGGAAATCTTCGCAGCACTGTCCCGGCGCGACAATGAGCCACTGCCGCCGCTGCCGCGAAGCATCGAGTTTCACAGCCTGCGCAACTGGCTGGAGATCACCCGCAACGATCTCGAACCTGCGGCCCTTGCGATGCGGCCCGCCATAGGCAGGGCGCTTTCATGGCTTGATAAGGCCGGATCGGGTTTTTCACGAATGTCCGGATCTGGCGCGACATGCTTCGGCCTGTTCGAGACCGGCAATGTCGCCAAGCGCGCGGCGGCCGAGATCCGCAGCCGCCAGCCCGACTGGTTCGTCGCGGCAACACGCAGCATTGCATCGGAGGCTGAGTGAGATGGCCAGGATTGACGAGAGCCGTGCCTTCATTCCGGTGCGCATCGCGGTGCTGACGGTTTCCGACACACGCAGCCTCGCCAACGACAAATCCGGCCAGACGCTGGCCGATCGCATCACCGAGGCCGGCCACATCCTGGCCGGCCGGGATATCGTCACCGACGACCGCGAAAAAATCCGTGACACCGTTCTGGCGTGGTCGCGGGACAAGGCCATCGACGTCGTGATCACCACCGGTGGAACCGGTTTCACCGGCCGCGATGTGACACCCGAGGCGCTGGAGCCGATTTTCGAAAAGCGCATGGATGGCTTTTCGGAAGTTTTCCACCGCATCTCCTACGACAAGATCGGCACCTCGACGATCCAGAGCCGGGCGACCGGCGGCGTCGTCAACGCCACTTTCGTCTTCGTGCTGCCGGGCTCGCCCGGCGCCTGCAAGGATGCCTGGGACGGCATCCTCAAGGCACAGCTCGACTACCGGCACATGCCCTGCAACTTCGTCGAGATCATGCCGCGCCTGGACGAACATCTGCGGCGCGGCAAATCGGCCCCTTAAAAAGCAACGCCACGCAGAGCAGCTGCAAAAATCAACTGGGAGAGCGCTGCGCCTGCCTCGGTGGCGCCACCCAGATCTCGGCGTCGAGCTTCTTAGTCGCCAGACCGCGCGCCAACGCCTCGGCGCTGCCGGCAGTCTTGGACAGAGATGCCGCCTGCCGCTTGCTGATCACCAGTCCGTCGGCGAGAGCACGGTTTGCGGAAAAGACCCTAGCCAGGAACGGCGTACGGCTGCCCCGCGCCCGCGCGAACCGGGCGGCCATGGTCTGCCTGGCCGTATGGGCGACGACCGCGTCGATCCAGCCCTCTACCAGCCTCGCACCCGGTTCGAGAAACAGCAGCCAGTCACCCTTGGCCTGGCGGATGCCGGCGGCGATGCCGCCGCTCCCCACATAGTGGCAGCCGGCATGCTCGGCGACACGATGCGTGTGGTCGGTGGAGCCGGTGTCGCAGACGACGACCTCTCGCACCACGCCCTCGACCGCGCCGCCAATCAGCGTCGCCAGCGTGCGGGCGAGACCCTCCTCGTCATTATGCGTTTCGATGAGAACACTGAGCATCGTGAGCCGAATAGCGGAAACCACTGACCGACGCCAGTTTTTGCATCGCGCCATAGAAAAGTTCTTGATTTGTTCTCATCAATAAAATAGGAATAATTTCATGAGCAGAGCGATTCGACACAACATGGACAGTCCCTGGGAGCGGGCGAAGATGGAACCGATCATGCGCGCCGATATTGCGGCCTTCGGAGCAGGACGAGCCGAGATGGCCAACGCGATGATCGAGCAGAGTGGCATGCGGGTCCGTCCGGACCGCAACCGTGGCCGATCGGCGGGCATCAATCCGTCTGGCCGGTTCGAACCTGTCAGCCGGCATGTCTTCGACGATGGGTGGAGTTCGCTGGAGGAGTTGCCCCCGTTCAAGACCGAGGTGCAGGTGGAGAAGCCGCGCACCATCATCACCCGCAACGAATCGCCCGACATCTCCTTCGACCGGTCGATCAATCCCTATCGCGGTTGCGAGCACGGTTGCGTCTATTGCTTCGCGCGGCCGACGCACTCGTTCATGGGCCTGTCGCCGGGCCTGGATTTCGAATCCAAGCTGTTCGCCAAGCCGGATGCGGCACGCCTGCTCGACAAGGAGTTGTCGAAGGATGGCTACCAGCCGCGCACCATCGCCATCGGCACCAACACCGATCCCTACCAGCCGATCGAGAAGCAGTACCGGATCATGCGCGAAATCCTCGAAGTGCTGGAGGCACGCGGTCATCCGGTCGGCATCGTCACCAAGTCAGCCCTGGTGGTGCGCGACATCGACATTCTGTCGCGCATGGCCGAGCGCGGGCTCGCCAAGGTGGCGCTGTCGGTGACGACGCTTGACCGCATGCTGGCCAGGACGATGGAACCCCGCGCATCGACCCCGACCAAGCGGTTGGAAGCGATCAGGCAGCTTTCGGATGCCGGTATCCCGGCTTCGGTGATGGTGGCGCCGATCATTCCGGGCCTGAGCGACCAGGAGATGGAACGCATTCTCGACTCGGCACACCATGCCGGTGCGCGCGAGGCCGGCTATGTGGTGCTGCGCCTGCCGCTGGAGGTCAGCCCGATTTTCAAAGACTGGCTGCTGCGCCACTATCCCGACCGCTATCGCCACGTCATGTCGCTGATCCGTTCGATGCGCGACGGCAAGGACTACGATTCGGAGTGGGGCAAGCGCATGAAGGGCGCCGGACCTTATGCCTGGCAGATCGGCCGGCGCTTCGAGATCACCGCCAAGCGGCTCGGTCTCAATGCCGAACGGCGTACGCTGCGGACCGACCAGTTCGTCGCGGCCGGTAAGGACCAGGAGCAGTTGATGCTGCTCTGAAGCCGAAAAACAGCGCGGCTGTTCATTACCGCCGCGGCAAAAAAATCCGTCCGGCCTGCCCCGGCCTGCAGACGGTGCCCTCCCGGTCCGGCGCCCCACCCGACCCGGAGGGACTTGCGGAGAATCAGAGCCGATGCGAACCTCGCCGCAACATGGCTCGCGCGCGTTCTGATTCTCCGCTTCTCTTCGAAATCGTCGAGAAACCCGATTTCTCCTTCGAGACGAAGGCGATGGCCGATGGCATGTGGCCGGTCGCAGGGATGGACGAGGCCGGCCGTGGCCCGTTGGCCGGGCCGGTGGTCGCGGCGGCAGTGGTACTCGACCCCGCCAACATTCCCGAAGGGCTCGACGATTCCAAGCGGCTTAGCCACTCGCAGCGCGAAGCGCTGTTTCTGCGCATCATTGGCTCCGCGCTCGGCGTCTCGATGGCGTCGGTCAGCGCCGAAGGCATCGATGGCAGCAACATCCTCAAGGCGAGCCTCGAAGCGATGCGCCGCGCACTTGTCGGGCTGCCCATCCAGGCAAAGCTCGCGCTGGCGGATGGGCGCGACGTGCCGCCGGGACTGCCCTGCGAAGGGCGCGCGCTGATCAAGGGCGACCAGCGCTCGCAGTCGATCGCCGCGGCCTCGATCGTGGCCAAGGTCATGCGCGACCGCATGATGTGCCGCTGCGGCAATCATCACGATCGCTACGGCTTCGAAGTCCATATGGGCTACGCCACGGTCCGGCACCGTACGGCGATCGAGGCGCATGGCCCCGTCGCTCGGCTGCACCGCACCTCGTTTGCGCCGTTCCGGTTGGGCGGCGCCGAGGTGACGGAAGAAGAAGAAGAAAGCTTCGCCGGGCTGGAGTAAAACGACGGCAGCGGTGTCGGTCGATCTCCCCCGTTGCGGGGGAGATTGGCAGCGTTGGCGCACCGCATAGAAAAGCCGCCAGGTTGCCCGGGCGGCTCTTCAATATTGGTCGTTCAGCTCAGTTCAGCTTCGCCTTCACATCCTGCAGCGCGGACCTGAACAGGTCGGCTCCGACCTTAGAGTCGACCTTGGTGGCGAGCAATGCGCGTGCCGCCTCGACAGCGATGTCGACAGCGCTGGCACGCACTTCGCCGATCGCTTCGCGTTCGGCCTGGCCGATCTTCTGCTCGGCAAGCGCGGTGCGCCTGGCAACGTAATCCTCGGTCTTCTTGTGGGCATCGGCGGCCAGCAGATCTGCCTCGCGCTTTGCGGCCGCGACAATGTCGGCAGCTTCCTGCTCGGCTTCCTTGCGCTTCTTCTTGTACTGACCGAGCAGTTGCTGGGCTTCTTCGCGCAGCTTACGTGCCTCGTCGAGTTCACTGCTGATCCTGGCGGCGCGGGCGTCGAGCGCCTTGGCGATCAGGCGGGGCACCTTGATATAGACGGCGATGCCCAGGAAGATGATCAGGGCAATCGTGGCCCAGAGCGTTGCGAGAGATGTAGCGTCCATGATGCGCTCCTCACCGGGCCACGGATTTGACCGCGGCCGCGATCTCGGCCTTGCTGGTCTTGCCGCCAACCAGTGCCTCGACGATCGCCGAAGCGGTGTCCTCGGCGATGCTGCCGACTTCCTTCATGGCGTTGGCCTTGATGGAAGCAATGCGTGCCTCGGCCTCGCCAAGCTTGGCGTCGAGCGCGGCCTCGATCTTCTTGCGCGCGGTCTCGGCTTCCGCCTTGGCAGCATCGTTGGCCTGCTGGCCGATCGAGTTGGCGTTCTTCTTGGCTTCAGCCAGTTCCTGCTCGTAAGCGGCAACGGCGGCGTCTGCCTCGCCCTTCAACTTGGCTGCCTGGTCGAGATCCTGGCTGATGCGGTCGTTGCGGACGTCGATGATGCCCCCGACGCGCGGCATCACGACCCGCTTCAGGAAGAGGTAGAACAGCCCGAACGTGATCGCCAGCCACAGAAGCTGCGACGGAAACGTCTCCGGATTGAATGGCGGAAACGTGCCGTGCGCTTCGGCAGGCACGCTGGTGCCGGAATGCGTGTCGCCTCCGGTCGCAGCGTGGCTGGTGTCGGCTGATGGCGCGGACTCTTGCGCGAAGGCAGATGTCACGAACATGGACTATCCCCAGATATCAGGCCCGCCGCTAGCGCGGCTGGCCTGTCCAATCTTCTCAGTACTCAGCCGAACAGGGCCAGCAGCGCGATGAGAAGCGAGAAGATGCCCAGAGCTTCGGTCACGGCGAAGCCGAAAATCAGGCGGCCGAACTGGCCGTCGGCAGCCGACGGGTTGCGCAGCGCGCCCGAGAGGTAGCTGCCGAAGATGTTGCCCAGGCCAATGCCCGCGCCACCCATGCCCAGGCAAGCGATGCCGGCGCCGATGTACTTTGCTGCTTCTGCGTCCATTTGTTCAACTCCTTTGGATCTGAAAATTCCGTTGCGATTTCATCCGGCACCAATGTTGGAAACTCTTGGGCCGGAACTCTTGGCCTCAGTGCCCGGGATGCAGGGCGTCGTTGAGATACATGCAGGTCAACACGGCAAAGACGTAGGCCTGCAAGAAAGCGACCAGCAGTTCAAGCGCCGTCAGCGCCACCGCCATCGCCAACGGCAGGATCGAACCCGCCACACCGACCGCGCCCAGCGCGGAGAGGCTGACGACGAACCCAGAGAACACTTTGAGCGTGATGTGGCCGGCAAGCATGTTGGCGAACAGACGAACCGAGAGGCTGACCGGGCGCGACACGAAGGAGATGACCTCGATCAGCACCACCAGCGGCAGCAGGAACACCGGCACGCCATGCGGCACGAACAGCTTGAGGAAACCAAGACCATGCTTCATGAAGCCGTAGACCACCACGGTTCCGATCACCAGGGCCGCGAGGCCGAAGGTGACGATGATGTGGCTTGTGACAGTGAAGAAATAGGGAAACAGGCCGAGCAGATTGGCGACCAGCACGAACATGAACAGCGAGAACACGAAGGGGAAGAACTTCATGCCCTGCGTGCCGGCGGCGTCGCGCAGCATGTTGCCGACGAATTCGTAAGCCATTTCGGAGACCGACTGCAGTCGGCCTGGAACCAGGCTGCGGCTCGACGTCGTCAGGAACAGGAACGCCGCGGCAACGACGACGGTGGCGACCATGAACAGGGCGGAATTGGTGAAAGACAGGTCATAGCCGCCGATCTCGATCGGTATCAGCTTGTTGATATGGAACTGGTGGATCGGATCGACCTTGTCAGCTGCCACGTTCAAACCCCGTCAATGCCGCGTACGGCTAAATTACCATTGCCGCCTGAAGGGCGGTCATTTGCTGTCGTCCCGGTCATGGCGCGGCTTGGCACCTTGTCCGAATTCCGCCACAACGCCAGCCGAACGCATGACATTGAGCACGCCGGCGCCAAAACCAAGCAGCAGGAAAACGATCAGACCCCACGGCGATGTCCCCGCCATACGGTCGATGATCCAGCCGATGCCGGCGCCCACCACCACCCCGGCGATAAACTCGCTGGATAGTTTGATCGCCTGACCGTATCCGGTCACTGGTTTCGCGTCGTCTTTCCCCTCGAGCCGGTTCGGCAGCCTTGTCGCAAGCGATGCTCCAAGTTCACGCCGACGTCGCTCAAGATCGTCGTCGCGGATTTCGGGATCATGCTCTTTGCCACGGCCGGTTTCTCCGGTTCCGTCTGGCCCTTTTTTTTCGGCCATCGCAACCCCCCTGCCCGGGCAGACCGTCACCGTCCGTCCGCTTCTAAAGTCGCCGGCAACATAGTTAGAGGGTTTGCGCCCGTCAAGCCACGGACGGAACTTCCGAGCTGTGTATTTTAGACAATGAAATCAATGCACTAGCAAGGTGCGACATCGTGCCCGCGGCGATCAGGGGGATGCGCCGCGCGAATCCCCCAGACAATGGCTCTCCGATCGACCGTGCGACCGCGCGAAAAGAACGGCGGGCGGCGGGCCGCTCAACTCCAGCCGCCACCATAGGTCCGGTAAAAGATATGCAGGCCGATCCTGGTCATCTTCTGCATTGTGCGCGCCCAGCCGGGATGGACATAATTGGCATAGTAGTGGGTGGACGATCCTACTTCCGGAATGAAGATCTTGCCGGCGGTGACGGCCATGCCGATGTCCTGTGCGGTCTGGTAGGCGACAGGATTGTCGATGCGCTTCTTCCTACCGTCGCAAGCGAATGAAAACTGACAGCGGTTGAACCAGTTGTCGTTCTGGTAGACGACGCCGCAGATCGAATTGGGATAGGCGGGATTGCGGACCCGGTTGAGGATCACCTGGGCGACGGCGGCCTGGCCGCGCACGGCTTCGCCGCGTGCCTCGAAATAGATGCCGTTGGCCAGGCATTTCTGCTCCGGCTTGGAGAAGGCGCCGGCAGGAAGCGGATTCTGGATCCAGGCGTGGTCGCCCTTGGCCATCGGCGGAATGAAGCGGCCGCTGTTGGGCTGCTCGTCCTGAAGCAGGGCTTCAAAGGGCGAGGCCTTGGCA
This sequence comes from Mesorhizobium sp. B2-3-13, assembly GCF_006442195.1. Taxonomy (NCBI): domain Bacteria; kingdom Pseudomonadati; phylum Pseudomonadota; class Alphaproteobacteria; order Hyphomicrobiales; family Phyllobacteriaceae; genus Mesorhizobium; species Mesorhizobium sp. B2-3-13. Next base: position 96,873 of record NZ_VFVQ01000015.1, read on the forward strand.
TAGTCCGGCGCGGATTGCGCATAGGCGGTCGCCAGCACATCGGGATGGTCGTTGTTGACGAGGGCGGCAAGCATGGCCGGCACGCCGGGATCCGGCTTCCTGTCCTCACGCGCGTGGAAGGCCGCGGCGATCTGGATTTCCTTGCCTTTGATCTGAGGCTTGGCGAATGCCATTTTCAGGTCGCTGTCCATGCTCGGCCGCATCAGCGAGGAGGTCCGCTGGAAGATCGAGCCGGCATTGAAGTTCTTCGGCGGCGCTACGGGAGAGACCTGGACGATGCGGCCCTTCTTATCGGCGCGCACGACGCGATCCTCGTCGGGCGACCCGCTGACCTTGCCGCCCTTGCCGCGGAACGAAACGGAGCCGATTCCGGGAAGGCGAACGCCGGAACCCGAGATCGAGCCGGTGATGTCGGACTCGGCGAACGGCATCTCGGCCGCGTGGACCGAACCGGCGACGGATTTCTCGACATAGGAGTTCCAGCGCGCGGTCGGCGATTCAAGGCCGGAAACGAGGCTGGTCATGTCCTGGTAGGCGGCGACGGTCGGAAAGCCGATCCAGATACCGAGACCGATGATGAACGGAGACACAAGGCTGCGTTTCTCACCGGCGGCGGCCATCAGCCGCTTCAACACACGTCGATGCACGGAACTCTCTCCAGGAACGCAACTGACCCCACTGGAGAGCAAAATGATGCATTAACCTTGATGGGACGTTAACGGGATCGGTCGGGTTTTCCCGGTCGGTTCAAGGTCGTGGCTTCGAAGTCGGGCGGTTTTGCGGCGGGAACTCAGGCCCGCGGCAGCAAGATCGGCCAGGCGATCAGCGCGCAAACCGCGGCCGACAGCCAGACGCCGGGCCAGGACCAGAGGTGCAGCAGCCCCGGAATGGCTACCGGCACTAGGAAGAAGCCGACGAAGACAAAGCTGTTGGCGAGGCTGAGCGCGGTTCCGACATGGCCGGCACCGGCCAGCGTGGCAAGCTCGGTATAGGCAACGCCGTGCCAGGCGGAGACCGAGATGCCGGCGACGACGAGCACCAAGGGCAGGACAGCGATCAGGAAGGATTGGCTGCCAGGCATTGCGGGTACGGCCAGAACCAGCACCCAGAGCATCACGAAGGCCAGGGCGCTCAGCGCACTACACAAGCGAAGAAACTGACGGCGGTTGCCGTGGCGGTCGGTGAAGCGGCCGCTCCAGACGCGCATGACCATGGCACCGACCTGTACTGCGGCGAGGCTGGTGCTGATCGCCGTCATGCCAAGTCCGGCAAAGTCGTGCAGGAACACCGATGCGAAAGTGAGGACCGCCACTTGCGGAAAACAGAGCAGGCCGATGGCGGTCGAGATGCGCCAGACCTCTGTGTTGCGCAACGGTGCCGGACCGGCCACGCCAGACGGAACGGCGTGGCCGCCACCCGCCGCCGGCGGTTCGTGCAGCCAACGCCAGGCGAACAGGGCGGAGAGAGCGGATGCCGCCGCCAGGAGCCCGAATACCGCGGCAAAACCGAAGGCCAGGGCAAGCGAAGGCAGGACGAGCGCGCCGAGGCCGCCGCCAAGCGGCACCGCCGTCTGCCTGATGCTCATGGCAAAACCGCGCTCATTCTCGCTGAACCAGGCCATGATGGCGCGACCGCTCGAACCGTTGACACTGCCGCCCAGCAGTCCCGTGACGAGCAGGCTTGCCGCCAGCAGCGTGACATCGGGAATGCCCGCCCTTGTCGGCACCACGAGCATCGCCATCGCAAGCAGCCACGCCGCCGTCGCGCCAAGCCCGATCAGAAGCACGCGGCGATCCCCCCAGCGGTCGGTGAGCAGACCCCATGGCAGTTCGCTGAGCGCAACCCCCAGCCCGAGAAGGCCGAGCGCCAGGCCGAGTTCGGCATTGTTCAAGTGATAGCCTTGGCGAAGCACGACCGCCGTGGCCGGTATGCCCGAAAAAGTGGCCGAGAAACCGGCGTTCGCGGCAACCCCGATACCCAGGACCTTCCAGCGATGATTAGGCCCGAAGGTCCGGCCGGCCGGGATGGTGGCGGCGCCTCGCCCGGATGGCTGGTAATCGTTGCGAATGACGGTGGCAGACATGATTCCATTCCCGTGACGCCGGTCGAGCGGCCTTGACTGGATGGATGTAGCGCCATAGCTTCATCCATAAAATCAGGAAGTTTTTGATTAACAATCCTGAAAACAAGGACGATCCAATGCGACGTGTAACATTTGATCTTGACGTGCTGAGAACTTTCATCACCGGGATGGAACTGGGAAGTTTCGCCAGGGCAGCCGAGCGGCTTGGCCGCTCGACCTCCGCCGTCAGCGCACAGTTGAAGAAACTGGAGGAGCAGGCCGATACGCCGATCTTCCGCAAGGCGGGGCGCGGCCTGTCACTGACCGAAGCCGGCGAGACGATGCTCGGCTATGCGCGGCGCCTGATCGAGCTCAATGACGAGGCAGCATTGGCCATCCGTGACGTCGAATTGGAGGGCTGGGTGCGGCTCGGCCTGCAGGAGGATTTCGGCGAAGGCGTGTTGCCGGAAGTGCTCGGTCGCTTCGCCCGTGCCCATCCCAAGGTTCGGATCGAAGCACGGATCGGGCGCAGCCACGAATTGGCCGAGCGTATCCTCTCCGGCAATCTCGACATCGCACTCGCCTGGCATGACGGCACGAAGCTGCCATACAGCCGGCATGTCGCCGACGTGCAGGCGCGCTGGATCGGCCCGGCAAAACCGATGGAGGCAGGCCCACACACTGACGAGACGCTGCAACTGGTTGTGTTCGAGGCGCCTTGCCTGCTGCGCACCGTGGCGACCGAGACGCTGGATCGTGCCGGGCGGCCCTGGCGCATGGCGTTCTCCAGCCCTAGCCTTGGCGGCATATGGGCGGCGGTGGCAGCAGGCCTCGGGCTGACGATCCGCACCGATATCGGCCTGCCCGCAAATGTCAGGGCGCTCGCGCCCGGAGTGCTCGGGCTGCCGCCGCTGCCGAAGATGGCGCTGCACCTGCAGCAGAAGGAGGCCGAGCTCGATCCGGTCGCGGCGCGGCTGGCCGACATCCTGCTGCAATCGGCGTTCGAGGCGTTGCCTGAGGGCGCCGAGACGAAAGAGAACCTGCTGAAAGTAGCTTAAGCGTTGCCGAGCCGAGCCTCAGCGCTTCTTCGCCCTGCCAGCGAAGGGGTTGTCCGAAGTGCGCAGCGCGACGCGGATCGGCACGCCCGGCATGTCGAAGGCTTCGCGCAGGCTGTTGGACAGATAGCGGACATAGCTTTGCGGCATCGCGTCCGGCCGCGAGCACTGGACCACGAAGCCCGGCGGCCGCGTCTTGGCCTGGGTGACGTATTTGACCTTCAGCCGGCGCCCGGCAACGGCGGGCGGCGGATGATGCGTCAGGATGGCTTCGAGCCAGCGGTTGAGCTTGCCGGTCGAAACACGGCTGTTCCAGACCTTGTGCGTCTTCAGCACCGCATCCATCAGCTTGTCGAGACCGCGTCCGGTCTCGGCCGAGACCGGCACGGCCTGGATGCCGCGCGCCTGCGGCAACAGCCGCTCGGTCTTCTCGCGCAGTTCGGCCAACAGCTCCTGCGGGTTGTCGATGAGGTCCCATTTGTTGAAGGCGATCACCGGTGCCCGGCCCTCGCGGATGATCAGGTCGGCGATCTGCAGATCCTGCTTCTCGAAGGGAATGGTGGCGTCGAGCACGATGATGACGATCTCGGCGAAGCGGATGGCGCGCAAGCCATCCTGCACCGACATCACTTCCAGCTTCTCGTGGATCCTGGCCTTGCGGCGCATGCCGGCCGTGTCGAACAGTTTTATGCGGCGGCCGCGCCAGTCCCAGTCGACGGAGATGGAATCGCGGGTGATGCCGGCTTCCGGTCCGGTCAGCAGCCGCTCCTCGCCGATCAGTGCATTGATCAGCGTCGACTTTCCGGCGTTAGGACGGCCAACGACGGCGATGCGCATCGGCTTGGTGTCGTCATAGGCCGGCTCTGCATCCGGATCGGCGATGTCCTCGCCGATCAGCACTTCGTTGGCGGCGGCTTCTTCGTCTTCGCCGTCCTCGTCTTCACCGAAGGCGCGCGCCTGGCCAAGCGCTTCGATCACGGCGTCGCGCAGGTCGGGCATGCCCTGGCCGTGCTCGGCCGAAACCGGGATCGGCTCGCCAAGCCCGAGTTCCCAGGCTTCCAGCATGCCGCCTTGCGCGCCGCGCGCCTCGGCCTTGTTGGCGACCAGCACAACCGGTTTGCCGGATTTGCGCACGATCTCGGCAAAGGTCCTGTCATCCGGCAACAGGCCGGACTTGGCGTCGATGGTGAAGAAGATCAGATCCGCCTCGCGGATGGCGATTTCGGTCTGCGCGCGCATGCGTCCCGGCAAGGTTGAAGCGCCGGCATCCTCGAAGCCCGCTGTGTCGATGACATCGAAATGAAGATCGTAAAGCTTGGCGGCATGGACACGGCGATCACGGGTAACGCCCGGCGTGTCGTCGACAAGCGCCAGCTTCCTTCCGACCAGCCGATTGAAAAGCGTCGATTTGCCGACGTTAGGTCTGCCTATGATGGCGACTTTGAATGTCATCCGACCCTACATCTTCCATGCATGTCGTGGTCCCAAACCGCTGCGCGCCTTGGCAAGGGGTCACGATGCACTGCCCGACCCGCGGATCAGCTCGGACATCAAGGTCGCCCGCTCTCGCGTGTTGCGCGGGGCGCCGTCATCGGAGGCGATCTGGTCGAACAGTTTCAGGGCGTCCTGGGTCTTGCCTTCCTTCCAGGCGGCAAGCCCAAGCGCCTCGCGTGCGCTGTGGCGCAGCGTGTTGGTGTCCGATCTCAGCGCCTCGACGCGGCTCGACACGTCGGCGAAGGAGCCGTGATCGACGAGCAGGAGCGCCGCCCTCAGCCGCGCCATGTCGCGCAGGCCCTGGGGAATAGCGGTGTCGGCGGCGACATCGTCGAAATCCTTGACGGCGGCATCGACGTCGCCCTTGTTGGCCTTGACGGTCGCGGCGCGCATGCGGGCGAGCAGCGGATAGGCGCCGTAGCCATCCTTCTCCAGCTGAATGAGCGCGGCCAGCGCGTCATCGTTCTTGCCGTCATTGGCGAGCTTCAGCGCCTGCGAGAAGGCGTCGCCGGAGCGGTTGGCACGTGTCTCGTCCCAATAGCGATAGCCGACGAAGGCGGCGGTACCGAGCACCACCAGGATGGCAATCACAAGCAAGGCCGGGCCGAAACGGTCCCACAGCTTCTGCGCCTGTTCGCGACGCATCTCGTCATTGACTTCGCGGATAAAACTGTCGTCGGACATCAATCAAACCATTCCTGCCCCGGGCCGGGGCGGTTCATGAGCCCGCGTTTTAGCGAAATTTTGTCGGCATGGAAGGGGTTCGAGCGGAAAATCGGCTATTGCCGGGGCAAACGAATGTTTGTCCCCGGGGCAAACCCACGAAAACCCCAATCGCACCGGCGCCACATTTGCGCGATAGCCGGCTTGCCGACCACCCGGAGCCCGTAAATTTGCCGATCCCTTGTTTGTCCCGCGCTGTCGCATTCTCGCTTGCCTCGTTCGCCACCGCCGGCGCGGCCCTGGCCGATCCGCCCGCGCCACCAGAACCGGCAAGGCCGAAGCAGGTCGTCATCATCTCCTTCGACAGCGCGCGCGACATCTCGCAGTGGAAGCGCAGCAGGGCGCTGGCCCAGCGCACCGGCGCGCATTTTACTTATTTCCTGTCCTGCGTCTTCCTCCTGTCGCCCGAGACACGCGGCCAATATACCGCGCCGGGCAAGAGCGCGGGCAAATCCAACATCGGCTTTGCCATTTCCAGGCAGGAAGTGGCCGAGCGGCTGGAACAGATCGGCCTCGCTGCCCACGAGGGCCACGACATCGCCAGCCACGTCTGCGGCCATTTCGACGGCAAGGACTGGACCAAGGCCGACTGGCTGAAAGAGTTCGGCTCCTTCGAGCACATTCTCGAGAACGCCTATGCGATCAACGGCATTGCGCCCGAACCCGAGGGCTGGCGTGATTTCGCGCGGCATGCGGTGGTGGGTTTCCGGGCACCGTATCTGTCGACAGGCAAAGCGCTTTACGAGGCACTGCCGGCGGCCGGCTATAAATTCGACGCCAGCGGCGTTTCAAAGGGCCCTGCCCTGCCGCCGACTGTCGGCGGCATCACCCGTTTTTCCCTACCGCTAATCCCGGAGGGACCGACATCGCGGCCGGCGATCGCCATGGACTACAATCTCTATGTCCGGCATTCCGGCGGCTTCGAGCGGCCGAGCAAGGCCGGGGAGTTCGCCGACCGGACCTATCAGGCGTTTCGCGCCGCGTTCGATGCGCAATATCAGGGCAAGCGCATTCCGCTGGAACTCGGCTTCCACTTCACGCTGATGAATGACGGCGCCTACTGGAACGCGCTGGAACGCTTTGCCGGCGAGGTCTGCGTCAAATCAGATGTCGAATGCATCAGTTTTCGCGATTATCTTTCGCGGCAGGATGGCGTCCAAAAGCAGGCCTCGGTTGGCGGTTAAACCGCCAACCCGTCTTTCGTCAGAGCTTCCTCAAGCCGGATCTTCGGCGCCGTGCCTTGCGAGATAACGCTGATCGATATCCGGCAGCGGCTCACCCAGCAGCGTCGCCTCGAAGGCGCGCAGGCGTTTGTGCACGGACTGAAGTTCGACGATGGTCGACCAGGAGGTGAGCAGGAATTGCAGCGAACCCGTCACCTTGCCGAAGGCGTTGGAGATCTGGTTCAGCGCACCGAATGTTATCTTGTGCGCGACCAGCGACGGACCCAGGATCAACAGCGAGAAAATATTGTCGGCCTGCAGGTAGGTGTACCGGACGACGTTGAAATAGATGTAGTGGAAATAGAGCCTGAAATAATTGTGCCGGACATTGGCGAACAGCTCGGTGGTGGTGGCGGGTTGCGCCCTGTCCGCATGATCCTCGCCATAGACCAGTTCCTTGCGGTAAGCGGCTTCGACGCGTTGGTTGCGGAACTGCAGCCCCGGAAGCTTCATGCCGGCAATCATCACCGAAATCGTGCCGAACAGGCACCAGGCAAGTGCCGCGACCACCAATGGCTGCGGGATCGCGCCGACGATCGGCAGTTCGCTGATATGGGCCTGCAACTGGATCATGACCGGCAGGAAGGCGATCAGGGTCATGATCGACTGAACGAAGCTGGAACCGAGATCCTCCATGATCTGGGAGAACCGCATCGTATCTTCCTGGATACGCTGCGAGGCGCCCTCGATATGGCGCAGCCTGCTCCAGTTCTCGATAAAGTAATTGTTCATGGCCGTGCGCCAGCGGAAGATCCAGTGGCTGACAATGAAGGCGTTGACCACCTGCACGTTCATGCCGACCAGCGCCAACCATGAGAAGTCGGCCAATCCGATATAGAACTCCGCGTTCGTCGACTTTCCGGTCCCCGACATCAACCCCTGTACATAGTCAAAGAACGGACCGTACCAGGCGTTGACGGCCACGCTGACCTGCACATTGAAATAGATGAAGAACAGGATGACCGCCGTCATCAGGATCGACCAGCGCTGCCATGGATGCGGCGAATACCAACTCCAGAACGCATAGAAGATGGCCACGCACAGCGCGAAATAGATATAAAACCAGATGAACGGTTTCGACGCCAGCACGGCGATACCGATGATGGGCGCCGCATCGGCGGCTGCCGGCGGAAGGCCCACAAGGCCTCCCAACTGCTCCCCGCCGAAAAACCAGAACAGGATCGCCGCAAGGCTCCAGATGGCGGCCGAAGAGAAGAAGAGCTTCGGCTGCGGGAAGAAGGATACGAACACTGTGGCGAATTCCTCGATCTATGCGCAAATCAGGTGGGTTCGGCGGGCATAAAGTCACACATTAGGGGGAAAGAAAATGCCTGCCCGATCTCAGGCGCGGAGCAAGACGGCAAATCATGGCGATTTTGGCGCAGCCGACCATGTGACGGCGCCGGAGACGACCAGGACAGCCGCGGCGACGATGGAGGCGAGGAAGAAATCGCCCGACGCTTGCGCCAGAAGCCCGGCCGCGATCGGGCCGATGATCTGGCCAAGACCGAAGGAGGCGGTCATCAGGGCAAAGACGCGCCGGGGCGACCCTGGCGCCTGCTGCCGCGCCGCCTGCAGGCCAAGTGCCGTGATGGCAATGAAGGTGCCGCCGAGCAGCACGCCGCCAAGCAGCGGCCCCGTGCGCCCGCCGGCGGCGACGCTCGCGGTAACGCCGACAACTTCGATGAAGCATCCCAAGGCATAGGCGGCATAGAGCCCGATCCGCGCCGCTATCTTCTGCCACAGCCAGACCGAAGGGAAACCGGCAAGGCCGGCAACCATCCACACCACGGCCTCGAAGACGCGGCTGCCGCCGCCTTGCCGGACAATGGCGACGAGGAAGGTCGCCGTCACCACATAGCCGAAACCGAACAGGCCATAGGCGACGATCACCTTCATCAGCGACCGGTCTTTCGGCAGCGCCGGTTCAGGGAGGGCTTCGCCATTGGTGAGCGGACCCTGGTTCGCCAGCAGCGCCACGGCGACGAAGCCGCAAGCCGAAATCGCACCTGACCACAGCCAGCCCTGCGCCCACCCGGCGTGACCCGTGACCAGTACGGCCATCATCGCCGCCGATATCGCGATGCCGAGGCCAACGCCGCCGAAATGCCAGGCCTGCAAGTCGCCGCGCCCGGCCGCGGCGATATGGCTGAAAACGATGCTGGCCATGAACACCATGACGAAGGCGCTCGCCAGACCGGCCAGAAAACGGATGGCGAGAAAGGCGGCCATGGTGTCGGTCAACCCCATCAGGGCGGCCAGCATGGCGCTGGCACCGAGGGCGACGAGCATCAGCAAACGCTCGCGTCCATGCGCCCAGTTGCCCGCCGCCGCCAACGCGCCGACGAGGTAGCCGAGATAGTTGGCCGAGGCGATCCAGCCGGCATCGGCCGGCGACAGATGCAGTTCCTCCATCATGCCGGGCAGGATCGGCGTGTAGACGAAGCGGCCGATGCCCATGGCGACGGCCATGGCGATCATTCCGGCGAAGGCGTAACGCAGCGCTGTCGATTGGGGCGAAGTCATTGCAGTGCACAATAAATGTGCGGGCGGGTGAAACAATCCGCCTTATGTTGGGCCAGTTCAGTGCCCTGATCGCGCTCAGCAGCGCCCGCCGAAACCGGCGCTCAGTGAAACGGTCTCATGCACGGTCCGGCGCGCCGTCAGCCGGAACGGCACATCACCGAGCTCGCGCTCCGACATAGCGTCAAGTGCCGGATGCGCAAGCGGATCGGTCAGCCACCTCAGCGTATTGATATCGCAGCGCGTGTCATCCGACGAACTGGCGGCGAACAGGACCTTCAGCGACGACAATATCCTCAGCATTTCCGGCTCCCGGGAGGTTCTCCCATCAATAAAGTCAGCCGTTTCGGCGAGTCTTTCAATTGAGATTTCGGCCGGATCGGTTTAGAAAATCTCAAATGGCCATGCTCAACCGCGTTCATCTCAACGGCCTTCGCGCCGTGGAAACCGTCGCCCGTCTCGGCTCGCTCGCGAGCGCCGCCGGCGAACTCAATGTTTCCGTCAGCGCCGTCAGCCAGCAGATCAGCCGCACCGAAAAACAGCTCGGCCAAGCACTGTTCGAGCGCACGACGAGCGGCCTCGTGCTGACCGAATTCGGCGCCGTCTTCGCGGCCCGCCTTGGCGCTGGATTTCGCGAGCTTGCCCAGGCCGTGGCGCTGGCCGACGAAGCCAGCCAGTGCACATTGGTTGTTTCGGCGGCACCGGCCCTTGCCTCCAAATGGCTGCTGCCACGGCTGTCTCGGCACTTCGACCGGCATCCCAACGTACTGTTGCGCATCGATGCCTCGGTGCGGCTGGCCAATCTCGATCGCTCGGACGTCGACATCGCCATCCGGCTTGGCGACGGCAAATGGCCGGGCGGAAAGGCGGAGCTGCTTTTGGCGCAGGAAGTCTTCCCGGTCTGCGCGCCCGGGATTGCCAGAAAGCTGACGTCGATCGGGGACCTGGCGCAGACCTGCGCCATTATCGACGAGCGGGCGATGATCAACTGGGAAAGCTGGTTCGCGGCCGCCGGCGTTCAACCCGTCACCTTCCAGAAAGGCGCGCGCTTCACCGACCCGATGCTGTGCCTGGAATCAGCAATCGCCGGCCATGGCGTGATGCTGGGCTGGCAATTGCTGACGGCCGATGCGCTGGCCGACGGGCGGCTGGTGGCACCGTTCGGAATCCGCGCCCAGAGCGGACTCGGCTACTGGCTGGTGACCTCCACCACCAAAGCCGAGAGCCGCAAGGTCCGGGACTTCAAAATCTGGATCAAGGAAGAGATCGCGGCGACGATGGCGCAGTTCGGATCGTCGGTCGCGGAGCCAAGCGGCGCGATCGCGGTGGAAAGCACCGCGGCACCGGTCTATGTTCAATCAGACATCCCACTACGACAGGCAGGATCATGACCACACATTCGCGCGGCGTTTCCGCAACGATCGACCCGGTGAAGCTCGACAGGCTGGCGGAGGTCGCAATCAAGGTCGGGCTGCAATTGCAGCCCGGACAGGATCTGGTGCTGACATCGTCGATCGCGGCGCTGCCGCTGTCCAGGCGCATCGTCGAGCATGCCTACAAGGCCGGCGCGGGGCTGGTGACGCCGATCTTCAACGATGACGAGATGACGCTGGCGCGCTACCGTTTTGGCGCCGACCCCGGCTTCGACCGCGCCGCCGGCTGGCTCTATGAAGGCATGGCGAAGGCCTTTTCCAACAACGCCGCCAGGCTTGCCGTGCGCGGCGAGGATCCGTCGCTGCTGTCGGCGCAGGACCCGGCGAAGGTGGCGCGCGCCAGCAAGGCCAATTCGATGGCCTACCAGCCGGCGCTGGAGAAGATCACCGGCTTCGACATCAACTGGAACATCGTCGCCTATCCGGATCTGGCCTGGGCAAAACAGGTGTTTCCGGGCGAGCCCGACGATGTCGCCGTGGCGAAGCTCGCGGAGGCCATCTTTTCCGCTTCGCGCGTCGACGTCGAGGATCCGATCGGCAACTGGAAGGCGCACAACGCAGCGTTAGCCGAGCGCACCAAATGGCTGAACGAACATAACTTCCATTCGCTGCATTTTGCCGGACCGGGCACCGACCTGACGGTCGGGCTGGCGGATGGCCATGAGTGGATGGGTGGCGCCTCGACCGCCAAGAACGGCATCACCTGCAATCCCAATATCCCGACGGAGGAGGTCTTCACCACGCCGCATGCGAGGCGGGTCGAGGGCCATGTCTCTTCGACCAAGCCGCTGTCCTACCAGGGCACGCTGATAGACGACATCTCGGTGCGCTTCGAGGAAGGCAGGATCGTCGACGCCAAGGCTTCGAAAGGCGAGGACGTCCTGAAGAAAGTGCTCGACACCGACGAAGGCGCGCGCCGCCTCGGCGAAGTGGCGCTGGTGCCGCATTCCTCGCCGATCTCGGCCAGCGGCCTGTTGTTCTTCAACACACTGTTCGATGAAAACGCCGCCTGCCATATCGCGCTCGGCCAGTGCTATTCGAAGTGCTTCGTCGACGGCGCGTCGCTCAGCCAGGATGAAATCACGGCGCGCGGCGGCAACAAGAGCTTCATCCACATCGACTGGATGATCGGGTCGGACAAGATCGACATTGACGGCGTCGCCGGGGATGGCAGCCGCGTGCCGGTGATGCGCAAGGGCGAGTGGGCCCAGGGGCTCTAGCCAGCGGAGGTGTGATGGCCTTCGATATCGCGGTCAAGCGCGTCTATGAAGCACCCGGGAAGGACGATGGCCAGCGGGTGCTGGTGGATCGGATATGGCCGCGCGGCGTCGCCAAGAAGGATGCGGCGCTGGCGCTGTGGCTCAAGGAGATCGCGCCGAGTGACGAACTGCGCAAATGGTTCGGGCATGAGCCGGCGCGCTGGGCGGAATTCCAGAAGCGGTATCGTGGCGAGCTGGATGCGAATGAAAAGGCGGTGGCGCAACTGCGCGCCCTGCTCGGCGACGGCAAGGTGACGCTGCTCTATGGCGCCCATGACGAAGCGCATAACAACGCCGTGGCGCTGGCGGGGTATTTGCGAGCCCACGCATAACATCGAGGCGCCGGCGGGACAGAAGGGGGCGCGAAGGATCGCGGCGGGGGTGAGAGTCGGTTCTACTTCCCGCCCACCGCCCCCTCATAAACATCCGGCTTGAACCCGACGAGGATACCGTCGCCGACTTCCAGCACTGGCCGCTTGATCATTGTCGGCCTGGCCAGCATCAGCGCTTTCGCCTTCTTCTCGTCGAGGCCTTGCCTGTCCGCTTCCGGCAGTTCGCGAAACGTCGTGCTGCCCTTGTTGAGCAGCTTTTCCCAGCCGACCTTGCCGACCCAGCCATTCAGCCTGTCTGCCTCGATCCCTTCCGCGCGATAATCGTGGAACCGATAGGGAACGTCATGGCTCTCCAGCCAGACGCGCGCCTTCCTGATCGTGTCGCAGGTGGTGATGCCGTACATGGTGATCGTCAAAGCGTGGTCCTCTGGCTGACAGTCGAATCCGCCCACAGCCTAAAACCGCCCTTCGCGCTTTGCCAGCAAATCGTAGGCGCGAAGTGGGCCGGAACCGATCGTTCCGGCCCGGTAGCTCAATAGTAGAATCGCTCTTCGGTGATCTTGCCGTTCTTGACCGTGTAAAGGCCGACCTCATCCATGGTGACACGCTGGCCCGTGGCCTTGGGCGTTATGTCAAACGTGAAGCGCACCGCGAACTGGTCACCATTGACATAGGGACCCTCGACCGAGCCGCCATGGACTTCGTTGTTCTCTTGCCACCACCGGCTCTTCTCCTTGAGAGCCGCTTTGCCGTGGCTGACGGCCATCGGCCCCTCCATGGCTTCGTAGCTGGCGATATCGTCGGCATTGTACTTCTCGGCAGCGCCTTCATTGTCACCCTGCTTGAGAAGCTCGGTGAAATCCTTGGCAATTTCCGCTGTCGTCATTTGTGTTCCTCCTGTTCAGACCCATTGCAAATAGGGAACCGCCTGCTGGCCGACCATTGCCGGGCCGTTCGATAGCTGACATGGCGCTGTCAGGATGGGTGAGCGCGGGCACGAGGACCAACCTCTAGATCGCGGGCCGGGCATCGTCCTGGCCGTTCAGTTCCCAACGCCCGTGCACTCTGTAGGCACGCTTCCGAATAAGACTGTGGACCAGCACAAAATCCCGTACAGTCCAGCCGACCGGATCAATTGATCGTTCGCGTATCCTGGGAACACGCACTTCGTCGCGAAGCAATGTGACACGGCAAGTGGACCACCCCAAGGGGGATAGACCTTTGGCAGGAATCCGGTGAAAGTGCCGCGCCAATCCGGCAAACCGCAGCGATGACCGAGGACCGCCCGCATGACCAACCCGACACATCTGCCCGCAGAAGGCCTGTTTGTCGGGCGCGCCAGGAGCGGCGATGTCTCGCATCCCATGGTGGTTGTCGTGCGCGACGGCACGGTTTTAGACATCACGTCGAGCGCGGCGCCCACGGTGCGCGACGTTTGCGAATTGGCCGATCCGGCCGGCCATGTGCGTTCGGCCAGGGGCAGGCCGGTCGGCCTGCTCGACGACATCGCGGCCAACAGTTTCGAAGCCATGCGCGATCCGGCAAAACCCTTTCTGCTGTCTCCGGTCGACCTGCAGGCGATCAAGGCATCCGGTGTCACTTTCGTCGTCAGCCTGCTCGAACGAGTGATCGAGGAACAGGCGCGCGGCTCGGCGGAAAAGGCCGACGCTATCCGCGCCGACATTGCCGGTCTGATCGGCCACGACCTGTCGAAGCTCAAGCCCGGTTCGCCCGAGGCGATGGAGATCAAGGCCAAGCTGATTTCGCGCGGCGCCTGGTCGCAATATCTGGAAGTGGGCATTGGGCCCGATGCCGAGATCTTCACCAAGTGCCAGCCCATGGCCTCGGTCGGCTTCGGCGCCGATGTCGGCCTCCACCCGGTGTCGACCTGGAACAATCCGGAGCCGGAGATCGCCATGATCGCCGCCTCAAGCGGCAGGATCGTCGGCGCAACCATCGGCAACGACGTCAATCTGCGCGACGTCGAAGGGCGCTCGGCGCTGCTGCTCGGCAAGGCCAAGGACAACAACGCCTCGGCCTCCCTTGGCCCTTTCATCCGGTTGTTCGACGACACGTTCTCCATCGCCGATGTGAAGCAGGCCGTCGTGCGCCTGAAGGTCGAAGGCGACGATGGATTCTCGCTGGAGGGCGCAAGCTCGATGGCCGAGATCAGCCGTTCGCCGGAGGAGCTGGTTGCGGCGGCCATGGGGCCGCACCACCAGTATCCGGACGGGCTGGCGCTCTATCTCGGCACGATGTTCGTGCCGTCGAAGGATCGCGGCGAAAAGGGCAAGGGGTTCACGCACAAGGTCGGCGACATCGTCACCATCTCGTCGGAAAAATTCGGCGCGCTGGTCAACCGCGTGCGGCTGTCGCCCGATTGCCCGCACTGGACCTACGGCGCCAGCCATTTGATGCGCGATCTCGCCAAGGCCGGCCTGCTCTAACCGGCTCTTCGGAGGTTTTCGCCCCAGGTGACCGCCCGAACTGGCCAGGACAATCCGTCCGGCTGAGCCTCGGCGACAATCATTCGGCTGCCTGGAAAAAATCATCCCAACTGATGCGATCTGATGGGGTCGTTGATGGCGCCCCGTCAGGCGCCGACTACATCTGCAGATGGAGGCTTGCCATCCGTCGAAAAAGGGAATGCTCTTAGGTATCCGAGCGGCGCTGGCAAAAGACGCAATCCGGCTGAAACCGGAACAAGGGACGGATCATCTTCAACCGGGAGGAAATCAAATGCTGACGAGATTAAGACTTGTGCTCTACGGCCTGCTAATCGCGCTGACGGTCATTCCGGCAGCCGCGCAGGCCAAGACGTTCTACTGGATTTCACATGGCGGACCGGCCGACCCGGTCTGGACCTACTTCCTCGCCGGCGCCAAGCAATGGGCCAAGGACACCGGCAACACCGTCAACACCTCGTTCCACAATGGAGACGTCGCCTCGCAGCAGGAAGCGGTGCGAGCCGCCCTCTCGGCCAAGGCCGACGGCATCGTCACCACCAGCCCCGACCCGGGCAGCCTTGTCGAGATCGTCAAGGAAGCGCGCGCGGCCAACGTCCCGATCATCAACTTCAACACGCCCGATCCCAAGGCCAATTTCAACGCCTATGTCGGCGGCGACAACGTCACCTTCGGCAAGCATTGGGCGCAGTACCTGGTCGACAAGGGCCTGGTGAAGAAGGGCGACTTCGTCTGGATGCCGGTCGAGATCCCCGGCGCCACCTACGGCGTGCAGGAAGAGGAAGGCATCAAGAGCGTCTTCGGACCGCTCGGCATTACCTATGAAGTGACCGAAGCGACGCTCGACCAGGCCGAGGTGATCAACCGCATGGTCGACTATCTCACCGCCCATAAGGGCAAGGTCAAAGCCATCATCGGCCTGGGCGACCTGGTCACCGGTTCGATCAAGCGCGTGTTCGACCAGGTCGGCGTCAAGCCGGGCGAAATCCCGGTCGTCGGCTGGGGCAACTCGCTCGACACCACCCAGGAAGTGCTGAACGGCTATGTCAATGCCGGCCAGTGGCAGGATCCGCAGGCGACCAGCTATGTGGCGCTGTCGCTCGCCAACATGGCGGCCAGCGGCATTCCTCCGGGCTTCAACGTCATCACCGGCGCGCTCTACGAGAAGGACACCGCGGCGGTGTACGACAAGATCCTGTCCGGCAAATAATCCGCGATCGCTGGCGCCGCGCATCTCGTGCGGCGCCAGATCCCTTCATGGCCGCGGCATGTCCACCCGATGCGATGGTGGTCGCGGCCCGTTCCAACCATGTCGCGGGTTCCCAGTGGAAAATCATTCGCTCCCTCAACGCCTGATCGCGCGGCCGGAATTCGGACCCTTCGTTCTGCTCATCGTCGAGATCGCCGTTTTCTGGGGTTTCAACCACGACTTCCTGTCACCGCAGAACATCTCCAACACGCTGGCCTTCACAGTCGAACTCGGCCTGATCGCGCTGGCGATGACGCTGCTGATGACGTCAGGCGAATTCGACCTTTCCGTCGGGTCGCTGTTCGGCTTCTCGCCGGTGCTGATGTGGACGCTGTTCAATGCCGGCGTCACGTCGCTGGAGATGGGCTTCATCGTCGCGCTGGTGGTTGCCGCCTTGATCGGCCTGGTCAATGGCTGGTTCGTCACGCAGCTCAAGATCCCGTCCTTCCTGGTGACGCTCGGCATGCTCCTGGTGGTGCGCGGCAGCGCGCTTTTCATCACCGACGGGTTTCCGCAGCGCACCTGGAGCGCCGAGGGCAGCTGGCTGGCGGAGGCGCTGGTCGGCGACTTCTTCATCGGGCCGTTCCGCATCTACATGTCGCTGTTCTGGTTCATCGCCGCGGCGATCGCGCTCGGCTATGTCTTGACGCAAAGCCGGACCGGCAACTGGATCCAGGCGGCGGGCGGCAATCCCAACGCGGCGCGCGCCCGCGGCGTCAATGTCAATGGCGTCAAGGTCGGTCTGTTCGTCCTGTCGTCGCTCATGGCGTCGCTTGCCGGCGTCATCTCCTCGCTGCGCACATCCGCCGCCAACCCCAACAGCGGCACCGGCTATGAGCTCGAGGTGATCGCCATGGTGGTGATCGGCGGCACGGCGCTGACCGGTGGGCGCGGCACCATCATCGGCACCGTGCTCGGCATCCTGATCCTGCGCGTGATGCGCAACGGCATCGTGCTGATCGGCGTGCCCGGCCTTGCCTACAACATCTTCATCGGCGCGATCATCCTTGGCATGATGGCGTTGCATTCATGGCTGGAACGCCGGCACCAGGCGGGGACTTGAACCATGGCCGAGCCACTGATCCGCATGCAGAACATCCGCAAGTCCTATGGCCGCGTGCAAGCGCTGGTGGACGCCAATTTCCATGTCAACGAGCGTGAGATCGTCGGCCTGCTGGGCGACAATGGCGCCGGCAAATCGACGCTGATCAAGGTTCTCTCCGGCGCGGTCCCGCTGACCAGCGGCGACATCTTCATCCGCGGCAAGAAGGTCACCTTGCGCAGCACCAGCGACGCCATCGCCCAGGGCATCGAGACCATCTACCAGGACTCCGCCCTGGTCACGCAATTGTCGATCGCGCGCAACCTGTTCCTGGGTCGTGAACCGATCAAGCCGCCGCGCTTCCTCAACCGCATGGACCAGGACGCCATGAACACGGTCGCCCGCGACCTGCTCAAACAGGTCGGCATCTCCAAGAACATCCCGCCGACGACGCCGATCGGCTCGCTCTCCGGCGGCGAGCGCCAGGCGGTCGCGATCGCGCGCGCCATGCATTTCGACAGCGACCTCATCATCCTCGACGAGCCGACCAACAATCTCGGCGTCGCCGAGACGCAAGGCGTGCTGAGCTTCGTGCGCAACGCGCGCGATTCCGGCCACTCCTGCATCTTCATCGCGCACAACATCCACCATGTCTTCCAGGTGGTCGACCGCATCGTCGTCATGCGCAGGGGCAAGGTGGTCGCCGACGACATCGATCCGAAGACGACAACCGTGACGGAGGTCGAGCGCATCATCACCGGCATGTCGGACAAAGACATCCGCGACGCCCTCGCCGACGGCAAGCCGGGGCACTGAGGGGGCATCGACGCACAGGGTCGCGGCATGAAGGCCACCGTCTCCGACATCGCCAGGAACTGCGGGCTGTCGACCGCAACGGTCGACAGGGTGCTCAACAATCGGCCCGGAGCGAGTGCCGCCAACCGGCAACGCGTCATGGAGGCCGCCAAGCAGCTCGGCTATTTGCCGGCCGCCGGCCAGGTGACGCTTCCCTCGAAACCCGCAAACCTCGAATTCTTCCTGCCGATCGGCAGCAATGCCTTCATGCAGGACCTGGCAAAGCATATCGAGGACTACGCATCGCGCCTGCCGCTTGTGGCGTCCTGCCGGATCCACAATCTTGCCGGCATCTCGCCCAATGCCCTGCAGGCAGCGGTCGAAAAGCTGTCGCTGCGCGCCAACGGCGTCGGTGTCATCGCGGTCGATCACCCCAGGACACGCAACATCCTGCGCGACATGGTCGAAGCCGGAATCCGCCTGGTGACGCTGGTGTCCGATATTCCGGGCGCACCCCGCTCGGCCTATGTCGGGATCGACAACCGCGTGGCGGGACGGACGGCAGCACTTTTGATGGGACGCTTGCTGGGCGGCCGCGAGGGGCAGCTGGCGATGGTCGTCGGCTCGCGCTCCTATCGCGGCCATGAAGAGCGCGAGATGGGCTTCCGCTCCGTGCTTGGCGAGGAGTTTCCCAATCTCACCGTCAGCAGCGCCGTCGAGATCAACGACGAGCCAGATGCCAGCTATGCGGAAACCATGAAGGCGTTGCGCAACGAGCCGGAACTGCTCGGCATCTATTGCGTCGGCGCCGGGCGCTCCGGCATTGCCAAGGCGATCCGCGAAGCCAGACCCAACCGCAAGCCGGTGTTCATCTGCCACGACCTGACAAGGGAGACACGCGGGTATCTCGTCGACGACCTCGCCGACGTCGTCATCGACCAGAACGCCAGGCTGATCGCGGAGCAGTCGGTGATCCAGCTGCTCGGCTCGATCGCATCGTCGGCGCCCTATCTCACGCGCAAATTCATCGAGCCGCGACTGATCTTCAGGGAAAACGTGCCGGTGCAGTGAGGTCGCATTTCTCGAATTCACGCGGCGCCACGGCGAATCTGCACAGCAGCTATGCACAATTCATTGTTGCCGAATCATTGGGCAACTCGTAGTTTCTGGTTGTCGGCCATCTACTCCTCCCAGATGCGATGCCGACGCTGAATGGGGTGCACCTCCTCCCGCACCACATTCGAAATCGAGCCCGCTGCCACCTCCTCCCGGCAGCGGGCTTTTTTCGTTCTGATCCGCAGCAATTACGACGCCGCCGCGCCAAAAGCGTGCGGTCCGGTCCGTCCGGTCACGGAATCGCACAGATCGGTGGCAGTCCGGCAGATGTCAGCCTGCCGCAGTGCCCCTGAAGGAAACGATCAACCCTTCGGCCATACGCACGAACTGCGTGCTCGGGCCCTCGGCACCGACGGTCTGCACGCTGACGCGCGCGCCTTCAAACAGCAGCGACAGCGTATCGGCGAGAAGTTCGGCCTGACCGATGCCGGCATCCCGGCAGAGCCTGACCAGGCGTTCGCGCTGGGCTTCCTTGAGTTCCTTGATCACGCGCCTTGCCGGGTGATCGGGCTCGGTCAGTTCGGCGGCGGCGTTGGCCATATCGCAGCCGCGGCCGTCGGTGTTGAGCATAGCAGCGGCCTTGCGAACCCAGGCATGAAGCTGGGCGAGTTTGTCGCCCGGATGCTCGGCCTCGAACGTTTCCCACATCGCGCCGGCTTTCAACGCATTGGCGCGCAGGCATTCGACGATCAGTTCGTCCTTGGACTCAAAGTGACGATAGAGCGTCATCTTGTTCGTGCCGGCGGCCTCGGTGATGGCGTCGACGCCGACCCCCTTGATGCCGTGCTTATGGAACATGTCACGCGCCGTCTCCAGGATCCGATCCCGGGGACGAGAGCGCTCCATGACGCCGTCTGTCATCATGATCTCCTTTTCGTTTCCAAAAAATCCTCGGCCCACCTCTTGACTAGGGTGTTACCGGTCTGTAACTTCCAGAATGTTACTTACTGGTAACACCTATAATGTCCGTCGTCAATAACAAGGTCGTGAACTGGTCCTACCAGATCGAGATGGACGAAAAGACTGCCAATCATGCGGCTTCGGCCGGTGAAGAGATGAAAAACGGTTCGCGAGCATAGGCTGCGAATCGACAGACAAGGAGCCGGCCAATGCCACAGCGCCGCGATCTTACCATAGATGAGGCCGTCCGGGATCCGATGATCCGGCTGGTGATGAAAGCAGATGGGGTCGACCCCCGCGCCTTCGAGAACATGTTGCGCTCGCTCGCCGATGGGCAGCGTCGCGAGGTGCCGTTGCTGCGTTCACGGGAAGGGTCCCGTAGCGGGCACGGCCAATTGTCCAGGGTCGCCAGCGCCTTCGGGCGGGCAAGAGCGGCCGGAGAGGCGTGTGTGTCGTGGTAAACTTCTTCATCCATCGCCCGATCTTCGCCTCGGCCATCGCCATCATCATGGTGCTCGCCGGGACGATTTGTTATTTCCTGCTGCCCGTTTCGCAGTTTCCCGACATCACACCGCCTCAGGTCGTGGTCAGCGCCCACTATCCGGGCGCCAGCGCGCAAGTGGTGGCAGACACGGTGACGACGCCGCTGGAGCAGCAGATCAACGGCGTGCAAGGCATGACCTACATGTCGTCGACGAGCTCCAATGACGGCTCGTCGACCATCACCGTCACCTTCGATGTCGGCTATTCCCTAAGCACTGCAGCCGTCGACGTGCAGAACCGCGTCTCTCAGGCGGCCTCGTCGCTGCCGGCGATCGTCAACCAGGGCGGCGTGACGATCAAGAAGCAGAACCCGAACTTCGTCCTGATCGTCAACCTGACCTCGCCCGACCATTCCGTCGACCCGGTGGCGCTCTCCAACCTTGCCTATCTGCAGGTGGTGGATCCGCTGAAGCGGCTGCCGGGTGTCGGCGACGTGCAGATCTTCGGCGAGCGGCGCTATTCGATGCGCGTCTGGCTCGACCCGGACAAGCTCGCCAATCTCGGCATCACCGCCGTCGACGTCCAGAACGCCATCGCCGAACAAAACGTCCAGGTGGCGGCCGGCAAGATCGGCCAGTCGCCGGCGCCCGCCGGCACCGCCTTCGAGATGCAGGTCAACGCCGTCGGCCGGTTGAGCGACCCCAAGGAATTCGGCGACATCGTCGTGCGTGCCAACACGGATACGGGTTCGCTGGTGCGGCTGCGCGACGTCGCCCGTATCGAGCTTGGCGCCCTGCAATATTCGTCTTCGGCCTTCTTCGGCAAGGACCCGACCGTGGTGCTCGCCGTCTATCAGATGCCCGGCTCCAACGCGCTCGATCTACAGCAGCGCGTCAAGGACAAGATGCAGGAACTGTCGGCCCGTTTCCCCAAGGGCGTCGACTATGCGATGCACTACGATACGACGCGCTTCGTCTCGGCCTCGATGCATGACGTGCTGATCACGCTTGGCGAAGCCCTGGTGCTCGTCGTGGCGGTGGTGTTCATCTTCCTGCAGAGCTGGCGCACGACGATCATTCCGACCATCGCCATTCCGGTGTCGCTGGTGGCGACACTCGTCATCATGGAGATGATGGGTTTCTCGCTCAACATGCTCTCGCTGCTCGGCATGGTGCTGGCGATCGGCCTCGTCGTCGACGACGCCATCGTCGTGGTCGAGAATGTCGAGCGACAGCTCGAGGCCGGACTGAAACCACTGGCGGCGACAAAAGCCGCCATGGCGGAGGTCACGGGTCCGATCATCGCGACAACCGCCGTGCTGATGGCCGTGTTCGTGCCGGTTGCCTTCATTCCCGGCGTCTCCGGAAAGCTCTACAACCAGTTCGCGCTGACGGTGGCGATCTCCGTCGGCATCTCCGCCTTCAACTCGCTGACGCTCAGTCCCGCGCTCAGCGCTGCCTTCCTACGGCATCGCGGCGAGACGCAGTTTGTTCTGTTCCGCTGGTTCAATACGGGTTTCGACAAACTGTCGCATGCCTACGCCCATGGCGTGCGCTTCCTGGTCCGCCTGCGCTGGATCATGCTCGGCTTGTTCGCGGCCGGTCTGGTCGCCACCTATTTCGTCTGGCAGAAGCTGCCATCGACCTTCCTTCCGGTCGAGGACCAGGGCTATTTCTTCGTCGTCATCCAACTGCCCGACGGGGCTTCGCTGGAACGCACCGATGCGGTGGCACAAAAGGCGCGCGACATCCTGCAAGCGACACCCGGCGTCGACATCGTCGGCTCGATCAGCGGCCTGAACTTCCTGACCAGCGCGGCGCAGTCGAACTCGGCGGTCGAGTTCGCCATCCTCAAGCCATGGGAAGAGCGTGGCCCCGACCAGAGCGCCTCCAAGCTCGTCGCCGACGTGCGCGGCAAGCTGATGCAGATCCCGGAGGCTTTCGCGCTCTCCTTCGATCCGCCCTCCATCCCCGGCATCGGCACCACGGGCGGCTTCGAATTCGTCGTCGAGGACCTCACCGGCCGCGGCAGCACGGCCCTCAACGACGCCACACAAGCGGTGATCGCCGAGGCGCGCAAGCAGCCGGAAATCAATCCGCAGCAGCTGTTCTCGCCGTTCTCGACCTCGACGCCGCAGTTCAACTACGACCTCGACCGCGCCAAGGCGAAGCTGCTCGGCCTCAACCTGCCGGACGTCTTCAACACGCTGCAGATCTATCTCGGCTCGCTCTACGTGAACGACTTCAACCTGTTCGGCCGCACCTTCCGGGTGACGATCCAGGCCGACAAGGATTCACGTGCGGGTGCCGCAGATATTTCACGGCTCTATGTACGCAATGCTTCCGGCGGCATGGTGCCGCTCAGCACGCTGGGCAAGCTGGTGCCGTTCGTCGGCCCGGAAACCGTGCCGCACTACAACAACAACGCCTCGGCCACCATCAACGGCGGCGCCGCGCCCGGCTATTCGTCGGGCCAGGCGGTCGCCGCCATGGAGCGGGCCGCGGCCACCGCGCTGCCCAGGGATTTCGGTTTCGAATGGACCGGCATCACCTTCCAGGAGCTCAAGGCGGGATCGATCGCGTCGGTTGTGTTTGCCCTCGCCATCGTCTTCGTCTTCCTGATCCTGGCGGCGCAGTACGAGAGCTGGGCGATGCCGTTCATGGTGCTGCTGGCGGTGCCGCTCGCCCTGTTCGGCGCGTTCGCCGCACTTTGGGTGCGCGGCATGCAGATCGACGTCTATTCGCAGATCGGCTTCGTCATGCTGATCGGCTTGGCGGCCAAGAACGCGATCCTGATCGTCGAGTTCGCAAGACGGCGGCGCGAGGAAGGCCTCAGCATCGTCGAGGCATCGATGGAGGCCGCTCGGCTGAGATTGCGGCCGATCCTGATGACCGCGTTTGCCTTCATTCTCGGCGTGGTGCCGCTGATGATCGCCACCGGCGCGGGTGCTGCCAGCCGTCAGTCGATCGGCACCACCGTGTTCGGCGGCATGGTCGCGGCGACCATCCTGTCGCTGGTGTTCGTGCCGGTCTTCTACGCGGTCATCGAACAGCTGCGCGAACGGCGCGGCGGCGACCAGCCCGCCTCTCAACACACTGAACCAACGGCCAAACCCGCCTTCCCTCCCCTGGCGGAAGCGGCCGAATAAGATTGGAGAATGATCATGCGTAAATGGAAAATCGCGTTGGGAACGGCTGTCGCGCTGGGTGCGATCTCGGTTGCCAGCGTCCACCTGCTGGACATGGGCAATATCAGCCTGAATGCCGGCACGGCGGGGGCGGCGCCGGCCCCAGCAGCGTTCGTCATGCCGGTGCCGGTGGCGAACGTGGTCAAGAAGACGATCCCGATCTATCTCGACTACGCCGCGCGGACCGAGCCGATCCGCAGCATCACGCTGCAGGCGCGCGTCCCCGGCTACCTGCAGGAACAGACAGCGCAAGACGGCGCCGACGTGCGGCAGGGCGACCTGCTCTACAAGATCTCGCCTGACGATTTCCAGGCCGCGCTCGACCAGGCGAAGGCACAGGTGCAGCGCGATACGGCGACGCTCGATTATGCGCGTTCCAATCTCGGCCGCGGTACCGAGCTCGCCAAGAGCGGTTACCTGGACAAGGACAGCTTCGACCAGCGCACCAGCACCTTGCGCGGGGCGCAGGCGTCGCTGGCCCTCAACCAGGCTGCCGTGCGCACGGCCGAGCTCAATCTGAGCTATGCTGAAATCCACGCGCCGTTCCCCGGACGCCTGGGCCGCAACCAGGCTTCCGTGGGAACGCTGGTCAGCGTTGCCGGCACCGTGCTCAACACGCTGGTGCAGCTCGATCCAATCTACGTCACCTTCAATCCGAGCGAGACGGATCTGGCGCAAATCGAGGAAGCGCGTGCTGCCGGCCCGATCGAGGTCGAGGTCCTGCTGCCGGGCGAGACCGAAGCCCACCAGAAGGGCGAGCTCACCTTTATCGACAACACGATCGATCACTCGACCGGCACGATCACCGCACGCGCCACCATCGGCAACGCCAAGTTCACGCTCTTGCCTGGCCAGTATGTTCGCGTGCGGCTGCACGTCAAACAACAGCCCGATGCGCTGCTGGTGCCGCAGGTAGCGCTGGGATCAAGCCAGCTCGGCAAATATCTCTACGTCGTCGGCAAGGGCAATACGGTCGACCAGCGGCTGGTTTCGCTCGGGCCGACCAGCGGCGATATGGTCGCCATCCTCAGCGGCGTCGCCGAAGGCGACCAGGTCATCACAGGCAACCTGCAGAAGATCGGCCCCGGAATGCCGATTTCGCCCCTCCCACAGAAACCGGCTACCTGACTCCCCCGCAGGCCCGGTTTCCGCGGCGCCCTCGACCTTTTCCCAGGGTCGCGGGCGCCGTTTTCACGAGCAGGCCGACCAAAGCCGCCACGTCGGCGACGCCGTAAACCGAAAAATAGACCACGAGCTCTTGTTAATTTGTCGACAATCTGATTGTCTTGCCTTCTGTTCTCGCTGGAGTGGACCGGATGGTGAAGACGGAGTTCAGCCCGATTACCGACACGACGCGCCGCGCCGGAATCGTGGCACTGCTGCGGCGCGCGATCCTGACTGGTCAGCTCGAGCCCGGCCAGAAGCTCAACGAACTCAGGATTTCCGAACAGATGCGGGTCAGCCGTGCGCCGCTGCGCGAGGCGATGCGCGAGCTGGTGCAGGAAGGCATCCTGACCAGCATCCCCTATGCCGGCACCTTCGTCATCAATGTCACCGCCAAGGACATCGACGACGCCTATTCGCTCAACAAGGTGCTGGACGAGTTCGCCATCGAACGGACGTGGGAGCAGCGCGACCAGCGTTTCTTCGAAGAGCTTGACCGGCGGCATGAGGCGGTGAAACAGGCGACCCGCGACCGCGACACCACAAGGCAGATCGAAACCGCGCTGCAACTGCATGGTCTGATCCATGAATGGGCCGACAATTCGGTGCTCCTGGAAACCTGGCAAAGGCTGACCAGCCGTTTGCAGATGTACTTCGCCCTGCACCAGCAGGCGCGAAAGGAACCCGTGCCGGCCGAAGATATCCATGAAACCTATGTGGCGCTGCTCAAGGGCGACGACATGGGTGCGGCCCAGCGCCATGCCCGCGAGCATATCGACCTCGATTTCGAAGAGCTTCTTGCCCATGCGCGCGGCCTCGAAAGGCGTCCGTCGAAAGGCGCCTGACCCCTTCCCTCATCGCGGATAATGGATACCCCACGTGCAGATCGAAACCATCAAAGCCTTTCACGTCGTGCAGCCCTTCGTGGACGGCCCCTATCGCATGTCCAAGGGACGCGTGGCCGACTGCTTCGACGCCGTGATCGTCTCCATCACCTCCGACAGCGGCATCACCGGATGGGGTGAGATGGCGCCGCTCGGCAATTTCTACTCGGCCGCCTTCCCCGCCGGCACAAGAGCCGGCGTGCCGGAGATCGCACCGCATCTTGTCGGCCAGGACCCGTGCGGGCTGGCCAGCATCGGCCGGCTGATGGACACCGTGTTCAAGGGCCATCCCTACATCAAATCAGCGCTCGACATGGCCTGCTGGGATCTGGCGGCGCGCGCCGCCGGCGTGCCGCTGGTGACGCTGCTTGGCGGCAAGGAAAGCGACACGGCGGAACTCTACAAGGTCGTTACCCATGGCACGGTCAATCAAATGGCCGCACTTGCCGGGCGCATCGTCGAGGACGGTTTCAGCCGGCTGCAGGTCAAGGTCGGC
Organism: Mesorhizobium sp. B2-3-13; assembly: GCF_006442195.1. Classification (NCBI taxonomy): domain Bacteria; kingdom Pseudomonadati; phylum Pseudomonadota; class Alphaproteobacteria; order Hyphomicrobiales; family Phyllobacteriaceae; genus Mesorhizobium; species Mesorhizobium sp. B2-3-13. The sequence goes on from NZ_VFVQ01000015.1 coordinate 122,758, forward strand.
GGCAATGTCCATGACGACATCGAACGCGTCACCGCGGTCGCCGCCTCGGTGCCGAAAGGCACTGTCATTTTCTGCGACGCCAATGCCGGTTGGACACCTTACCAGGCACGGCAGTTCGCCGATGCGACGCGGGCGATCGACTATACGTTCGAGCAGCCCTGCACGACCATCGACGAGAACATGTCGGTGCGCCGCATGCTCGACAAACCGATGGTGCTCGACGAATCCGTCACTTCGCTCGAGGCGATGCTGGAAATCCATCGCCTCGGCGCGGCCGACGGACTGACGCTGAAGATCTCGCGACTCGGCGGCGTCACCAAGACCCGCCTGATCCGGGACGTCGCCGTCGACCTCGGCTTCATGATCACGGTCGAGGATACCGGCGGCGCCGAGATCGATACATCCGCCATGGCGCATCTGTCGCTGTCGACGCCGGAGGAGCGCCGGCTGCACGCGATTGCCTTTCATGAATGGGTGACGGTGCGCACCGCGTCGAACGCGCCGCCGGTCACCGGCAGCCGCATGGGCATTCCCGCCGGGCCAGGCCTTGGCATCGACGTCGTTCCCGACCTGCTCGGCAAGCCGTTCTTCGAGGTCGGCCGGTGAATACCCACAGCATCAAGGCCACGCCGCCGACGCCGGCGGCGGCCGTCATCATCAATGATGTGCTCTCCCAACGGCTGGTCGGCCGCGACGCCATCGACATTGCCGGTGCCGAACATGTGTGCCTGCCCTTCTGGACCGGCGTGCAGTCGATAAACGACCCCACCCGCGCCTCGGACGGATATTTCTGAAGCCGTCACGTAGTCGATTGCACTCGAGGTCTGCCTGGGTTTCGTATTTTCCTCCGTCCCGGTCGGTGTTAGGCTGAACACCCACGGCGGACGACTGCTCATGACGGCATTTCATCATGCGGCCCTTGCCTGGCTCGTTGGCCTCGTCGCGCTGCCCGCAGTGGCATTTGCCGAAAGTCCGCCAGCGTTCGAGCTCAAGCTCGATATCGACCAGGACGGCAAGATGGATCGGGCGAGGGTGGTGCAGGAGCTTGGTGCGCCGGCCGATCTCTATATTTACCTGGCAACCGGCGAGGAGAAGCTCGATTCCTCGCGTCGCCCCGATTTCGTCAGGAAAGGACTGACGGAAGATCGGGTCCTCGACCTTGAAACCAAGGGCAAGGGATCGCTGGCGATAACGTCCTGCTTCGGATGCGGCGCCAGCAAGTCGACAGAAGAAACCATGACGATCGTCTATCGCCGGGGCCAATTCCTGGTCGGTGGCTACAGCCGCAGTCGGAACTGGAACCAGCAGACGTCGGATGGCGTCAAGACGACGCTCGGCGGCTGCGACATCAACTATCTCACAGGCGTAGGCATCGTCTCCAAGGACCTTGAAGACGGCAAGCCGATCAAGGGCAAGTTCAAGCCCGTGCCGCTCAGGGCCTGGTCCAGCGACCGGCGCCCAAAGGCTTGCGATTTCTGATGAGATTGATCAAAGGACGGCAATGCGCATAACCTCCCTTGATAAGGGAGGCAAGGCAATGGATCTTTTCAAACTGGAGGGCGATGTCGCGCTGGTCACCGGTGCCGGCAGCGGCATTGGCCAGGCAATCGCGATCGGGCTGGCCGAGGCAGGCGCCGATGTCGCCTGTTTCGGCCATACGTCGAACGGCGGGCTGGACGAAACCGCTCACCGGATCACCGCGCTCGGCCGCCGGGCGCTGGTGCTGACCGGCACCGTGACCTCGGACAGCGATCTCGCGGCGGCCATTGATCGCATCGAAGCCGAACTCGGTGCGTTGACCGTCGCCGTCAACAATGCCGGCATTGCCGGCTCGGAACCAGCGGAGACACTGCCGCTGGAAAAGTGGCGGAAAGTGCACGAGGTCAATGTCGCCGGTGTGTTCCTGTCCTGCCAGGCCGAAGCGCGCAAGATGCTGGCGCGGGGCAAGGGCTCGATCATCAACATCGCCTCGATGTCGGGCACCATCGTCAATCGCGGGCTGACGCAGGCGCATTACAATTCCTCGAAGGCCGCGGTCATTCATCTGTCGAAGAGCCTCGCCATGGAATGGGCCGATCGTGGGCTGCGCGTCAATGTCGTCAGCCCGGGCTACACGCTGACGCCGATGAACAAACGGCCGGAGGTGGCCGAACAGGTGAAGATCTTCAAACGCGACACGCCGATGGGACGCATGGCGGCGCCGGAGGAAATGGTCGGGCCGACGGTGTTCCTGGCCAGCCGGGCGTCGAGCTTCGTCACCGGCCTCGACCTGATCGTCGATGGCGGCTACGTCTGCTGGTAACGGGACATGCGAGCCATGTCCCGCCGGCTTCGCCTGCGGTCTGAAATTCCGGCGCGAGCGTGGCGTTAGTCGTTGCGCGGCATGAACGTTGGTATATATAATTTCATCCTATGAAACAGCGCTGGCGAGACAGGGCTTGCCAGGGCTACAGCCGAGAGCAATTCCCGCCGGAAATGCTCGGGATCATGGGACCTTGATGGCTCGCACCTTGCAGGGCGCCGCAGGACTGGCAATTGATCCGCGGATCGCCGTCGCGGCGATCGATCGGCCATGAGACTGCCCGCCTCGGCAGCGTCCGTCATCACCGAAATCGAGCATCGCCGCGCCTGCGCCGGCGATAACGGCCTTGCGCAACAGCCGGCCTTTCCAACACAATCAAGAAAAGACGCAAAAAGGGAACGACCAACAATCGTCACAGCTTGAAGGAGAACCAAGCAATGCCAATTCGCAGTATGATTTCGAAATTCTCAATGGGAGCTTTTGCACTTGCCGCGGCAAGTGTGCTGACGCCAACAGCGCAAGCAGCGGCACCGGAATCCAACGACCCGATCAAGATTGCCTTGTTCGACTGGACCAGCGTCAACCTCAACGCCAAGATCCTCGGCGGCATCCTGGAAAAGCTCGGCTATACCGTCGAATACCCGACCGCCGACTATCTCTCCAGCCTGACAACCGGCCTCACCAATGGCGATATCGATGTCGGCCTGGAGTTCTGGGACACCACCGCCGGCGAAGCCATGAAGGCTTCCGACGCCACGGGGCAGACCGAAAGGCTGGGCAAGCTCGGGCCCAAGGCCAAGGAAGAGTGGTGGTTTCCCGAATACATGAAGGAAAAGTGCCCGACCTTGCCGGATTGGCACGCGCTGCTCGACGCCACCTGCGCGGCATCGTTCTCGACCGCCGAAACGGCGCCGAAGGGGCGCTACCTCGGCGGCCCGGTGACCTGGGAAGGTTTTGACGACGAACGCGTCGCGGCACTGAAACTGCCCTTCACCGTCATCCATGCCGGCACCGATGCGGCGATGTTCGCCGAACTCGATTCCGCCTATCAGCGCAAGGCGCCGATCATGCTGTGGATTTATTCGCCGCATTGGGCGCCCGCAAAATACAAGGGCGAATGGGTACAATTTCCGGAATACACGCCCGAATGCTACAACGACCCGAAATGGGGCGTGAACCCGGACGCCAAATATGACTGCGGCAAGCCGCATGGCGAGATCTGGAAATACTCCTGGAACGGCATGAAGGACAAATGGCCGGTCGCTTACAAGGTGGCCAAGGCCTACACGGTCGATACCGACGAGTTGAACAAGATGAGCGGCGAGATCGACCTCGACGGCAAGACGCCGGAAGACGTTGCCGCCGCCTGGATCGCCGCCCACGAGGCAGACTGGAAAGCCTGGGCGCAGTGATCGCTCCGACTGGAAAAGGGAGACCCGGCTGATATCAGCCGGGTCTCAATTCCCGATGCTCCAGAAGGACGACTGAATGACGGAAGCGAGTGAACAGGCATCGAACGCGGGAAAGAATCCCCGCCCGATAAAACTTGCCTGCCGTAATGTCTGGAAACTGTTCGGCTCGAACGCCGCCGATTTCATCCGCGAGCGCGACGGCAAGGCCAGCATGGCTGACGTCTCGGCGGCCGGGCTGGTGGGTGCGGTTCGCGCCGTCGACCTCGAAATCCGGCAGGGCGAGATCTTCATCATCATGGGGCTTTCGGGCTCCGGCAAATCGACGCTGGTGCGCTGCATGTCGCGGCTGGTCGAGCCGACACATGGCAAGGTCGAATTCGAAGGCAAGGACCTGCTCAAGATTTCCGATGCCGCGCTGATCGAACTCAGGCGCCACCGTATGGGCATGGTGTTCCAGAACTTCGCCCTGCTGCCGCATCTCAACGTGCTCGACAACATCGCCTTCCCGCTCAGCATCCAGGGGCAGGATCGTTCGACACGCGAGGCGCGCGCCCGCGAGGTCATCGAACTTGTCGGCTTGCGCGGGCGCGAACATTTCTACCCGCGCGAATTGTCGGGCGGCCAGCAGCAGCGCGTCGGTATCGCCCGCAGCCTCGCAACCAAGCCCGAGATATGGTTTCTCGACGAGCCGTTCTCTGCATTGGATCCGCTCATCCGCCGCGAAATGCAGGATGAGTTGATGCGGCTGCAGACCATGCTGCACAAGACCATTGTGTTCATCACCCATGATTTCGACGAGGCGATCAGGCTCGCCGACCGCATCGCCATCATGAAGGACGGCGAGGTGATCCAGATCGGCACGCCGGAAGAACTGGTGGTCAATCCGGCGACCGACTATGTCGCCGAGTTCACCCGCGACGTCGACCGCGCCAAGGTGATCTCGGCGCGCAGCCTGATGCGCGCTTGCGACGGCGCCGAGCATGGCGGCACCGTGGCGCCGGGGGCCAAGATAGCGAGTTTTTCCGCCAGCATCGTTGCCGTCGGCAAACCGTTCGCGGTGATCAACGGCACCGGCACGCCGATCGGCGAAGTGACGCCGCAAGCGGTGATCGATCTGCTGGCCGGCATCGAGCGAGCCGGCGCATGACGGTGACGGCAAGCGCCAGCCAGACAAGGCCACCAATTCAGCGGTGGATGGTGATCTGGGTGCTCGCGCTTGCCGCCGTGCAGGTGGTGTTCCTGCTTCAGGACAAACTGCCATGGGCCGTCAACTATCCGGTAGAGGCGGTCGTCCCCGTCGCCGACTGGGTCAGCGCGCTGATGGGCTGGATCAAGTCGAACCTGTCCTGGCTGACCCGCTCGGTCACCGCGATGCTCGGCGTGCCGCTCGACTTCGCGCTCAATCTCTTGGCCAAGAATTTCAAGTTCGGCCATGGCGCCGACGCTTTCGTGTTGCCGCGTTTGTCCTGGGTTGGCGTCTGCGCGGCGGCGTTCCTTGCCGGCTATGCGGCCGGCGGCAGAAAACTCGGCCTGCTGGTTGGCGGCTGTTTCCTCTACATCGCGCTGTTCGGCCAGTGGACCAGCGCCATGCTGACCCTGGCGCTGATCTCGATCGCCGTGCCGTTCTGCATCGTCACCGGGCTATTCGCCGTCATCTGGGCGTGGCGCAAGCCGTGGGCGGAGCGGTTCGTCGTCTCCCCTGCCCTCGACCTGATGCAAACCATCCCGACCTTCGCCTATCTCATCCCGATGCTGCTGCTGTTCGGCAACAGCCCGGTCTCGGCGATGATCGCCACCGCCATCTTCGCCACGCCGCCGATGGTGCGGGCAACGATGCTGGGCCTATCGCGGGTGCCGTCCGAGATCGACGATTTCAGCGAAATGGCCGGCTGCACGGCGCGACAGAAATTGTGGCGCGTGCTGTTGCCGTCGGCGCGGCCGACGCTGATGGTGGGCGTCAACCAGGTGATCATGCTGGCGCTCAACATGGTGATCATCGCCTCGATGATCGGCGCCGGCGGGCTTGGCTACGACGTGTTGCTCGCCCTGCGCGCGCTCAAGGTCGGCGAAGCGATGGAAGCCGGACTCGCAATCGTCGCGCTCGCCATCGCGCTCGACCGGCTGAGCCAGGCCATCGCCCACAAGCAGGCAACAGGCAATGTCCACCGGTCGTCCGCGAGCCCGCGTTTCTGGCGGCGTTACCCCAATCTGACGCTGGCCATCGCCATCCTTGTCGTCACGACGCTGCTCGGCCTGTTCGTGCCGGCCTTCGCGGCCGTGCCGAAGGCGATCACCTTCACCACCGCGCCACTGTGGAAAGCGGCTGTGAACTGGGTGACTATCAACTTCTTCGACATCATCGAAGCGTTTCGGGTGGCGCTGATCCTCAATGTGCTCAATCCACTGCGCGCCTTCTGCGAGGGATTTCCGTGGCTGGGCGCGGTGTTCCTGCTCGGCCTTGCCGGCTACCAGCTCTCAGGTTTGCGGCTGGCCGCGCTTGTCGCGGCACTCACCGCCTTCTGCGCCATCACAGGCCTTTGGGAAAAGACCATGGCGACGGTCTATCTCTGCGGCATATCGGCCTTCATCGCCTGCCTGATCGGCATTCCAATCGGGCTTGCGGCGACGCGCAGCGACCGCTTCGAAAAGATCGTCACGCCCGTCATCGACACGCTGCAGGTGCTGCCGTCCTTCTGCTTCATCATTCCGGTGGTGATGCTGTTCCGTGTCGGCGACGTCACCGCGATGATCGCCACGGTTGCCTTCGCCGTGGTGCCGGCAATCCGCTACACCAACCACGGCATCAGGCAGGTGCCGCCGGCGCTGATCGAGGCCGCGAAGGTTTCGGGCTGCACGCCGCGCCAGACCTTCTTTCGGGTGCAACTGCCGCTGGCGCTGCCGGAGATCATGCTCGGCGTCAACCAGACCATCCTGATGGCGCTGGCGATGATCATCATCTGCGCCATGGTCGGCACGCGCGACCTCGGCCAGGAAGTGTTCATCGCATTGTCGAAAGCCGATTCCGGCCGCGGCATCGTCGCGGGCCTGGCCATCGCCTTCATCGGCATCGTCGCCGACCGGCTGTTCAATGCCTGGACGGCGAAGGCGCGGGCAAGGCTCGGATAGTCAGGAAGATGCGCCGCGGCTACTCCGCCGCGACGCCCTTTACCTCAAGGTAACTCTCCATGGAATCGTCCAGCGCCTGCAGCCAGGGCGTGTGGTGCAGCGGCGCCATGGTGCCGGTCATCAGCGAGCGGTAGGCGTGGTCGCGGAAGCTCATAATGTCTTCCGCCTTGTGGTGCTCCCATTCCATGAAGGTCTGGTTGACCGCCTCGACGTCGAAGCCGGGATAGTCGGTCTGGTCCATCAACTCCTTGGTGTAGTCGCCCTGGAACCAGATCATCTGCTCGGCGTCCTCGAGCGTTTCCTCGCGGGCGCGCCATTTCGCGCCATGCGCCGCCATCGCCTCCGCCGAGGGCAACTTGATGCGGCCCATGATGACGTCGCGCGCGAACCAGGCCTGCGCGTCGAACATGTTGAAGGTGTAGAACTGGTCCTGCATGCCGATGTACGAAAGCTTCGGGTTCTTCTCCCAGACGACGCCCTCATAGAGGTCCAGCGGCCACATGCGGTTGGCGGTCTTGAGCTTGAGATCGTCGGTGAGGAAGGGGAAGGAATGGAGGTAGCCGGTGCACAGGATGATGGCGTCGACATCCTTGGTCGTGCCGTCCTTGAAATGCGCTGTCTTGCCGACGACCTTCTGCAACAGCGGCACCTCTTTCCAATTCTCGGGCCATTTGAAGCCCATCGGCTTCGAGCGGTAGCTGGAGGTGATCGATTTCGCGCCGTACTTGTAGCATTGCGAGCCGATGTCCTCGGCCGAATAGGAACGGCCGATGATCAGGATGTCCTTGCCCTTGAACTCCATGGCGTCGCGGAAATCGTGGCTGTGCAGGATGCGGCCGTTGAAGGTCGAGAAGCCTTCGAAATAGGGCACGTTGGGCACGGAGAAATGCCCCGAAGCGACGACGACATTGTCGAACTCCTCGGAGTAAGTCACGTCATTGGTGCGGTCATGCGCGGTAACCGTGAATTTCTTCGTCTCGTCGGAGAAGGTGACCATGCGCACCGGGCTGTTGAAGCGCACCCATTTGCGCAGGCCCGACTTCTCGACGCGGCCCTTGATGTAATCCCACAGCACGGCGCGCGGCGGATAGGAGCCGATCGGCCGGCCGAAATGCTCCTCGAACGTGTAGTCGGCGAATTCCAGGCATTCCTTCGGACCGTTCGACCAGAGGTAGCGGTACATCGAGCCGTGGACGGGGTCGCCATGTTCGTCGAGGCCGGTGCGCCAGGTGTAGTTCCACAGGCCGCCCCAGTCGGACTGCTTTTCAAAGCAGACGATCTCGGGAATGTCGGCGCCCTTGTCGGCGGCCGACTTGAAGGCCCTGAGCTGGGCCAGACCGGACGGTCCGGCTCCGATAACGGCAACGCGAGTGTTCATTCCGGGCCTCCTCTTTTTGATTTCCCCAGCGAAACAAATTTCACTGGCAGTGACAGTAATTGGCCGCTTGGTGCTGTCAACAGACATCTGCGGGAACGGCATTTGCGCACAGCGGATTCCTGGCGAAAAACCTGCGGCAGCCGCGATGGCTGCACTGCCGTGTGCGACATAAGATGACTTGCCGTTGCGGTTGCGCTCTGTACCGGCACCTGACATGTTCACCTTGAGTGAAATAAATCCTGACGATCGGGGGGCACATGGCAAAGGCAATTTCGGATACCAAGGCTCCCGCGAGCGCAAAGGCAAAACCGTCACCGAAAGTGTCGGCGGACGGCAGGACCATCCGCGCGCCACTGACACAAAACCCGCACGCCATTCGCGACACCCGCGAAAAAGTGCTGGAGGTCGCGATCGGCCGCGAGGTGCGGGCCTTCCGCAAGAAGCTCGGCATCACCGTCGCGGATCTCGCGGTTGCCACCGACATTTCGCTGGGCATGCTGTCGAAGATCGAGAATGGCATCACCTCGCCGTCGCTCACCACCTTGCAGGCGCTGTCGCGGGCGCTCGGCGTTCCCGTCACCGCCTTCTTCCGCCGCTTCGAGGAGGAGCGAAGTGCTGTCTTCGTCAAGGCCGGCCAAGGCCTCGATGTCGAACGCCGCGGCACGCGCGCCGGCCACCAATACAATCTGCTCGGCCATATCGGCTCGAACACCAGCGGCGTCGTCGTCGAGCCCTATCTGATCACGCTGACCGAGGATTCCGACGTGTTCCCGACTTTCCAGCATGAGGGCATGGAGTTCCTCTACATGCTCGAGGGCGAGGTCGTTTACCGGCACGGCAGCAACCTCTATCCGATGAAGCCTGGCGACAGCCTGTTCTTCGACGCCGACGCACCGCACGGGCCCGAACAACTGACGAAGCTGCCGATGCGCTATTTGTCGATTATTTGCTATCCGCAGAATAGTGCGGGGTAAGTGGCCGATCTCCCCCCTCGTGGGGGAGATTGGTTACGTGGAGAGCAGCGCCAATACCAGCAATTTATTCCGGCCCAAACCCCGGGCTCGTCGCACTCCCATCATCCAGCTTCGACAGCCACTCGACAAGCGTCGACCGATACCGGGTCAGGCCTTTGTAATTGGCCAGTTCCTCGGGCAGATCGCGGATCACGCGGTGCAGGCGCCGTGCCCATTTCGGCTGCGTCACCAACTCGTCCATCTTGATCAGGTAGCAGCGGATCGGGAAGACGATGCCGTTGGAGCGCGGCAGGCGCCAGAAGCTTTGCAGTTCGACCCGCAGATGCACCTTGTCGCCGACATTCTCGGGCGTCACGGTCGTGCGGTCCGGTCCCCATTTGTGATAATTTTCGGGGCTGGTATCGAGGCGCGGATTGATGGTCATCGTCCAGTTCAGGCGCCTGGCCGGTTTGCCCTGCTGGATGTTGGTGAGGAATTTTAGCGCCCTTACGAAAATTCCCTTCTCATGCGCCAGCGGCACCGGGGCGTGCCACTCGAAGAAATTCATGCCGATGTCGAAATCGAGCGACCAGTCGGCCTGGGTGGTGACCATGCCGGCATCCATCCACAGATTGCCGTCGCGCTGGTCGAGTATGCAGAAATCGCCCTGGCTCTGGCGGGTGATGTATTCCATCGGCCCGTAAGGCAAGGTCGAGGTGTCGCCGAAGGTGAAGGTGTCGTCGATGCCGAGCGGCCGGTTGATCCAGCGCCAGCGGTCGCCATCGCGCGTCAGCGTGAAATGCTCGGGATAGCCCAGCGCCTGCTGCTCCATCAAAAGTTCCAGCAGGTCCCAGCCGGCGAGCGTCATGTGCGGCAGCGACTGGCAGCGCAGCGGATCCTCGGCCAGCACCAGTGCGCGGTCCTGCATCTCGGCGACATAGTGCTCGTCGACGTCGATCAGGTTCTCCAGCACCGAGCCTTTCGGGCCGACGACATGCGGCTCGATGTTGACCGCGTACATGTAGCTGTCTTCGTGGAACGGGAACGGAAACCGCCTGATGTGCTCAGGGCTGTTCCTGAAGGTGAAGTCGTCGCGGAACGTTTCCTTGCGAAAGGTGATGCCCATGATTTCCTCCTAGAGGGGGATGCCCGCTCTATCTCTTTGTTTTAGCCGCATTTCTGCGACGCCAAGTGTACTAACTTGGCTGCAAAATGCTCTATCGCTCCAGCACCAGCGACCGGCCTTCGAAGCGCGATACGCACGGCATGATCTTCCTGCCCGAACGGTGGTCTTCCTCACTCAGCCAATGGTCGTTGTGGATGAACTTGCCGTCACAAGAGATGACGTTGGTCTCGCATTGGCCGCAGACGCCGCCACGGCAGAGATAGGGCGGATCGACGCCGGCGGCTTCGATGGCTTCGAGCAGGCTCTGCTGCTCGCCGACGCGGATGGTCTTGCCGCTGACGGCAAGCGTCACGTCGAACGGCAGGCCGGGCTGCGGCGCCGCGAAATGCTCGTAGTGCACTGTCTCCGGCGGCCAGCCGAGCGCGGCAGCCCGCTCGCGCACCCAGTTAATCATGCCGGCGGGGCCGCAGACATAGAGATGCGTGCCGAGCGGCTGCGAGGACAGCATCCGGTCGAGCTCTATGCGCTCCTCGCGGTCATCGTGATAGAGCCTGACTCGACGGCCGTAGCGCTCCCGCAGCACGTCGGCATAGGTGCCGAGCGAGGCGGTGCGGCAGGTGTAGTGCAGTTCGAAATTGCCGCCTTCGCCCGCCAGTTGCGCGGTCTGGGCCATGAACGGCGTGATGCCGATGCCGCCGGCCAGCATCAGGTGCTTTTTGGCCCTGAGATCGAGTGAGAACAGATTGACGGGATAGCTGATCACCATCTCCAGGCCCGGCTTGACCGACCTGTGCATGAACAGCGAGCCGCCACGACCGACATCGTCGCGGCGCACCGAGATGGTGTATTCGCGCGTGTCGAGCGGCGAGCCCATCAGCGAATAGGGATTGAGCCTTGTGCGCTCGCCATCGCGCATCTCGACCACGACATGGGCGCCGCCGGAAAAGGTCGGCAACAGCTCACCATCACGCCGGCGAAAATGGAAACGGGTGACCAAGTCGTTGACCGGGACGACATCGCCGACGACGACGTCGAGCTTGGTGGTTCCGGTGCTCATCGAAAGATCTCCTCCATGGGAGGAATTTCACTGCGATCTTCGGCATTGATGCAGACGCCCTGGAACGCGGCGAGGCGCCTTGAATAGTGATCGCGTACCAACAGAAGCAGGCCACAATGCGAACAGGTCGCCGGCTGCGTCGTGACATTCTCGGTGATGCCCTTGCAGTGCACGCACTGCATGCGCCTTGCCAGCGAGCCGCGATGCTCGGTCTGCATGGAGGTGTGATCGATGCCGGCTTCGAGCGCCACCTGCATGGCCTGGCCGATCAGCCCTTCGGTGCCGGCGAGATAGAGGCGCAGACCCATATGCGCGTTGGTCAGCGTCTGCCTCAGACGTGGCAGCAGACTGGCGAAGGACGGCGCGATGTGCAGTTGCGCCGGCTTCAACGCTTCGAGAGCGGCAACGTATTGGCCGTCAGGACCGGGAATGAAGACGATTTCGGCCCCGTCGAAGAACCCGCCCGGAGCCCTGGCGGCCATGTCCGCTATCGCGAGCGCGCCTTCCGCATCCGCTAGGAAAAGATGATGCGTGCCGGGCTGCGGAGACAAGGTCCCGTAAATCGGCCGGCTGATGATGGTCTTGGCTGCCATTCTGTCTTTGTGCCTCGAAACCCCTCGTCGATTATGCCTCAGCCTTTCGCCGTGCGCTTGGTCTTCTTGGGATCGTCGAACGGCAAGGGCTGCGCCGTCGCCTTGATGGGACCGCTCTTGTTACGGATTTCGAGCTTGGTGTCCTTGACCGCGCAGTCGACGTCGAGCCGGGCGATGCCCATCGATTTCTCGACCAGCGGCGAATACATGGCGCAGGTGACCACGCCGACCTTTTTGCCGTCGCGATAGATCGGAGCGCCTTCATCGGCCGGTTCCTTGCCGTCGAGCAGGACGCCGTAGATCTTGAAGCGCTCCTTGCCTTTCAGGCGATAGTGCTCTTCGGCGCCGCGGAACCCGGTCTTGCCGGGGCTGACGGTGAAGTCGAGCCCGAGTTCCCAAAGCGTGTCGCCGGGGCCTTCGTTCTCGAACGGGTATTTCTGCGAATTGTCATACGGGTAGAACAAGAGGTAGCTCTCGACGCGCAGCATATCGAGGGTGGTGAAGCGGCACGGAATGATGCCGCCGCCCTTGCCCTCGTCGAGGATCCTGTCCCAGATCGTGCCGGCATCCTGGCCACGGCAGAAGATCTCGTATCCGCGCTCGCCGGTATAGCCGGTGCGCGAGATCATGACGGGGAAGCCGAACAGCTGCGTCTGCATGTGATGGAAATAGTTGAGGTCGCGGATGCCGGACACGTGCTTGGCCAGATAGTCGACCGCCGCCGGCCCCTGCAGCGACAAATCGTGCAGATTGTCGTCGAAGCGCAGCGACACGTCGCGGCCCATCGCCGCCCGCTGCAGTTCCTCGTGGCCGGTGCCCGAGCCGTGCACCACCATCCAGGAATTCGGTCCCGTGCGGTAGAGGATGCAGTCGTCGGTGAACTTTCCCGCTTCGTTCAGCATGCAGGCATAGGCCGACTTGCCGGGATAGATTTTTTCGACGTCACGCGTTGTGGCGAGGTCGATGAGATGCGAGGCGTGCGGCCCTGTGATGTGCACCTTCTTCAGGCCGGAAACGTCCATGAGCCCGGCCTTGGTGCGGATGGCGATATATTCCTCATCGGCATCCTTGTCGTAGGTCCAGGCGGTGCCCATACCGCTCCAGTCTTCGAGTTTCGACCCCAGAGCGCGATGGCGATCCGCCAGGGTTGAAAATCTCCAGGATGCCGTCATCCGCTCGTCCTCCGTTCGAAAGTCCTGCTGTTCCCTGCTCCTTGCCTGAGGCCGGAGCTTTGGATGGAATATTGACCGCAAACGCGGGAAGCCTGCAATCCCTTGAAGCAAATAATTTCATTGTCAGGCAAAATTGTTCACTCGAAACGAGCGGTTAACGCCACGTAAATTGGTCTTGACAAGTCCGAGATTCGGGCGGAACTTATGAAAAAAATTTCACTCTCTTGAAAGAGAGCGGCGGGCGGTGGATTCGGAACCGGACGTCGGCAAAGAAGGGGAAAACCGATGTCAGACCTGCAGCAGCGCATCGAGGCGCTGTACCGCTCCGACTTGCGCGGATCCGCGCTCCTGATCGTCTGCCTGTGGGCGACGATCCTCTTCGTCCTCTTCATGACATGGCCATACATTCCGCAGGGCGGCATCAAGGCCGTCGTCGCCCTGGCCGCCGCCGCGGTGCTCATCTTCAACACGGCAGCCATCCTGGCGATGGTCAAACACTACAAGGAAGACAAGGAGTTCATCTACGGGCTCGACATCAAGAACGCCGACGCGTCCCGCAACCGCAAGTCCTGAGGGGAGAAACAATGTCCCGCTATACGCCGCCGGAGCAGAGCAAGGCCGGGCAAGTCTTCGATATCGCCATTGTCGTGGTCGCCATCTTCGTGGCGCTGTGGCTGCCGCTGAAGCTTGGTCTTGCCGGTGCCGCGAAATCCATCGATGCGCTCGATGCCAAGACCTGGGAAGCGCTCGGGCAGAATCCGACCATGGCCTCGATCTGGGAAAAGCTCGGCTATACGCCGGAGACCGCGCACGACGTCATCCAGAACCGGTTCCACTACATCATCGACTGGCCGACGCTGATCATCATGGCGGCCGTGCTGATCGGTTATTTTGTGTTCCTGTTCAGGGCATCCGACCGCGAATATCGCGATGTCATCAACGAAAAGTTCGACGACAAATAGAGTTTGACGACGAAGAATTTGGGGACACGATCATGTGGGTGGCACTCTCTTACGCATGCTGGGGCATCTCGATCGTGCTCGCGCTTTGGATGCTCTACGACTGGTTCAAGGTCGATACGAACTACTCCGAGGACGTTCTGACCTCGTCGCGCGAAGGCGAGCTTGAAGCCGTTTCCGAAAAACACCGGATCTGAGTGGGGATTGATCGATGACGGTCGCGCTTGAAAACACCACCACCACCACAATTCACGGCGATCGGGTATCGCTGCTTCGGGTGCTAGGCCCGGCCCATGTCTGGGCGCTCGGTGTCGGCATCGTTCTGGTCGGCGAGTTCACCGGCTGGAATTTCTCGGCCGACAAGGGCGGCGCGCTGGCGGCCCTGATCGTGTGCTGGGTCGTCGGGCTGCTCTACACCTCGGTGGCCATGATCGATTCCGAGGTGACGTCGACGGTGGCCGCCGCCGGCGGCCAATATGCGCAGGCCAAGCACATCGTTGGCCCGCTGATGGCGTTCAACGTCGCGCTGTTCCTTGTCTTTGCCTATACGATGCTGGAAGTCTCCGACGCCATCCTGCTCGGCGACACCATCGTCGCCAAGGCGGGTGTAGAAGGGCTGACCCACAATTCCTTCATCGCCGCCACCATCGTGGTTCTGGCCTGGCTCAACTATCGCGGCGTGCTGATGACGCTCAACGTCAACTTCGTCATAACGGCCATCGCCTATGTCTCGATCGTCGTCCTGTTCTTCTCGGTCAGCCCGTGGACGCAAGGCGCGGTGCTGAAGCTCAACGAACTGGTCACTCCAGGCAACGCGCTGCCCTATGGCTGGATCGGCGTCATCGCCGCCTTCCAGTTCGGCATCTGGTATTATCTCGGCATCGAAGGCACCACGCAGGCGGCCGAGGAAGTGCGCTCGCCGGCACGTTCCCTGCCCTACGGCACCATGGCCGGCATGATCACGCTTCTGATCGCCGCCGCTATGACCTGGTATGTCTGCGCCTCGCTGATGCCCTGGGAATATCTCGGCATCACCTATTATCCGCTGTGGGACGCCGGCAAGCTGACCGGGAGCCCGCTGCTGGAGAACCTTCTGTTCATAGCGACGCTGCTCGCCGCGCTTGCCTCCGCCAATGGCTGCATCAACGACGCGGCGCGCGCCTGGTTCTCGCTTGGCCGCGACCGCTATCTGCCGAGCTGGTTTTCGGCGGTCCATCCGAAATACCGCACGCCCTACCGGTCGATCCTGTTCCTGCTGCCGATCGCACTGGCCTTCGCCTTCATCGCCGATCTCAACCAGGCGATCACCTTCTCGATCCTGTCGGGCGTGCTGCAATACACTTTCATGAGCATCAACATCATGATGTTCAGGAAGAAGTGGCCGCTGGGCTCGATCCGCCGCGGCTACACGCACCCCTTCCACCCGCTGCCGGCAATCGTCCTGTTCTGCCTGTGCGTGGTGACCTTCTTCGCCATCTTCCTCGGCTTCGGCTCGCAGTTGATCGCCATGGTCGCCTTCTATTTCCTGATCTCGCTGTGGTTCCATTTCTACCGCTACAAATTCGTGCGGCGGGGCGACCAGTTCACCATGCCGTGGCCGAAGCCGCAGGGCTATTGATGGGAGTAGGCCCGCCCAGGATCTGGACGGGCCTTGCACGAAAAAATGTCCGAAGTGACATCAGCACTGCTTGCCGGGGCAATTGTCCTGGCTCTCGTCCTTCATTTTGCGTGGCTGGCACGCCGCAGCCGCGACAGGGCCTCGGCAGCGCTCGCCGACGACGATGCCAGCATTCGCGCCGTCGTCGCGGACGCGGCCAATGTCTCGGACGGCACCGCCGGCGTCATCACCTGGGAAGGTTCGTGGAATGGCCAACGCGTCCAGTTGCGCACCATCGTCGACACGCTGGCGACGCGGAAACTGCCGGCGCGCTGGCTTAGTGTTTCGATCACCGAGAAGGTCGCGGTACCCGCCATTTTCGACATGATGATGCGGCCGGGCTCACCGACGACCTTCTCCAATTTCGATCATCTGGACCACACGCTGCCGAAAGCTCCGGGATTTCCAGCCGAAGCGGTGCTGCGGACGGATCGCAGAGGCACGCGTTTCCCGCAAGGCATCATCGCCGGTCATCTTGAAACCTTTGCGGATGGCCGCGCCAAGGAGCTGCTGATCACGCCAAACGGAGTGCGCATCGTGTGGCTGCTGGCCGAGGCAGAGCGCGCACGCTACGGCGTCTTCCGGCAAGCAGCGTTCGGTGACACGCGGATCGATGCGACGCTGATCGAGCGGCTGCTCGTCTCTCTCTCGAAGCTGCGGGACGCCATCAACCAAGGCGAACGGCAGGTGGCATGAGCACTTCAAACACATCGCCGGCACCCGTGAGCCCTTATCTCGTCATGGGCGCCGCAATCGTGCTGCCGGCAAGCGGTCATGTCATTCTTGGCGTACCCGTGCGCGGACTGCAGTTCCTTTTCTTCATGGTCATCCTGGCCTGGGTGACCGCCAAGATTTCGCCGCCGGATGCGAGCTTCGTCGGCCGTCATGCGGGCGGCTTTCTGATCTATGCGCTGTCGATCCTCGACGCCTACAAGATCGCCCGCATCCGTACCGCCAAATGGGCTCATAATGCCCGACCGCAGGGGGATAATACGCGGAGTGGCATTGAGCCGCATACGTAATCAGAGGAAAATTTTTTTCATCCCATTGAATTCCAGGATTTCATTCGGTACATCATCTCTAGTCACAAACGTCGGGAGGCTGACATGTGCGGAATCGTTGGACTTTTCCTGAAGGACAAGGCGCTGGAGCCGAAGCTCGGCGCTATGCTGTCGGAGATGCTGGTATCGCTCAGCGATCGCGGCCCTGACAGCGCCGGCATCGCCATCTATGGCGCGACATCAGGCAACGAGGCCAAGATCACCATCCAGTCGCCGAAGCCGGAACGCGATTTCCGCGGCCTGGACGCCGAACTCGCCAAGGCTCTCGGAGCGCCGGTGAGCATTGCGGTCAAATCGACACACGCGGTGGTCAGGACCACGCCCGACAAGGTCGACGCGGCGCGTGAAGCCCTTCAGTCGCTCAGGCCCGACATCCGCATCATGGGCGCCGGCGAAGCGGTGGAGATCTACAAGGAAGTCGGCCTGCCAGAAGCTGTCGTCGATCGCTTCGATGTCCGCAAGATGACCGGCACGCATGGCATCGGCCACACCCGCATGGCGACGGAATCGGCGGTGACGACGATGGGCGCGCATCCATTCTCGACGGGTGCCGACCAGTGCCTGGTGCACAATGGTTCGTTGTCCAACCACAACAATGTCCGCCGCGAGCTGGTGCGCGAAGGCATGAAATTCGAGACCGAGAACGATACCGAGGTGGCGGCCGCCTACCTTTCCTCGCAGATGGCCCATGGCAAGAACCTCGGCGAGGCACTGGAAGGCACGCTCTCCGACCTCGACGGCTTCTTCACCTTCGTCGTCGGCACCAAGAACGGTTTTGGCGTGGTGCGCGATCCGATCGCCTGCAAGCCCGCCGTGATGGCCGAGACCGACCAGTATGTCGCCTTCGGCTCGGAATATCGCGCGCTGACCAAACTGCCCGGCATAGACAATGCGAGGATCTGGGAACCGGAGCCCGCAACCGTCTATTTCTGGGAGCATTGAGTTCATGCCGGCAACCTCCAAGGCAATGCGCGACAGCCATGCGCGCGTCTTCGACCTCGACGTCCTGTCGCTGCGCGAACTCAACCAGGCGCTGCACAATCTGGCTCCCGGCTCGAACGAGACGGCGTGGGAAGTGCTCAACCCGAAAGGCAGCCATTCGGTCGCCGTCGGCGTCGACCAGCCCGTCAGCATCGATGTGCGCGGCAGCGTCGGCTATTACTGCGGCGGCATGAATTCGGGCAGCGCGATCACCGTGCATGGTTCGGCCGGCCCGGGCGTCGGCGAGAACATGATGTCGGGTTCCATCGTCATCAAGGGCGACGCCAGCCAGTATGCCGGCGCCACCGGCAAGGGTGGGCTGCTGGTCATCGAAGGCAATGCGTCGTCGCGCTGCGGCATCTCAATGAAGGGCATCGACATCGTCGTGCACGGCAATATCGGCCACATGTCAGCTTTCATGGCGCAGTCCGGCAATCTCGTGGTGCTGGGCGATGCCGGCGACGCGCTGGGCGATTCCATCTACGAGGCGCGGCTCTTCGTACGCGGCAAGGTCGACAGCCTGGGCGCCGACTGCATTGCCAAGGAGTTGCGGCCCGAGCATCTGGAGTTGCTGCAGGGTCTGCTGGATCGCGCCGGCGTGACCGGCGTCAAGCCGTCGGAGTTCAAGCGCTACGGCTCGGCGCGCACGCTCTACAATTTCAATATCGACAACGCCGACGCGTATTGAGGCAGCATGACCTATCGCAACCCGCCGACGACGCCGCGCAAATCCGCGACCTTCGACGACTACACGCTTTCCGAAATCCGCCGCGCCGCGGCGACCGGCATCTACGATATCAGAGGTGCCGGCGCCAAACGCAAGCTGCCGCATTTCGATGATCTTCTGTTTCTCGGCGCCTCGATTTCGCGCTATCCGCTGGAAGGCTACCGCGAGCGCTGCGACACGTCAGTGGTGCTGGGGTCGCGGCATGCGAAGAAGCCGATCGAACTAAAGATCCCGATCACCATCGCCGGCATGAGCTTCGGCTCGCTATCCGGCCCGGCCAAGGAAGCGCTCGGGCGCGGCGCGACGCTGTCGGGCACATCGACTACGACCGGCGATGGCGGCATGACCGAGGAAGAACGCGGTCATTCCAAGCAACTGGTCTATCAGTACCTGCCGTCGCGCTATGGCATGAACCTGCGCGACCTGCGCCGCGCCGATGCCATCGAAGTCGTCGTCGGCCAGGGCGCCAAGCCCGGCGGCGGCGGCATGCTGCTAGGCCAGAAAATTTCCGATCGCGTCGCCGAGATGCGGACGCTGCCGAAAGGCATCGACCAGCGCTCGGCCTCGCGCCACCCCGACTGGACCGGCCCGGACGACCTTGAGATCAAGATCCTCGAATTGCGTGAAATCACCGACTGGGAAAAGCCGATCTACGTCAAGGTCGGTGGCGCCCGCCCCTACTATGATACGGCACTCGCGGTGAAGGCCGGCGCCGATGTCGTGGTGGTCGACGGCATGCAGGGCGGCACGGCGGCGACGCAGGAAGTGTTCATCGAAAATGTCGGCCAGCCGACGCTCGCCTGTATCAGGCCAGCCGTGCAGGCGCTGCAGGATCTCGGCATGCACCGCAAGGTGCAGCTGATCGTCTCCGGCGGCATCCGCAACGGCGCCGATGTCGCCAAGGCGCTGGCGCTCGGCGTCGACGCGGTGTCGATCGGCACGGCGGCACTCGTGGCGCTCGGCGACAATGATCCCCGCTGGGAGGCGGAGTACAACGAACTCGGCACCACCTCAGGCGCCTATGACGACTGGCATGAGGGCAAAGACCCTGCCGGCATCACCACGCAGGATCCGGAACTGATGAAGCGGGTCGACCCCGTGGCCGCTGGGCGCCGGCTGGCGAACTATTTGAAGGTGATGACGCTGGAGGCGCAGACCATCGCCCGCGCCTGCGGCAAGAACAGCCTGCACAATCTCGAACCCGAGGACCTCGTCGCATTGACGATCGAGGCCGCCGCCATGGCCGGCGTGCCGCTGGCCGGCACCAACTGGATACCGGGAAAGAACGGCTTCTAGAACACATCCAAAGACATAAGCGAGGAACTATAATGGGGAACGATCTCGCCGCATTCGCCAAAGAGAACGGCGTCAAATATTTCATGATTTCCTACACTGACCTGTTCAGTGGCCAACGCGCCAAGCTGGTGCCGGCGCAGGCGATCGCCGACATGCAGAAGGACGGTGCGGGCTTCGCCGGGTTCGCCACCTGGCTCGATCTGACGCCGGCGCATCCCGACATGCTGGCGGTGCCGGATCCGGACTCGGTCATCCAGCTGCCATGGAAGCCGGAAGTCGCCTGGGTCGCCGCCAACTGCATCATGGACGACAAGGAGGTCGGCCAGGCGCCGCGCAACACGCTGAAGCGGCTGATCGCCGAGGCAGCCGCCGACGGCATGCATGTCAAGACCGGCGTCGAGGCCGAGTTCTTCCTGATCTCGCCGGACGGCAAGGCGATCTCCGACGAATACGACACGGCTTCGAAGCCTTGCTACGACCAGCAGGCGGTGATGCGCCGTTACGATGTCATCGCCGAGATCTGCGACCACATGCTGGCGCTCGGCTGGGGCGCCTACCAGAACGATCACGAGGACGCCAACGGCCAGTTCGAGATGAACTGGGCCTTCGACGACGCGTTGCCGACCGCCGACAAGCACTCCTTCTTCAAGTTCATGGTCAAGTCGATCGCTGAAAAGCATGGGCTGCGCGCGACTTTCATGCCCAAACCCTTCCAGGGCCTGACCGGCAATGGCTGCCATGCCCATATCTCGGTGTGGGACGAGACCGGCAAGACCAATGTGTTTGCCGACAAGTCGATGGAACTCGGCCTCTCGGCCAAGGGCAAGAATTTCCTCGGCGGCATCATGAAGCACGCTTCGGCGCTTGCCGCGATCACCAATCCGACGGTGAATTCTTACAAGCGCATCAACGCGCCGCGCACCATTTCGGGCGCAACCTGGGCGCCGAACACGGTGACCTGGACCGGCAACAACCGCACCCACATGGTGCGCGTGCCGGGGCCGGGCCGCTTCGAGCTGCGCCTGCCCGACGGCGCGGCCAACCCGTATTTGCTGCAGGCCGTCATCATCGCCGCCGGCCTCGACGGCATCCGCTCCAAGGCCGATCCCGGCAAGCGCTACGACATCGACATGTACCAGCTCGGCCATACCGTCACGGATGCGCCGAAACTGCCGCTCAACCTGCTCGACGCGCTGCGCGAGTTCGACCACGACAAATCGCTCAAGGCGGCGCTGGGTGAGGAATTTTCGTCGGCATACCTAAAGCTGAAGCACCAGGAATGGAATTCCTATGCTTCGCACTTCACGCAGTGGGAGCGCGACCACACGCTGGATATCTAAGCTCCAACGCGTAGGGCGAGCGGCCTTGGAATAATTTTATGAAATACTCGATCTTCTCGCTCGCCCGCGCCGCTCTTTCCGGCCACAAGAACTGGCAACGCACCTGGCGCGACGCCGCGCCGAAGGATCGCTATGACGTTGTGATCATCGGCGGTGGCGGCCATGGGCTGGCCACCGCCTGGTTCCTGGCCAGCGAGTTCGGCATCAAAAATGTCGCGGTGCTGGAAAAGGGCTGGATCGGCTCCGGCAATGCCGGCCGCAACACCACCATCATTCGCTCCAATTACGGCCTGCCCGGCAATACCGGCTTCTACGAATTGTCGATGAAGCTGTGGGAGCGGATGGAGCAGGACCTCAACTACAACGCGATGGTCAGCCAGCGCGGCGTCATCAACCTCTACCATTCCGACGCGCAGCGCGACGCCTATGCGCGGCGCGGCAACACCATGCGCATCAACGGTATCGACGCCGAACTGCTCGACCTGGCGGCGGTCAGGAAGATGATCCCGTTCCTGAATTTCGACAATGCGCGCTTTCCCGTGCAGGGCGGGCTGCTGCAACGGCGCGGCGGCACGGCGCGGCACGACGCCGTGGCCTGGGGCTACGCCCACGCTGCCAGCGAACTCGGCGTCGACATCATCCAGAACTGCGAAGTCACCGGCTTTGTTAGGGACGCCAACGGCAAGGTGACCGGCGTCGAGACGTCGCGCGGCAGGATCGGCGCCGGCAAGGTCGGCATGGCAGTAGCCGGCTCTTCGTCTCGCGTCGCGGCAATGGCCGGCCTGCGGCTGCCGATCGAAAGCCATGTGCTGCAGGCCTTCGTCTCGGAGGCGATCAAGCCTCTCATTCCCGGTGTCATGACCTTCGGCGCCGGCCATTTCTATGTCAGCCAGTCCGACAAGGGCGGGCTGGTCTTCGGCGGCGACATCGACGGCTACAATTCCTACGCCCAGCGCGGCAACATGCCTGTCATGGAAGATGTCTGCGAGGGCGGCATGGCGCTGATGCCGATGATCGGCCGCGTGCGCCTGCTGCGCCAATGGGGCGGCATCATGGACATGTCGATGGATGGTTCGCCGATCATCGACAAGACACCGGTCGACGGGCTCTACCTCAACGCCGGCTGGTGCTATGGCGGCTTCAAAGCGACACCTGGCTCAGGCTTTGTCTTCGCCCATCTGCTTGCCCGCGATGAATCGCATGAGGAGGCCGCCCGCTTCCGTCTCGACCGGTTCCGGTCTGGTGCTGTCATCGACGAAAAGGGCCAGGGCGCCCAACCGAACCTGCACTGAAGGCGGCTGGAACCATGCGCATCACCTGTCCCTTCTGCGGCGAACGCGAACTCGGCGAATTCACCTATCTCGGCGACGCCAAGCCGGTGCGGCCGGCACCTGGAGCATCGGAAGATGAGGTCTACGATTACGTCTATCTGCGCGACAACATCGCCGGCGTGATGGACGAGAACTGGTATCACGGCGGCGGTTGCCGGGCTTGGCTGAAAGTCACCCGCAACACGCTGACGCATGAGATTTCGGCGGTCGAACCAGCGGCAGGTGCCGGCGCTAGGCAGGTCGCGAAATGAGGTTTCCTATCGAACTCGGCGCTGCCCCTCACCTGCCTGCCGGCATCCTCTCCCCGTATAGGGACGGGGAGAGGGGCGCTGCCATCGCCGGTTTCGCCAATCGCCAGCGTTGCAGGAAGAGAGCCAGCATCGCGGCCAGCCGCCTTCGCCCGGTCACTATACGGGGCGAAGTGCCCGACAGGGCGATGAGGGGCGGCGCCGACCTTCCGATTGTGAGGCGTGCATCGTGACTTCCTTTCAACCCAATCGCCTCGCCGACGGCGGTCTTGTCGACCGCTCGGCGCCGCTCAACTTCGGTTTCGACGGCAAGAGCTTCTCCGGTTTCAAAGGCGACACGCTTGCCTCGGCATTGGTTGCCAACGGCGTCAAGCTGGTTGGCCGCTCGTTCAAATATCACCGCCCGCGCGGCATTCTGACCGCTGGCTCGGAAGAGCCCAACGCGCTGGTCGAATTGCGCGGCGGTGCACGGCGCGAGCCGAACACCAAGGCGACGACGGCGGAGCTCTATGAAGGGCTCGACGCCGCCAGCCAGAACCGCTGGCCGTCGCTCGACTTCGACGTGATGTCGGTCAACCAGCTGTTCGCGCCGATCTTCGTCGCCGGTTTTTACTACAAGACCTTCATGTGGCCGGCGAAGTTCTGGGAAGCGATCTATGAGCCGGCGATCCGCCGTGCCGCCGGTCTTGGCCGCGCCGCGGGCATCGCCGATCCAGACCATTACGACAAGGCCTGGGCGCATTGCGACGTGCTGATCGCCGGCTCTGGCCCGACTGGCCTCGCGGCCGCCCTCGCAGCAGGCCGCAGCGGCGCCCGCGTCATCCTGTGCGAAGAGGATTTTGTCCTCGGCGGCCGGCTGCTTGCCGATGGCGGCATGATCGACGGATTGCCTGCCGCCGAATGGATTGCGCGCACGCTCAGTGAGCTTGCCGCCATGCCCGATGTCCGCATCATGACGCGCACGACGCTGTTCGGCGTCTATGATGGCGGCACCTACGGCGCGATCGAGCGCGTCAACGACCACCTGCCCTCGCCGCCGGAGCACCAGGTGCGCCAGCGGCTATGGCGGATCGTGGCCAAGCGCTGCGTCGTCGCGGCGGGCGCGCTCGAACGGCCAATCGTCTTTGCCGGCAACGACACGCCGGGCGTGATGATGGCGTCCGCCATGCGCAGCTATATCGCACGTTACGCCGCGGCGCCGGCCAAGCGCATCGCCCTGTTCACCAACAATGAGGATGGCTGGCGCACGGTCGAGACGGCACTCGGCGCCGGGCTGCAGGTCGCTGCCGTGATCGACGCGCGCGCGGAAATCGCGCCCGAGCAGCGCTCGCTTGCCAGCAAGAGCGGCTTTCCCGTCCTGCATGGCACCGTCAGCGGCATCGACGGCGGCAAGAATGGCGTGCGCAAGATTTCCGTCGCACTCACCGGCGGCGCGCGTGCCGAAGTAGAAGCCGATGGGCTTGCCGTTTCCGGCGGCTGGAACCCGGCGGTCGGGCTCACCTCCTATCATCGCGGGCGACCGAAATGGCGCGACGACATCGCCGCCTTCGTGCCCGACGGCGCGCCGCCCGGCATGGTTGCCGCGGGTGCCGCCAACGGCGCCTTCGGACTTGGCGCCTGCCTGCGCGAAGGATTTGCGGCGGGCGCGGCGGCGGCAGGTGATGCCGGACACGGCAATGGTACAGGCTCCACGCCGGTGGCCGACGACCAAGCTTTTTCGCTCACGCCGCTGTGGCATGTCGCGGGCAAGGGCAAAGCCTTTGTCGACCAGCAGCATGATGTCACCGCATCGGATATCGAGCTGGCGCAGCGCGAAGGTTTTGAATCGGTCGAGCACCTGAAGCGCTACACCACGCTTGGCATGGCAACCGACCAGGGCAAGACCTCGAACGTCGCCGGCCTCGCCATCATGGCGGCGATCACAGGCAAATCCATTCCCGAGACCGGCACGACAATCTACCGGCCGCCCTATGTGCCGGTCGCCATAGGCGCCTTCGCCGGCCATCATCGCGACGAGACTTTTCACGCGACGCGGCTGACGCCGTCGCATCACTGGGCCGCCGAACAGGGCGCGATCTTCGTCGACACCGGTCTGTGGAAGCGCGCGCAATGGTATCCGCGCGCCGGCGAGAAGGACTGGCTGGAATCGGTGACCCGCGAGGTCAAGGCAGTGCGCTCCGGCGTCGGCTTCTGCGATGTCTCGACGCTTGGCAAGATCGACGTGCATGGCGCCGACGCCGGCGCCTTCCTCGACCGCGTCTACATCAATACCTTCTCCAATCTTGCGGTGGGAAAAGCGCGCTACGGACTGATGCTGCGCGAGGACGGCATCGTCTACGATGACGGCACCACGTCGCGTCTGGCCGAGGACCACTATTTCCTGACCACCACCACGGCCAAGGCCGGACTGGTGATGCAGCATCTCGAATTCTGCCGGCAGGTGCTGTTCCCTGAACTCGATGTCCAGCTGACTTCGGTCTCCGACCAGTGGGCGCAATTTTCGATCGCCGGACCCAAAACCCGCGACCTGTTGAAAGAGATCGTCGATTCTTCGGAAGACCTTTCCAACGAAGGCTTCCCCTTCATGGGCGTACGCGAAGTCGCGTTGCGCGGCGGCGTCAAGGCGCGGCTGTTCCGCATCTCCTTCTCCGGCGAAATGGCGTTCGAGATTTCGGTGCCGGCGCGCTACGGCGAGGCGATGGCCCGCAATCTGATGATCGCGGGCCAGCCGTTCGGCGTGACGCCTTACGGCACCGAGGCGCTCGGCGTCATGCGCATCGAAAAAGGCCATGTCGCGGGACCGGAACTCAGCGGCACGACCACCGCGGCCGATCTCGGCCTCGGCAAGATGATGTCGACCAAGAAAGATTTCATCGGCCGCGTGATGGCCGGCCGCGAGGCGTTGGTTGCTGCGGATCGGCAGGTCGTCGTCGGCATCAAGCCGACCGACAAAACGCGACGGCTACGCTCCGGCGCGCACATCATTCCGAAGGGGCAGACAGCCGGGCCTGATAACGACCAGGGCTACGTCACCTCGGTCTGCTTCTCGCCGATATCAGACCAATGGATCGGGCTTGGGCTTGTCGAACGCGGTCGCGAGCGCATCGGCGAGATCGTGCATGCGCACGATCCGCTGCGCGGCGAAAACTATGACGTCGAGATTTGCAACCCCGTGTTCTACGATCCGGATGGAGGGCGCCAGCGTGGCTGAGTTTTCCTGGGAAACCCGCAGCCCGCTCGATTGCGCGCTGGTTTCGGGACCGTATGGCGCGCATGGCGAGGCCGGCGTCACCCTGACCGAAATTCGCAATTTCGATCTGGTCCAGGTGATGGCGCGACGCGGCAAGGCGGCCGAGATGGCGAGCGCCGCTAACGCGCATTTCGGCGTAGCGGTTCCGGAAACACCGAAGACGGCTGGAGCAGCCGAAGCCACGCTCATCTGGTCGGGACCGGATCAGTTCTTCGTGCTGTCGAAAGGCGGCAGACATCAGGTGGGGTCGCTGGCTCCAGGTTTCGCGGCCTCGGCTTCGCTGTCGGACCAGTCGCATGCGCGGGTGTTGATCCGCATTTCCGGCGACAAGGCGCGCGCCCTGCTCGCCAAACTGTCGTCGATCGATCTATATCCAGCGGCGTTCCCGGTCGGAACCGCGGCAGCCACCTCGATGGACCACACCAGCGTCGCGCTGTGGCGCGGCAATGATGCGCGGGACGGACAGGCGGTGTTCAACGTCCTGGTGTTCGCGACGTTCGCCGAGAGCTTGTGGCATACTATGCTGGACTCGGGTGCCGAGTATGGTGTCGAGATCGGGCATTCGGAGGACTTGGCGTAGCATGGCGCACCTGTCCTTCTCCCCTTGCGACGCCTTTGCACGGGAGCCGATATTTGGCGCACGTGATGCATGGGCGTTTTTTGAAAGGCGATCGGGCCGCCTTGGCGG
>NZ_VFVQ01000016.1:0-142209 GCF_006442195.1 Mesorhizobium sp. B2-3-13
CGCAGGTCGCCGACCAGTTCGCCGCCAGCATCGTCTGGTTCGACGAAAATGCGCTGCTGCCTGGCCGGTCCTATATCCTGCGCACCGAGACCGATCAGACCAGCGCCACCGTCACCGATCTGAAATACCGCATCAACGTCAACGACTTTGCCCATGAGGCGGCCAAGTCGCTTGAAATGAACGAAGTCGGCATCTGCAACATCTCGACGCGGACGCCGATCGCCTTCGATCCGTTTGGCGAGAACCGCACCACCGGCGCCTTCATCCTGGTCGACCGCATCTCAAACGCCACGGTCGGCGCCGGCATGATCCTGCATTCGCTGCGCCGCGCCGAAAACATCCATTGGCAATCGCTCGATGTCGGCAAGGGCGTGCGCGCCGACATGAAGAACCAGCGGCCCGCCGTGTTCTGGTTCACGGGGCTTTCGGGCTCCGGCAAGTCGACCATCGCCAACCTGTTCGAGAAGAAGCTGTTCGCCACTGGCCGCCATACCTATATCCTGGACGGCGACAATGTCCGTCACGGTCTCAACCGCGACCTTGGATTCACCGACGCCGATCGCGTCGAGAACATTCGCCGCGTCGCCGAAGTGGCCAAGCTGATGGCGGACGCCGGGCTGATCGTCATCGTCTCGTTCATTTCGCCGTTCAGAGCCGAGCGGCGCATGGCGCGCGAATTGATGGCCAGTGGCGAGTTCATCGAAGTCTTTGTCGACACGCCTTTCGAGGAATGCGCCAGGCGTGACCCGAAAGGCCTCTATGCGCGCGCGCTGAATGGCGAGATCAAGAATTTCACCGGTGTCGATTCTCCATACGAAGCACCGGAGAACCCGGAGATCCATCTCAAGACGCTCGGCAAGTCGCCTGAAGAGATGGTAGATGCCCTGGAACACTGGCTGAACGAGCGTGACATTGCGGAAGATCAATATGACAATGGCGGCGGCATCTGAGGACACGTCGATGCTTGAGATCTTCGAGCGGCTGGCGCTAGCGGCCGGGCGTGAGGTCATGCGTGTGTTCCACGCCGGCTGCGCGGTCGACCGCAAATCGGATTCCTCGCCGGTGACCGAGGCGGACCGCGAGAGCGAGAAGATCATCCTCGCCGGCCTGCGTGCCGAATTCCCCGACATCCCCTGCGTGGCCGAGGAGGAGGCGGCGGCCGGTGTCATGCCAGGCGAACTTGGCGAGACCTTCTTCCTCATTGATCCGCTTGACGGCACCAAGGAATTCGTCAACCGGCGCACCGACTTCACCGTCAACATCGCGCTTGTCCGCCATGGCGTGCCCGAAGTCGGCGTTGTCTTCGCGCCATGCAGCGGCCGCTTCTTTTCCGGTCTGCCGGGCAGGGCGGAAGCCCTCGAAATCGATGGCGACTACCAGATCGTTTCTCGCCGGCCGATTTCGGTGAGAACGGCCGCGACGCCGCTGGCGGTGGTTGCCAGCCGCTCGCACAACACGCCGGAAACCGAAGCCTATATTCGCGACCTTGGTGCCGCCGAGATCGTCTCGGTCGGTTCGTCGCTGAAATTCTGCCTTCTCGCCAATGGCGAGGCGGATGTCTATCCGCGCTTCGGCCGCACCATGGAATGGGACACGGCGGCGGGTGACGCGGTGCTGCGCGCCGCCGGTGGCACGACACGCACGCTGGACGGCAAGCCCTTGGCCTATGGCAAGCGCAACCAGGCCGATGACGAGGACTTCGCCAATCCGCATTTCATCGCCAGCGGCAGGGTTGCAACCGCAGGACGTATCGAACGTTGAGGTGCCTTCGCCGATAACCTATCCTGTATAGGCGTTCCCTGAGTCGGTAGTTGAATGTCCTTTTTTCAGAAATGCCATGCCGTCATTCTGGGCGGGTTTCCGGTATGGACCAGCAATCGCGACGAAATAGTCCTCAGGATGTTGCTGGGCCTCTACGCCCTCTCTCCCGCCCTTTTCGCCTTCATCGAAATGTCTCCGACGGCCCTGGCATTTGTCGCGGCACTCATGGGCGCTCTTACCCTTTTGACGAAGGGTGCGCGCTTTGGCAGAGCAACGATAGGCCTCGCCGTAACTCTGGCCCTCTTGTCCGGCTTTGTCCTGTCGAGCGCCCTGTGGTCGGTTAATGCGAGCCGCTCTCTCATGGCGGCGAGGGACCTATTTGGCTACTCGGTCGCCGCCATCCTGCTGTTTGAGTGCATTCTGGCGCTTCCGGGCGCTCAACGCGACCGGCTCGCGCGGGTCTCATTGGTCGGCATGTTGATCGGCCTGGTGTCGGTGATGGGTTGGGAACTGTATTTTGCGTTTTTGACCGAAAATCCGCGATTTGTGGAAAATGTTTTCACCCTCCACAAAATCACGGTCTATGGAGCTTTTTTTGCCGTCATATTTCTTGCCCAGCCGTGGTTCGTCTGGTGGGGGCTTGCGGCTCTCTTTGCCGTGCTGACATTGCTCTACGGTCAATCGACCGGCGTCAATCTGGCGATTGTCTTCGTGGCGCTGATGTTTGTCATGCCCGCCAAATACCGCCAGCACGCCTTGGTCGCATTCTTCGCCGTCTATTTGTCTTTTGCCCTGATCGCCCCCTTCGTCGTCTCGCCGCTGTTCGCCTACCTCAAAACCACGGGATGGCTGGCTTTCTATCCAGGAACCTTCGCCGCGCGACTTGATCTTTGGCAGATGATCTCGCCCCACATTGCGGACCAGCCCGTTCTCGGCCATGGCGCCAATACGATGAGAAACGCGGTCGGGGTTGTGGTGAGTCCCACATATTATGCGCAGGTGGATCTCCCAAGCGCACACAATATCGTATTCGATTTGTGGTACGAGCTCGGAGCGCTGGGCATCATTGTGTATGGGGTGCTCCTGGGCGCGATCATAAGAATGATCGGCGGTTTGAGGGGCCCCTGCCATTTCATAGCCAGCAACTACCTGATCATAGCTGTTGTCGAACTGTCGGTCGACCATCGGATCTGGTTGTCATGGGTGCTGGGCACTTTGGTCTTCACCGCAGGGATCTGCATATTGCAGTGCCGTTCCGTGACCCGGCCGGGAATGGATGACCGGACCACAAGACGCGTGCCGACCGTCTCAAAATAACGGCGCGACGCGCCGACCCGCGCCCCGACCGCTCTAAGCGAACGAGGTGTGTCCGCCTCTGCTATCAGGCGCCTATTCGGCCGCGGCCTGCGCTGAGTTCGAGCCGATATAGTTGCGGATCGTTTCGATGATCCGGTCCTGGTCGGCCTCGCTAAGATAGGGATGCATCGGCAGACACAGGATGCGTTTCGGCAGATCCTCCGAAACCGCAAGACCGGTCGGCGAGCGCGGGTAGTCGCGATAGGCGATCTGCTCATGCAGCGGCTTGACGTAATAAATTACAGACGGGATGCCTTTTTCGCTCAGATGAGCTTTAAGGCCGTCGCGTTTGGGCGTTTCGATCGCGTATTGCGCCCAGGCCGAACGGCTGCCATCCAGGTTACGGGCCGCGGTGACGATATCGCCCAGGCCTTCTGCATAGCGCTTGGCTACCACCTGCCGCGCTGTCATTTCTTCCTCGAGGATGGCCAGCTTCTCGATCAGGATTGCCGCCTGCAGCGTATCCAACCGTGAATTGATGCCAACGCGGATGTTGTCGTATTGCGTCTCGCCCTTGCCGTGGAAGGCGAAGGAACGCAGCGTGTCGGCCAAAGCGTCATCATTGGTGAACATCGCGCCACCGTCGCCATAGCAGCCAAGCGGCTTGGCCGGATAGAAGCTGGTCGAGCCGACGTGGCCGAACGAGCCGCACATCCTGCTTTCGAGCGAACCACCCATGGACTGCGCGGCATCCTCGATCACCAACAAGCCTTCGCGATTGGCGATAGCCATGATCGCCTCATAGTCGGCGACAAGACCGAACAGGTCGACGGGGATGATCGCCTTCGGCTTCAGTCGGCCTTCCTTCTTGATGGCCGCGATCGCCGCCTCGAGGCTGGCGATGTCGATGTTGTAGGTCTTCGGATCGACATCGACGAAAACCGGCTCGGCCTTGGCCAGCGCCACCACTTCCGCCGTGGCGGCGAAGGTGAAGCTCGGCACGAACACCGCGTCGCCCGGGCCGATGCCGGCGGCAAACAGCGGCAAAAGCAGTGCGTCCGTGCCGTTGGCGCAGGCAACCACATGCTTGACGCCGACATAGGCGGCGAGCTTCTTTTCGAATTCGGCGACCTGGGGGCCAAAGATGTAGCGGCCATCCTCGACAACGTGGTCGATCGCGGCTTTCAGCCGGTCGCGGATTCGTTCGCGCTGCGCGCCAAGATCGATGAACTGCATGTCGGCCTCAATACCTGCCAATAACCGGCCCGCTGGTACCAGACTTGGCGCGGCTGAAAAAGCCGGCTGCGAACCGGGGGTATGGTGCAAGTGTCGCAGCCCGTTACCCGTGTTTTGCCGGTGCATTGCCCAAAAAGCCGGGAATCCGGGCTTGGCGGTGCAATTCAGGCCATTTTTGTCGCGGTTTTTTGGCGCATGGAAACATAAAGTGATCGCTTTCGGGAGCCGATCAGCCGATCTCGTGCCGCCAGGGGGGATTGGCGCCGGCTCGTGATACCGTCACTGCCGCCGCCTTGGCGCCGAGCGCCAATGCTTTGCGGATTGCGTCTTCGGACAGGCTGGAAATCGCCGCCTTCGCCAGCAGGCCTTGCTCATGCAGGGAGGCAAGGATGCCGGCGTTGAACGTGTCCCCGGCGCCGACGGTGTCCACCACCTTGACTGTCTCCGGTATGACGGTGACACGGTGCTGCTTGCTGTAGCCAACGGCACCTTCGCTGCCATGGGTGACGACGATCAGCTTGGGGCCGCGTTCGAGCCAATTGCGCACCACATCCTCGTGCGAACCGGCTTCGCCGAACCAGTGGAGGTCTTCGTCCGACAGTTTGACGATGTCGGCCATCGCCATCATCTCCCGGATGCGCCTGAGGTGCTTGGCCTTGTCGGGGATGAAGTTCGGCCGGATGTTGGGATCGAGCATCATCACGCGGGCCTCATGCTCGCGCCGCATGAACTCCTCATAGGCCGAGCCAGCCGGCTCCGAGATCAGGCTGATGGCGCCGAACAGCATCGCCTCGATCTCGCCGCCGAGTTGCGGCAGGTCTTCGATGGTCAGCATGCGCCCGGCCGTGTTCTCGTCATAGAAGGTGTAGGTTGCCTGGCCGTTGTTCAGCCGCACGAAGGCCAGCGTCGTCGGCCGGGGCGAAGTGTGCGCGTAGGTTGAACTCACTTTGCTTGCCCCGAGCGCGTTCCGGAACTGGCCGCCGAACAGGTCCGACGACAGGCCCGAGAAGAAGCCGGCCGGCGCGCCGAGCCGGCCGAGCGCGATCGCCGTGTTGAAAACGGCGCCGCCGACATAGGGAGCGAAGGCCGGCTCACCCTCGGTGGTGGTGCGCGGCAGCATGTCGATCAGGGCTTCGCCGCAGCAGAGGATCATGGCTTCCTGGTCTCCGGCGGATAGATCACGCCCTTGCGGATGATGATGTTGGCGTAAAGCCGCGGCTCGCTTGTCGCGACGATGGCATGCGCCGATCTGACCCGTGCATAGAAGTCGGCGCCGGCCAGCGCAACCACCTTGCGGCCCGGAGCGCGTTTGGCGCAGATCGCCTCCATTTCATGATGGACGGGGTCGGCAAGCGACGGATCGCCTTTCACCGAGGCGCGAAACAGCGCCTCCGGCACGACATCGTCGACCGGAAGCAGCGTCAGTATCGCGTCGAGTACGGGAATGAGGGCATGGCCGTCGGTCCGGATGAGGCGTCTTGCCTGCTCTTGCGCCGGATAGTTCCCGTCGACCAGGGCGATCTCGTCACCATGGCCCATGGCGCGCAACGTCGCCAGAAGCTCCGGACCAAGCAGCGCCGGAATCCCGATCAGCATTCAGGCGCTCCTGGAGATCGTCGTCGAACCGATCAGGAACCGTTCGGAAAGCGGCAGGCTGGCGCCGCCGAGCGCCCGGGCATGAATGCCCACGGTTCCCTCGCGGACGGTCGGAAGTTTCAGCCCTTCGCCGTCGATCGCACCGATTGCCGTCACGACCGCCTCGACCAGCCTCTGGCGCACGGCCTTCGGCATCCAGCCGTCGATCACCGCGGCCTCGAAATCGATGACCGAGGACGCTGCCACGATGGCGTAAGCGAGCGCCTGCGAGGCGCTGGCGATCCACTCGTCGAGCTCAGCGCCGATCTCCCCCCAATCCTCGGGTGAGGTCCACAGATACGAGGCCTCGACGCCACGCGCATTGAGTGTTTTTTCGAGCATGGCGATCGAGGCCACGTCGATCAGCTGGGTCGGTTTTCCATCCGGCCCGGGCACGGGCATTGAGCCGAGCGCGCCGGCATTGCCGGTCGGTCCGCCGAAGAGCCGGCCGTTGAGCACGATGCCGCCGCCGGCAAAGGCGCCGATGTAGAAATAGACGAAGTCCCGCGCCGCGCCCGTCTGGCCGAAGACCAGTTCGGCGCCGCAGGCGGAGGTGGCATCGTTTTGCAGGTAGACCGGAAAATCGCACTGTGCCTGGATGTCGGCCCTGATATCGCGATGGCGCCATTCGTCCATGACGTCGCGCGGCGCGCCGGCGGTGTCGGCCCAGTTCCAAAGTTCGAACGGCATGGCGATGCCGAGTCCGGCAATGCGCTTGTCCTGCGCCGGTGTCAGCTCGCCGCGCATCGCCTTCATGCCCGACGTGACAAACTCGACCGTCTCGCGTGGGGCAGGGTAGCGGTAGGAATGCTGCAGCATGGCACGCACCTGCCCGAGGAAATCGATCAGCACGAGTTCGGCGCTACGGCGGCCGATCTTGAGGCCGATGAAGAAGGCGCCTTCGGGATTGAGCGCCATGGGGATCGAGGGCTGACCGATCTTGCCACGCAATGGCGCCTGGCGCACGAGCAGGCTTTCTTCCTCCAGTTCGCGCATGATGACCGAGACCGTCTGCGCCGAAAGTCCGGTCATACGGGCAATGTCGGACTTCGCAAGACTGCCGTGCTGGCGCACCAGCGAAAGCACCAGGCGCTCGTTGTGGTCGCGCATGCCGCTCTGGTTGGTGCCGCGGTGAATAAGGCTCTCGTTCGCTTCGGGCGAACCATGCCTCGCAGTGGCGGTCTCCACCCTGTTCCTCCCGTCGTTTCCCCGGCAATGCTTTTGGGCCAGAATGAGTGAACGACGCAAGGCTGTCAATAATAAATAAGAGTGATTTAATTATTGACAGATGCCCTGCTGTGGTGTTCTTTGAGGGGGCATCCGCGCTGGGAGAAGTCGCTTGGATGCCGTGCGGGTGCCGGTTGGCCGGCACTCGAAAATGGTTCACTGGGAGGAAAATCGTGACCAATACAAAACTGTTGAAGTCCACCGTTTTTGCGGCGGCCGCGCTGGGTCTGATGGCGTTCGCTTCGTCCGCATCAGCCGCCGGCGTCGGCGCCTGCCTGATCACCAAGACCGACACCAATCCGTTCTTCGTCAAGATGAAAGAGGGCGCGACCGCCAAGGCCAAGGAACTTGGCGTCGATCTCAAGACCTATGCGGGCAAGATCGACGGTGACAGCGAGAGTCAGGTGGCGGCGATCGAAAGCTGCATCGCCGATGGCGCCAAGGGCATTCTGATCACCGCGTCCGACACCAAGGGCATCGTGCCGACGGTGAAGAAGGCGCGCGATGCGGGCCTGCTGGTGATAGCGCTCGACACGCCGCTCGACCCGATCGACGCCGCCGACGCGACCTTCGCCACCGACAATCTGGAGGCCGGCAAGCTGATCGGCGCCTGGGCCGCCGCCACTCTGGGCGACAAGGCCAAGGATGCCAAGATCGGCTTCCTCGACCTGACCCCCTCGCAGCCGACCGTGGACGTTCTGCGCGACCAGGGCTTCATGATGGGCTACGGCATCGACGTGAAGGATTCCAACAAGATCGGCGATGAGACCGATCCGCGCATCGTCGGCCATGATGTGACGAACGGCAACGAGGAAGGCGGCCGCAAGGCGATGGAAAACCTTCTCCAGAAGGACAACACCATCACCGTCATCCACACCATCAACGAGCCGGCAGCGGTCGGCGCCTACCAGGCGCTCAAGGCCGTCGGCCTCGAAAGCCAGGTGCTGATCGTCTCGGTCGACGGCGGTTGCCCCGGCGTGAAGTCGGTCGCCGAAGGCGTCATCGGCGCCACCTCGCAGCAATATCCGCTGCAGATGGCCGCACTCGGCATCGAGGCGATCGCCGCTTTCGCCAAGGACGGCACCAAGCCGAAGCCGACCGAGGGCAAGAACTTCTTCGACACCGGCGTCAATCTCGTCACCGACAAGCCCGCCAACGGCGTCAAGTCCATCGACACCAAGGAAGGCCTCGCCAAGTGCTGGGGCTGATGCCGGCCTGACCGGAACAAAACCGATCGGCCGGGGGGCTTGATCCCCGGCCGCATCGGGTGGACGATGCATCACTGTAAACGCGAATAATCCCGGCGACAGACCGGAAGGCGTGGACGGCGTCAGCGCGTGGCTGAAGCCCTACGGGGAGAAAACATGGCTCAAGTTCAGGAATTCGAGAAGGTTCTCTCGGCCAGCGACACAAGCGTGGCCGCTTTCGACGAGCACAAATCAGCCGTCAAGCGCGTCCAGCATTTTCTGCATTCGACGCCGGCCGCGGTGCCGCTGATCGTGCTGCTTCTGTCGATCATTATCTTCGGCATCACGATCGGAGGGCGATTCTTTTCGTCCTACACGCTGACGCTGATCCTGCAGCAGATCGCCATCGTCGGCATTCTCGGGGCCGCGCAGACGCTGGTCATCCTGACCGCCGGCATAGACCTGTCGATCGGGGTGATCATGGTGATTTCGGCCGTGATCATGGGCAATTGCGCGGTCAGCTACGGCATGCCGAGCGTGCTCGCCGTGGCGATCGGGCTTGCCGCCGGAGCAGCTTGCGGGCTGCTGAACGGGCTGCTGGTCGCCTATATGAAGCTGCCGCCCTTCATCGTGACGCTTGGCACCTGGAACATCGTCATGGCCACCAATTTCATCTATTCGGCCAATGAGACGATCCGCGACACCGACGTCGACAATCAGGCGCCGCTGCTGCACCTGTTTGCCCTGAGCTTCAAGGTCGGCACGGCGGTGCTGACGCTCGGCGTCATCGCCACGGTCGTGCTCGTGCTGGTTCTTTGGTACGTGCTCAACCACACCGCATGGGGCCGTCATGTCTACGCCGTCGGCGACGACCAGGAGGCGGCGAAGCTGTCGGGTATCCAAACCAAGAAGGTGCTGATGACGGTCTACACCCTTGCCGGGCTGATCGCCGCTTTCGCGGCCTGGGTCTCGATCGGCCGCAACGGCTCGATCTCGCCGTCCGCCGCCGTCACCGACTACAATCTGCAGGCGATCACCGCGACGGTGATCGGCGGTATTTCTCTCTTCGGCGGCCGCGGCTCCATCCTCGGCACCTTGTTCGGCGCCATGATCGTCGGCGTCGTCTCGATGGGCCTCAACATGCTGGGCGCCGATCCGCAATGGAAAGTGCTGCTCACCGGCGTGCTGATCATCGGCGCCGTCGCCATCGACCAATGGATCAGAAAGGTTTCGGCATGACCCAGGAGCCCATCCTCACCGCGCGCGGTCTGGTCAAGCGCTATGGCCGCGTCACCGCTCTCGACAATGCCGATTTCGACCTTTACCCCGGCGAAATCCTTGCCGTCATCGGCGACAACGGCGCCGGCAAGTCGTCGCTCATCAAGGCGATTTCCGGCGCGGCCGTGCCGGACGAAGGCGAAATCCGGCTCGAAGGCAAACCCGTCTCCTTCAAGTCGCCGATGGAAGCTCGCGAAGCCGGCATCGAAACCGTCTACCAGAACCTGGCGCTGTCGCCGGCGCTGTCGATCGCCGACAACATGTTCCTCGGCCGCGAGATCCGCAAACCCGGCTTTGTCGGCCAGTGGCTTCGCATGCTCGACCGTCCGGCAATGGAAAAGCGCGCCCGCGACAAGCTGACCGAACTCGGCTTGATGACCATCCAGAACATCAGCCAGGCGGTGGAGACGCTGTCGGGCGGCCAGCGCCAGGGCGTGGCGGTGGCCCGCGCCGCCGCCTTCGGCTCGAAGATGGTGATCATGGACGAGCCGACGGCGGCACTCGGCGTCAAGGAGAGCCGCCGCGTGCTCGAACTGATCCTCGACGTGAAGAAGCGCGGTCTGCCGATCGTGCTGATCTCGCACAACATGCCGCACGTCTTCGAGGTGGCCGACCGTATCCACATCCACCGTCTGGGCCGTCGCCTGTGCGTCATCGACCCCAAGCAATATACGATGTCCGATGCCGTTGCCTTTATGACCGGGGCAAAAACACCCCCGGAGGTGGCATTGGCGGCCTGAACTGCCAAGTTGCCGCAGGGTAAGCAGGCGGGAGTATTCTCTAATCGATTGAAAACATGCTGCAATGCACTAGGATAGGCTGGGAGAAACGGTGAAAGCCGGTATGATCAGGCCAAACCGAACGAGAGGCGATATGACATCCGCCATGACGATCGAAGCCCCCGCTCTCGACAATCCCGATCCCAAGACGCTCGCCGAAGAAGTCTTGATGTCGCTCAAATACCGGGTCGGCAAGGACACCACCGTCGCGACCCAGTACGACTGGCTGACCGCCTCGATCAAGGTCGTGCGCGATCGGATCGTCGACCATTGGATGCAGGCCACCAAGGAAGCCTACGACCAGCAGGAAAAGCGCGTCTATTACCTCTCGCTCGAATTCCTGATCGGGCGTCTGATGCGCGACGCCTTTTCCAATCTCGGCCTGATGGAGAATATGCGTGAGGCGCTGTCGTCGCTCGGCGTCGACCTCGACCTGATCGCGGCGCTCGAGCCGGACGCTGCCCTCGGCAATGGCGGCCTCGGACGGCTCGCCGCCTGCTTCATGGAAAGCATGGCGACCGTCGACATTCCCGCGCATGGCTACGGCATCCGCTATGCCAACGGCATGTTCCGCCAGGAAATCCATGACGGCTGGCAGGTCGAACTGCCCGAGACCTGGCTTGACCATGGCAACCCTTGGGAGTTCGAGCGCCGCGAGCGCTCCTTCGAAGTCGGCTTCGGCGGTTCGGTCGAATCGATCACCTCCAGGGAAGGGCGCTTCGAACGCCATGTCTGGAAGCCGAGGGAACATGTTCTGGCGGTCGCCTACGATACGCCCGTGGCCGGCTGGCGCGCCAAGCGCGTCAACACGCTGCGGCTGTGGTCGGGCATGCCGATCGATCCGATCCTGCTCGACAAGTTCAATGCCGGCGACCACATGGGGGCGCTGGCTGAAAGCAACAAGGCCGATGCGCTGTCGCGCGTGCTCTATCCAGCCGATTCCCACATGGCCGGGCAGGAGCTCAGGCTGCGCCAGGAATACTTCTTCTCGACCGCTTCGCTGCAGGACATCGTCCAGCGCCATCTCAGCCAATATGGCGACCTGAAGTCGCTGCCCGACAAGGCCGCGATCCACCTCAACGACACCCATCCGGCGATCGCCGTGCCTGAACTGATGCGGCTCTTGATGGATGTCCATGGCATGGATTTCGATCTCGCCTGGGACATCACCAAGCGCACCTTCGGCTACACCAACCATACGCTGCTGCCCGAGGCGCTGGAAAGCTGGTCGGTGCCGCTGTTCGAGCGGCTCCTGCCGCGCCACATGCAGATCGTCTACGCCATCAACGCGCAGGTGCTACTCGAAGCCCGCGCCACCGACCAATTCTCGGACGAGCAGATCAGCCGCATCTCGCTGATCCAGGAGAATGGCGACCGCCGGGTGCGCATGGGTAATTTGGCCTTTGTCGGTTCGCATTCGATCAACGGCGTGTCGGCGCTGCACACCGAATTGATGAAGGAGACGGTCTTCGCCGACCTTCACAAACTTTATCCCGATCGCATCAACAACAAGACCAACGGCATCACGCCGCGGCGCTGGCTCATCCAGTGCAATCCGGGCCTCACCGCGCTTGCCCGCGAGGCGATCGGCGACCGCTTCATGGATGACATCGAGGCGATCAAGGGGCTCGATCCTCTCGCCGGCGACACTGCCTTCCGCGAAAAATTCGCCGCCGTGAAGCGCCAGAACAAGGTGAGGCTTGCCAATCTGGTAGCCGATCGCCTCGGCATCAAGCTCGACCCTTCGGCGCTCTTCGATATCCAGGTCAAGCGCATCCACGAATACAAGCGCCAACTCCTCAACATCCTCGAAGCGATCGCGCTCTATGACCAGATCCGTTCGCATCCCGAGCGCGACTGGATGCCGCGCGTAAAATTCTTCGGCGGCAAGGCCGCGCCCAGCTACCACAACGCCAAGCTGATCATCAAACTGGCCAACGATGTCGCCAGGGTGATCAACAGCGACCCTTCGGTGCGCGGCCTGCTGAAGGTGGTGTTCGTACCGAACTACAACGTCAGCCTGGCCGAGGTGCTGATGCCGGCCGCCGATCTTTCCGAGCAGATCTCGACCGCAGGCATGGAAGCGTCGGGGACCGGCAACATGAAGTTCGCGCTGAACGGCGCGCTGACCATCGGCACGCTTGATGGCGCCAATGTCGAGATCAAGGAGCATGTCGGCGACGACAACATCTTCATCTTCGGCCTCACTACCGAAGAAGTCGCCGAGCGGCGCAACAATGGCTATAATCCGCGCGGCGTCATCGAAGCATCCTCGGAACTGGCGCAGGCGGTTGCGGCGGTTTCGTCGGGCGTCTTCTCGCCCGATGATCCCAATCGATACCGCGACCTCATCAACGGTCTCTACGACACCGACTGGTTCATGGTCGCGGCGGATTTCGACGCCTATGCCGCCTGCCAGCGCGACGTCGATGCTGTCTGGCGCAACAGCCCGGATTGGTATGCGCGCGCCATCCGCAACGTCGCCCGCGTCGGCTGGTTCTCCTCCGATCGCACGATCCGTCAATACGCGAAAGAAATCTGGAACGTGCCGGTCTGATGTGATTGCATGAGCCACGAACAATGTGGTCCCGGTGATGCGAGTTGAATGCCCAATTCACATCGCTAGAAATGAATAGCTGGTGCCCTGGGAGGGACGCTGCCTGATGAGGAAGCCGCACGCGACCGCTGCGACAAGCGGGCCGGACGGACTGGCGCCAGCCAGCGATGTTGCGGCGATTGTCGCCGGTACGCACGGCAATCCCTTTGCGGTTCTCGGTGTCCAGGAGGCCGGCAAGACCCTGTTCGCGCGCTGCTTCGTTCCGCACGCGCAGTCCGTCACCGCCTACACGCTGACCGGCATCGAGGCGGGCGAATTGACCAGGCGCGACGACGCCGGTTTCTTCGAGGGCAAGCTGTCGATCAGGAAGCGCCAACCGCTTCGCTACCACGCGCGCAATGCCGGCGGCGGCTGGTGGCTGACCGATCCCTATTCGTTCGGCCCGGTGCTCGGGCCGATGGACGATTACTACATCGCCGAAGGTTCGCATCTCAGGCTGTTCGACAAGCTCGGCGCGCATGTCATCGAGCACGAAGGCGCTACCGGCGTGCATTTCGCGGTATGGGCGCCCAATGCCCGGCGCGTCTCGGTGGTCGGCGATTTCAATGACTGGGATGGCCGCCGGCATACGATGCGCGACCGTCGCGACACCGGCATCTGGGAGCTGTTCATTCCCGATATTGGTGCCGGCCGGCCCTATAAATACGAAATCATAGGCCCCGATGGCGTCAGGTTGCCGCTGAAGGCCGATCCGTTCGCCTTCAAGTCGGAGCTGCGCCCGGCAACCGCCTCTGTGACCGCGGTGCCGCCGGCCCATCCATGGGGTGACGAGGCGCATCGCGATTTCTGGCGCAACGCCGACCCTCGGCGCGAAGCCATCTCGATTTACGAAGTCCACGCCGGTTCCTGGCAGCTTCGCGACGACGGCACCTTCCTGTCATGGGATGAACTGGCCGACCGGCTGATCCCCTATGTGGTCGAGGCCGGTTTCACCCATGTCGAATTCCTGCCGATCTCCGAGCATCCGTATGACCCGTCGTGGGGCTACCAGACAACCGGCCTCTACGCGCCATCGGCCCGCTTCGGCGATCCGGACGGCTTTGCCCGCTTTGTCGATGGCGCCCACCGTGCCGGCATCGGCGTCATTCTCGACTGGGTGCCGGCGCATTTCCCTGTCGACGAGCACGGTCTGGTCCATTTCGACGGCACCGCGCTCTACGAGCATGCCGACCCGCGCAAGGGCTTCCACCCGGACTGGAACACCGCGATCTACAATTTCGGCCGCCGCGAGGTGGTGTCGTTCCTCGTCAACAACGCACTATTCTGGGCCGAAAAATACCATGTCGACGGTCTTCGCGTCGACGCGGTCGCCTCGATGCTCTACCTCGACTATTCGCGCAAGCAGGGCGAATGGATTCCCAATGAGAAGGGTGGGCGCGAAAACCTCGAGGCGGTCAGCTTCCTGCAGAAGATGAACAAGGAGCTCTACGGGCACCATCCCGGCGTTATGACCATCGCCGAGGAATCGACTTCATGGCCAAAGGTCTCGGCGCCTGTCCATGAAGGTGGGCTGGGCTTCGGCTTCAAGTGGAACATGGGCTTCATGCACGACACGCTGGAGTATTTTTCAAAGGAGCCGATTTTCCGCAAGCACCACCACAATGAGCTGACCTTCGGCCTGACCTACGCCTTCTCGGAGAATTTCGTGCTGCCGCTCTCGCATGACGAGGTCGTGCACGGCAAGGGCACGCTGCTCGGCAAGATGGCCGGCGACGACTGGCAGAAATTCGCGACCTTGCGGGCCTATTACGGCTTCATGTGGGGGTATCCCGGCAAGAAGCTGCTGTTCATGGGCCAGGAATTCGCGCAGCGCCGCGAATGGAGCGAGACGCGCGCGCTCGATTGGAACCTGCTCGATTTCCGCCCGCATCGCGGTGTCTGGCAGACGGTGCGCGATCTCAACTATCTCTATCGTTCACGCCCGGCCCTGCATGGCCGCGACTGCGAGCCGGAAGGGTTTTCCTGGCTGATCGTCGACGACAGCCAGAATTCGGTTTTCGCCTGGGTGCGCAACGCTCCCGGCGGCAATCCGGTCGCCGTCATCTCCAATTTCACACCGGTGCCGCGCGACAATTATCGTGTGCCTCTGCCGAAGGCCGGCAAGTGGCGCGAGATCATCAACACCGACGCTTCCGAATATGGCGGCTCCGGCATGGGCAATGGCGGCGTGGTCGAGGCCCGGGCGGAGGGCAAGAGCATTTCGGCAATGATGCTTCTGCCACCGCTGTCGACGATCATGCTTGAACTCGCCGCCGACTGAACTCGTTAAGGCTGGTCAACGCATAAAGACGAGTAACTTGGGAGGGTAGGAATGGCAGACTTGAAACGAACCCAGCCGCTGGCCCGCGACGCCATGGCCTATGTGCTGGCCGGCGGGCGCGGCAGCCGCCTCAAGGAACTGACCGACCGGCGCGCCAAGCCGGCGGTCTATTTCGGCGGCAAGACGCGCATCATCGATTTCGCGCTCTCCAATGCGCTCAATTCCGGCATCCGCCGCCTCGGCGTCGCCACTCAGTACAAGGCGCATTCGCTGATCCGCCACCTGCAGCGCGGCTGGAACTTCCTGCGGCCCGAGCGAAATGAGAGCTTCGACATCCTGCCGGCCAGCCAGCGCGTGTCGGAAACGCAATGGTATGAAGGCACGGCGGACGCCGTCTACCAGAACATCGACATCATCGAGGCCTATGGTCCGGAATACATGGTCATCCTGGCCGGCGATCACATCTACAAGATGGATTACGAGATGATGCTGCGCCAGCATGTCGATGCCGGCGCCGATGTCACGGTCGGCTGCCTCGAAGTGCCGCGCATGGAAGCGACCGGCTTCGGCGTCATGCATGTCGATGCCAAGGACAACATCATCGCCTTCGTCGAAAAGCCCGCCGATCCGCCGGGAATTCCGGGTAATCCGGAATTCGCCTTGGCCTCGATGGGCATCTACGTCTTCAAGACCAAGTTCCTGATGGAGCAACTGCGCCGCGACGCCGCCGAGCCGGGCTCCAGCCGCGACTTCGGCAAGGATATCATCCCCTATATCGTCACGCATGGTAAGGCGATCGCGCACCGCTTCACCAAGTCCTGCGTGCGTTCGACCGCCGAGAACGAGGCCTACTGGCGCGATGTCGGCACGGTCGACGCCTATTGGGAAGCCAATATCGACTTGACCGACGTGACGCCGGAACTCGACCTCTACGACCGCGACTGGCCGATCTGGACCTATGCCGAGTTGAAGCCGCCGGCAAAGTTCGTCCATGACGAGGACGGCAGGCGCGGTTCCGCCGTCTCGTCACTGGTGTCGGGCGATTGCATCGTCTCGGGCGCTTCGCTGAAGAAAAGCCTGATTTTCACCGGTGCGCGCATCAATTCCTATTCGACGCTGGAAGAGGTTGTCATGCTGCCCGACGTTCATGTCGGCCGGAACGCAAAGTTGAGGCGCGTCGTCATCGACCACGGTGTAAGGATACCGGAAGGGCTGGTGGTCGGCGAGGATCCCGCGATCGACGCCAAGCGCTTCCGCGTCTCGGAAAAGGGTATCTGCCTAATCACACAGGACATGATCAACAAGTTGTCAACCTGAACAGGTTGATCAACAAGCTGTCACTTTAGGGTGTTTTGTGCATGTCGTGGTCCCAAAACCGCTACACGGTTCTGGGCGACATGGACCAGGAGCGGATCGTTAAGCGCATGCATGTTCTGTCGGTCACGCCCGAAATTTTCCCGCTGATCAAGACCGGCGGACTGGCTGACGTAACCGGCGCGCTGCCTATTGCGCTCTCGGCCAGGGGCGTGACCATGCGCACGCTCATCCCGGGCTTTCCGGTGGTGATGAACGCCTTCAAGAAAAAGAAGGCCGTCTATCAGTACCCTTTGCTGCAGGGCGGCAAGGCCTCGGTCTATGCCGTCGAGGTCACCGGGCTCGACCTGTTCGTGCTCGACGCGCCGCATCTGTTCGACCGCCCTGGCGGTCCCTATGGCAACGCCTCGGGCGCCGATTGGCCGGACAATTGGCGGCGCTTCGCGGCGCTGAGCCAGGCCGGCGCCGATATCGCCGGCGGCGCCATTTCGGGCTACCTGCCTGACATCGTCCATGCTCATGACTGGCAGTCGGCGATGACCCTGGCTTATATGCGCTACGGCAAGGCCGTTGGCATACCGTCGATGATGACCGTCCACAATCTCGCCTTCCAGGGCCAGTTCGGCGCCGGCATTTTCGGTGAGCTCGGCCTGCCGGCCGCGGCGATGGCACTTGACGGCGTCGAATATTATGGCGGTGT
Source organism: Mesorhizobium sp. B2-3-13 (assembly GCF_006442195.1). NCBI lineage: Bacteria > Pseudomonadati > Pseudomonadota > Alphaproteobacteria > Hyphomicrobiales > Phyllobacteriaceae > Mesorhizobium > Mesorhizobium sp. B2-3-13. The sequence goes on from NZ_VFVQ01000016.1 coordinate 17,291, forward strand.
CGGCTTCCTCAAGGCTGGCTTGCAAGCCGCCTGGGCGATCACAACGGTGAGCCCGACCTATGCGCAGGAGATCCGTTCGCCGGAATTCGGCATGGGCCTCGACGGTCTCATCAACATGCGTTCAAGCGATCTCCATGGCATCGTCAACGGCATCGATACCGCCATCTGGGATCCGGAGACCGACAAGCATCTGGTATCGACCTATACGGCCGAAACGTTGAAGACCCGGGCGCCCAACAGGGCCGCCGTCGAGGACCGTTTCGGCCTCGACCGCGACGACAGCCCGATTGTCTGCGTCGTCAGCCGGCTGACATGGCAGAAGGGCATGGACATATTGGCGACGGTGGTCGACGGCATCGTCGCGACAGGCGCAAGGCTGGCCATCCTGGGCTCGGGCGACGCGGGGCTCGAAGGCGCGCTGCTGGCCGCGACCGCACGCCACCGCGGCCGCATCGGCGTCGTCGTCGGCTATGACGAGCAGCTGTCGCACATCATGCAGGGCGGCTGCGACGCCATCGTTATTCCTTCGCGCTTCGAGCCTTGCGGGCTGACGCAGCTTTATGGCCTGCGCTATGGCTGCGTGCCGGTCGTCGCGCGCACTGGCGGCCTTGCCGACACCATCATCGATGCCAATGAAGCAGCAATGGCCGCGGGCGTGGCGACTGGGTTCCAATTTGCTCCCAACAATGGCGGCGCGCTGCTGCACGCCATCCGCCGCCTGGTCGATGCCCATGCCAGTCCCGCAAGCTTCGAAACCATCCAGCGCCAGGGCATGAAGACCGATCTGTCGTGGGACCGAAGCGCCGAAAAATACGTCGAACTTTATCGCCTGCTGCTTTCGAAAAGGGTTGCCTGAAGCATGATACGAACCGTCCCCACCAAGCCCTATTCCGACCAGAAGCCCGGCACGTCGGGACTGCGCAAGAAGGTGCCAGTGTTCCAGCAGGAGCACTATGCCGAGAACTTCATCCAGTCGATCTTCGACGCGCTCGACGGATTTGCCGGCAAGACCCTGGTGATCGGCGGCGACGGCCGCTACTACAACCGCGAGGTCATCCAGAAGGCCGTCGCCATGGCCGCCGCCAACGGTTTCGGTAAGGTGATGGTCGGGCAGGGCGGTATATTGTCGACGCCGGCGGCCTCGCATGTCATCCGAAAATACAAGACCTTCGGCGGCATCATCCTGTCGGCCAGCCACAATCCCGGCGGCCCGCATGAGGATTTCGGCATCAAGTACAATGCCGGCAATGGCGGCCCGGCGCCGGAAAAGCTGACCGACGCCATCTTTGCCAAGACCAAGGCGATTTCGAGCTTCAAGACCGCCGACATCGATCCGATCGACATCGATACGGTCGGGACCGTCAAGGCTGGCGGCATGACCATCGAGATCATCGATCCGGTCACCGACTATGCCGAGCTGATGGAGAGCCTGTTCGATTTCGATGCGCTGCGCAAACTGTTCAAGTCGGGCTTCCGCATGCGCTTCGACGCCATGCATGCGGTGACCGGACCGTACGCCAAGGAAATCCTCGAACACCGCCTCGGCGCACCGAACGGCACCTGCCGCAATTTCGAGCCGCTGCCGGATTTCGGCGGTCATCACCCCGATCCCAACCTTGTTCATGCCAAACACCTCTATGACGAGATGATGGGACCGAACGCGCCGGATTTCGGCGCCGCCTCCGATGGCGACGGCGACCGCAATCTGATCATCGGCAAGGGTATTTTCGTCACCCCGTCGGATTCGGTCGCCATGCTCGCCGCCAATGCCCGCCTGGCACCCGGCTACAAGGAAGGCCTGAAGGGTATTGCCCGCTCGATGCCGACCAGCGGTGCCGCCGACCGCGTCGCCCACAAGCTCGGTATCGGCATCTACGAGACGCCTACTGGCTGGAAGTTTTTCGGCAATCTGCTCGATGCCGGCATGGCGACCATCTGCGGCGAGGAAAGTGCCGGCACCGGCTCCAACCATGTCCGCGAAAAGGACGGTCTGTGGGCGGTGCTCTTGTGGCTCAACATCCTGGCCGCGCGCGGCGAAAGCTGCAAACAGATCGTCACGGAACATTGGGCGACCTACGGGCGCAACTACTATTCTCGCCACGACTATGAGGAAGTCGAGACCGAGCGCGCCAATGCGCTGGTCGGCGAACTCAGGGCGAAGCTCGGCTCGTTGCCGGGCACCAGCATTCGCGGCCTGAAGATTGCCAAGGCCGACGATTTTGCCTATCACGACCCGGTCGACGGCTCGACCAGCGAGCATCAGGGTATAAGGGTGCTGTTCGAAGGCGGATCGCGCGTCGTCTTCCGGCTTTCGGGCACCGGCACATCAGGCGCGACCTTGCGCGTCTATATCGAGCGCTATGAGCCGGACCAGGCGAGGCACGATCTCGACACGCAGGAGGCGCTCGCCGATCTGATTTCAGCGGCCGACGACATTGCCGGGATCAAGACCCACACCGGCCGCAACAAGCCCAGCGTGATTACTTGAGGGTGGTGGATGAGGCCTTCCCTTCTCCGCTTGTGGGAGAAGGTGGCCGAGCGAAGCTCGGACGGATGAGGGGTGCTCCAGCTTGGCGCAAACCGGCGCTCAGAACACGGGCGCCTCATTTCTTCCAACACCCCTCATCCGGCTCGGCGCTGCGCGCCGAGCCATCTTCTCCCACATGGTGAGAAGGGAAGGTGCGCGCATGAAGCCGCTCGGCGCCACCATCACCAGCGAAGGCATCCGCTTTGCCGCATGGTCCTCATCGGCCCATCGCCTCTGGGTTTCGATCTTCGACGAGCAGGGAAACCGTGAACTCGACCGGCTGGAGCTGACGCCGGATGGCGACGGCATGCATGCGCTTTTCGTCTCCGGCCTGGCCGTGGGCGCGCGCTATGGCCTGCGAGCCGACGGCGACTATGCACCCGAGCGTGGGCTGTGGTTCGACCCCGACAAGCTGCTGACCGATCCTTACGCCGTCGAGATCGACCGGCCCTATGCGTATCACTGGCGGCTCGCCGCGCGGCGCAATGAGGGCGCCGACACCGCGTCGGTGATGCCCAAGGCCGTGGCCAAGGCTTTGCCCGCGGCCCCACCGATCCTGCCGCCGCTGTTTCGTCCGGGCGGCCTGATCTACGAATTGAATGTCCGCGCCTTCACCAAGCTCCACCCGGATGTGCCCCAAGAACAGCGCGGTACAATCGCCGCACTTGCCCATCCAGCCATCATCGAGCATCTGCAAAGGCTCGGTGTCTCCGCTATCGAACTGATGCCGGTGACGGCGTCGATCGACGAGCGGCATCTGCCGCCGCTGGGCTTAAGCAACGCCTGGGGCTACAATCCCGTGACCTTCATGGCGCTCGACCCACGCCTCGCGCCCGGCGGCCTGACGGAATTGCAGGATACAGTCGCTGCGCTGCGCCGGGCCGGCATCGGCACCATTCTCGACCTCGTCTTCAACCATACCGGCGAAAGCGACAGGCTGGGGCCGACGCTCTCGCTACGCGGCCTCGACAACCAGGCCTACTATCGGCACCGGCCGGATGGCGTGCTGGTCAATGACACAGGCACCGGCAACACGATCGCTTGCGATCATCCGGTGGTGCGGGAAATGGTGCTCGACACACTCCGTCATTTCGTGTGCCAGGCCGGCGTCGACGGCTTCCGTTTCGATCTGACTCCGGTGCTGGGCCGGGTCGATGGCATCTTCGATCCGGAAGCGCCGCTGCTCCGGGCCATCATCCATGATCCGGTGCTCTGCGACCGCGTGCTGATCGCCGAGCCTTGGGACATCGGGGCAGACGGCTACCAATTGGGCAATTTCCGGCCGCCGTTCCTTGAGTGGAACGATCGCTACCGTGACGATATCAGACACTTCTGGCGCGGCGATGCCGGCATGGTCGGTGCTCTCGCCACACGCCTTGCCGGTTCGTCCGACGCGTTCAACGGGGCAGGGGGGCCGGCAAGCCGCAGCGTGAACTTCATTGCCGCCCATGACGGCATGACGCTGGCTGATATCGTGTCCTATGAGCGCAAGCACAACGGCGCCAATGGCGAGCAGAACCGTGACGGCCATAACGAAAACCTGTCCTGGAACAATGGCACCGAAGGCGAGACGCACGACGCGGCGATCACCAAGTCGCGCTTCGACGACCAGTGCGCACTGCTCGCCACGCTGTTCGCCTCGCGCGGCACCATAATGCTGACCGCAGGCGACGAGTTCGGCCGCACCCAGAAGGGCAACAACAACGCCTATGCGCAGGACAACGCCATCACCTGGCTTGACTGGCCAGCCCGCGACCAGGCGCTGGAGCGTTACGCATCGGCGCTCGCAGCTCTTCGCCAGGCGGTGCCGGCATTGTCGGACACGCGTTTCCTGACCGGGCAAGCGGTTGACGGTTCCGACATCCCCGATGTCTCATGGCTGACCGAGACGGGCGCTCCGCTCAACGAGAGCGACTGGAACGACTCCAGTCGGCATCGCCTCGTCATGCTGCTTGGTGGCGACGATGGCAGGCTTGCCGTCATGATCAACGGCGACCGCCGCCAATGCGTCTTCACCTTGCCAGCGCGAGATGGCTTCCTTTGGCGCCCGGCAATCGAGACGCAGGCGATCGACCTTCTACGCCCGCTCCCGGGCCGCGGCGTCAACTTCATGATCGAGAGCCGGACCGGAAACGGTGGCGCCGGGAAGGGTTCGTAAATGTCCGACGACAATGCCATGCAGAGGCCCGAATGGTGGCGAGGCTGCGTCATCTATCAGGTCTATCCGCGCTCTTTCCAGGACACCACCGGCGACGGCAGCGGCGATCTCAAGGGCATCACGTCACGGCTCGCTCATATCGCCTCGCTCGGCGTCGACGCTGTCTGGCTGTCGCCCTTCTTCAAGTCGCCGATGGCCGATATGGGCTATGATGTATCCGACTATCGCGACGTCGACCCGATGTTCGGCACGTTGGCGGATTTCGATGCGCTGGTCGCCGAAGCGCACAGGCTCGGCCTGAAAGTCGTCATCGACCAGGTGCTGTCGCATTCATCCGACAAGCACGAATGGTTCATCGAAAGCCGCGCCAGCCGCGACAACGCCAAGGCCGACTGGTACGTCTGGGCCGACGCCAGGCCGGACGGCGGCGCGCCCAACAATTGGCTGTCGGTCTTCGGGGGGCCATCCTGGGAATGGGACGCGACCCGTCGGCAATATTACATGCACAATTTCCTCGCCTCGCAGCCGGACCTCAATTTCCACAATCCGGAGGTCCAGGATGCGTTGCTGGGCATGGTGCGGTTCTGGCTAGAGCGCGGTGTCGACGGCTTCCGGCTCGACACGGTCAATTACTATGTCCACGACCACTGGCTGCGCAGCAATCCGCCCTTGGCTTCGAGCGTTGCCGGCACCAATACGGAGACCAGCACCTACCTCTATCAGGAGCATCTGTTCGACAAGACGCAGCCGGAAAACCTCCATTTCCTCAGGCGCTTTCGGGCATTGCTGGACGAGTATGAGGGCCGCGCCGCCGTCGGCGAGATCGGCGATGAAGGCCGCTCCTTGCAGACGCTGGCCGCCTACACCTCCGGCGCCGACAAGCTTCAGATGAGCTACACTTTCGACCTGCTCGGCTCGCAATTCTCCGCGGCGCATGTACGTGGCTGCGTCGAGGCCTTCGAAAATGCGGTTGCCGATGGCTGGGTCTGCTGGGCATTCTCCAACCATGACGTCGTGCGCCATGTCAGCCGCTGGACGAGGCCGGGTGGCGATCCCGATGCGGTGGCCAGATTCTCGATCATGCTGCTCGCATGCCTGCGCGGTTCGATCTGCCTCTATCAGGGCGAGGAGCTCGGCCTTGAGGAGGCGGAGCTTGCCTATGAGGATCTGCGCGATCCCGTCGGCATCCGCTTCTGGCCCGGCGTGAAGGGCAGGGACGGCTGCCGCACGCCGATGGTCTGGGAGGCGGGCGCCGACAATGCGGGCTTTTCCACCGCGAAACCCTGGCTGCCTGTGCCGGCAGGCCATCGCGCCCGCGCGGTCGATGTGCAGAACGGCGAGGAGCAATCGGTGCTGTCGGCCTACCGCTCGGCGCTCGCCTTGCGCAAACAGCATCCTGCGCTGGTCGGCGGCTCGATCCGCCTTCTCGATGCCGAGGACGACGTGCTCGCCTTCATCCGCGAGGATGGTGGGGAGAGGCTGCTCTGTGTCTTCAATTTCGCCGGAGAGCCGGCGACTTGGCCGTTGCCTGAGGATATCGGAACTGCCGCGGCTGTCCTCGGCGGCACTGCTTCCGTCGAGGAAAACGCGCTTTCGCTGCCGGCCCTCGGTTGCTTCCTCGGTCGGCTCGACTGATTGGCGCTTCGATTGTGGCCAAGCGGTCCTACTGAACGAGCACTGCCCGTCCGCAGGTCGCGCCGGTGACGCGCACGTCGGCCTGGCCGACACCGACGCCCAGGGCTGACAGCACATTGTAGAGCAAGTCGTCCACGGGCGCCGTTACAGTGTTGAGCAGGGCCACCACGGCTGGTTTGACCGTTCCGAGCAGGGTGGTCACATCGATCCCAAGACCAAGCAGATTGACCGAAAGCGAGAGGTTGTTGACCAGGGACGTGGTGAGCGACTGCGTGATGTTTCGCGTCGAAACGGTCTTCACCGTCTTGCTGGCGATGTCGGTCGCGTTGAAGGTCAGAGTCTGCGGGTTGTTGTTGGTGATCGCGGGCGCGGCCGAACCCATCACCTGGATCAACGGTATCAGCAGCAGCTTAACATCCGCAATGTCTGCATCCGTAAAGGTCTGCGGCTGGCTGAAATCGGCGAAGCCGGAAGGATTGTTGCTGTTGGCCAGGTTCAACTGGGCAATACCGGGGTGCGCGGCGATGGAAACGCTGATGCTGGACGGCCCTGTCGGGCAGGTGATGTCGGTCAACTTGGCCTCGGCATAGGCGACTTCCACATTGAGCGGCAGATTGACGGCCAGCAAGCTGATGCCGCCGGCCAGGCCGGGCGTGCCGATACCGACGGAGGCCGTCAGCTTGATGCGCGTCTGGGCGGTCCGCACGACAGTGCCGATACCATCGACCGCCAGCCAGGGCGAGGATTGCATCGGCTCCCCGATGGCGATGTTGAGCTTGGTGGAAAGCAGCCCCGGTATGGTGGCGCCGAGATCGATCGCGGCCTGGTTGGTGCCGTTTGCAAGTACGGCCGCCGCCGTCAGCATCCCCATGGCGCTGGCGTCCAGGCCAAGGCCGGACGGCTGTTGCCCGAGACCCAGGCTGCCGACGGAGCCAAGGTCGACAAGTCCGCTGAGTGGGATCTTGACGGTGCTGGTCGACTTGGAGGCGATGGTCTGCAAGGCGACCTTGGCGGCGTTGCCGAGGCCAGGAACATTGGCCATGGCAGTGGCGATCTGGCCGACGGTCGCCTTCGATGCCAGAACGTCGGAATAGGTGCCTGCCGTGACGTTCAGTTGTGTGCCGAGCGCACTGATGAAGGAAAGCACGCTGACATCGGCCGAGATCAGCCCGTTGTAATCCATGACGCTGAGCGAGATGTTGCCGCCGAGAAGTCCGCTCAAAAGTGCGTTGAGGATGCCGCCATTGACGCTAAGCAATCTCGACCCGACCGAGAACGTCGCCTGCGGCGTCATGCTGGCAGTGGCTTGGGTGTCGATGACGGGAGTGGGGATCAGCGAGCTTGCGAAGTAGCGCTGGGGAATTTTCGCCAAAGTCACCCGCGCCGCATTGTAAGGCGTCACGCCCGCCTGAAAGCGCTGGCTGACATTGGCGGTCGACGAGGCATATCGGCCCCGCGTGACCGTCACCACCGTCTTTCCGGCGGCCGCTGGGATGGTCTGGCCCGAAGCTTGAACAACGACACCCGGCATGCCGTTGTCGGTGAGCGTGGTGACGACCGCTGTGTTGACGTTGTTGATGTTCGAGGCGGCGGTGATCGCTGCCAGGTCGACCATCGCCTGGGCTTCCCGGCGCTCGGTATAGATGGAGGCCTCGTCTATCGCCACCGCGGCCAGCGCCAGCGCAACCGGCGCGCTCAATGCGGTCATGACGGCGAAGTTCGCCTTCTTGTCTCCCATCATCGACCGTGCAAGCCGGCCGATGCCCTTGCCCGCCCGCTGCAGCATTCAGATACCCCCGACCCTGATCGTTGACTGACGCTTGATGGTCGTCCCTGGCATGGCTATGCCCGGGAACAGATTCCAGATCGGCAGGTTGCGGGCATCATACGAGATGGACACCACGAACTGGCTTCCGTCGGCCACGCTGTCATTGGCCTGGTAGGTCAGCTTGCTAGCGTCCACGAAAGGGTAGCCGCCGGCGTTGTTGGTGAGATAGCTGGCCACGAGCGTTTGCCGCTCGGTCTGGTTCACCCCGGCGATAGCCGTCCGGGCGGCGTCGGCTGCGATTTGCTGGATCGAGTTGGCGGCACCAAAATAGATGCCGTAGGCAACCATTCCGAGCAAAAGAAGGATGAAAAGCGGTGACAACAGTGCGAACTCGACCGCTGAAGTTCCCGAATTGTCTGTTCGGAACTGGCGCCTTCGGGCCTTGGAAATGAGGTTGTGGACCATGGCACAAGCATGCTCAAGTTCGCATGCAGAAAGCGGAAACTCCGGGTGCAACCAAGGGATGTGCTCGATTGAAGCGTCTTTCTAATTTAGCCGTTGCTTCTGCGATAATGAGGATTGACTTAGGGTCAATCAGTACTCAGTTGAAAAGAGCTTACCTCCTGTCTAGTCTCCTGCCACCAGCCGCCGGAGGGAACCGGTGGCGCGCTCAAAGGAACCAGACATCGGTTCCGGGGCGTCAACACGCAAAGGCGCGCCGATGGCAGCGCCGACAGGGAGAACTTCATGCTGAAAAATATGCTGAAGGCGACGGTACTCGCCACGACCATGACCTTGGCTGCCGGCACGTTCTTGACGCCAGCCTTTGCCGAGACCGTCTATAACAGGGGCACCGCCGCTGAATCGGAGTCGGTCGATCCACACAAGACCTCGACGGTCTATGAAGCCAACGTGCTGCGTGACCTGTTCCAGGGACTGGTCATGCAAGATGAGAAGGCGAACCTCATTCCGGGCGCCGCCGAAAGCTGGACGGTGTCGGATGACGGCACCGTCTACACCTTCAAGCTGCGCAAGGACGGCAAGTGGTCGGATGGCAGCCCGGTGACGGCGGACGACTTCGTCTACGCCTTCCACCGGCTCGAGGATCCGGCGACCGGCGCGGAATACGCCTCGATGCTCTATCCGGTGAAGGGTGCGGAGGACGTCAACACCAAGAAGGGCAAGCCGGAGGACATGGGCGTCAAGGCGATCGACGCCAACACCCTGGAAGTGACTCTGAAGGCACCGACGCCATACTTCCTGGAGATGCTGACCCATCAGGCGACTTATCCGGTCAGCAAGGCTTCGATTGAAAAGCTCGGCGCCGACTGGATCAAGCCCGGCAATCTGGTTTCGAACGGCGCCTATACGCTGGCCGAATGGGTTCCCAACGACCACATGAAACTGGTCAAGAATCCGAAATTCTGGGATGCCGCGACCGTCAAGTTCGACGTCGTCAACTACATCCCGACCGAGGATCGTTCATCGGCTATGAAGCGCTTCGAGGCCGGCGAACTCGACAGCTATGATGATCTGCCGACCGAACAGCTCGCCGACCTCAAGACCAAGTTCGGCGACCAGATCCATGTCGGGCCGTATCTCGGCACCTACTATTATGCGATCAAGACCGACAAGGCGCCGTGGAACAACCCCGAGCTGCGCAACGCCATCTCGATGGCGATCGACCGTGACTTCATCGCTGAAAAGGTCTGGCAGAACTCTATGCTTCCCGGCTATTCGATGGTGCCTCCCGGCATCGAGGGCTACACGCCCGCAATGGCCAAATACGCCGACATGCCGCAGATCGACCGCGAGGACGCGGCCAAGAAAATCCTTGAGAAGCTAGGCTACACGCCCGAGCATCCGCTGAAGATGGAGATCCGCTACAACACCTCGGAAAACCACAAGAACACCGCTGTGGCGATCCAGGAACAGCTGAAGCCGCTTGGCGTCGACGTCACGCTGCTCAACACCGACACCAAGACCCACTACTCCTTCCTCGAGCAGAAGGGCGACTATGACGTGGCGCGTGCCGCCTGGATTGCCGACTACAAGGATCCGGAAACCTTCCTCGGCATCACGCGCAAGGCCAGCGGCAACAACTATTCGAACTACAACAGTCCGCAATACGAAGCGGCAATGGACAAGGCCGCGGCCGCCGGCGGCAAGCCCGACGAGCGCATGAAGGACCTCTCCGCGGCCGAGCGCATCCTCATCGACGATGTCGGCCAGATTCCGCTTCTCTACTACAGCTACCACGACATCGTTTCCTCGAAGCTGCATGGCTTCGTCGACAATGTGATGGACGTGCATCCGTCACGCTTCGTCAGCAAGGACTGATCCCTAGCCAAGCCGCCGCGCAAACGTATGCGCGGCGGCGCTGGTTTGCCATCGCATCGGCCCGGGAAGCGGAATCGATTCTCGGAAAGTTCGGTGCGAAGATTTGAAGGCTGGAGCGCAATCGTCCGGGTGGACGGGCGGGCTCCGGATCAAGCGGGGCACCGATGCTGCGATACGTATTCCGGCGGCTTTTGACCGCCATCCCGACGCTGTTCGTCATCGTGACGATGGCGTTCTTCCTGATGCGCGTCGCGCCGGGCGGTCCATTCAACCAGGAGCGGGGACTTAGCCCCGAGATCAAGGCCAATCTTGAAGCCCAGTTCGGTCTCAACGATCCGCTCTGGCTGCAATATGTCCACTATCTCGGCAATCTGCTGCGCGGCAATTTCGGCCCGAGCTACAACATGCCGGATTTCACCGTCACCGAACTGTTTGCCAAGGGCCTACCCATTTCCGTCCAACTCGGTGCCTCGGCGCTGATCCTGGCGCTGCTGCTCGGCAGCGTGCTCGGCACCATTGCCGCGCTCAACCAGAACAAGCTTGGCGACTATACGGTGATTGCGCTGGCGACCGCCGGCAGCACCATCCCCACCTTCGTCATCGCGCCGGTGATCCAGCTCCTGTTCGGGCTGACCTGGAGGCTGTTGCCGATCGGGGGATGGGGCGATGGCGCTTTCATCAACAAGGTAGGTCCGGTGCTGACGCTCGCCTTGCCGCAGATCGCCATCGTCGCCCGCCTGATGCGCGGCTCGATGATCGAGTCGCTGCGATCCCATCATATCCGAACGGCGCGAGCGCTCGGCCTCTCCGACTGGTCGGTGGTGGTCAAGCACGCCTTGCGCGGCGCCATCCTGCCTATCGTCTCCTTCACCGGCCCGGCGGCGGCGGCACTGCTGACCGGCTCGGTCATCGTCGAGACGATCTTCTCCATTCCGGGCGTTGGCCGCTATTTCGTCGATGCCGCGCTCAATCGCGATTACACTCTGGTGATGGGAACGGTGGTGGTGATCGCCATTTTCACCATCGTCTTCAACCTGATCGTCGACGTCATGTACGCGATCGTCGACCCGAGGGTGCGCTATGACTGACATCGCAGCCACCGCTCCCGCCATCGTCGGTCGCTCGCTTTGGGGTGATGCCTGGGCGCGCCTCAAGGCCAACCGCGCCGCCATGTTCAGCCTCTACTATCTCGTTCTGATCGGGGTCGTCAGCGTCTTTGGCCCGTGGTTCGTGCCGCATCAATACACGACCATCTACGCCGATTATGTGCGCATGCCGCCAAGCCTGTCGGCCTACCCGAAACCCGATATGATCGAGACCGCGCTCACCGAAGCGATCAAACGCATGCGCGTCGACATCAAGGAGTGGCACCAGGAGGGCAATCAGGTTTTCGTCACGGTCAAGTCGGCCAAGCCGATCGACGACCGCAACATCCGCTACCTCGACCGTTCTGATGCCTTCGACGACACCAAGATCGAGAGCAAGTCGCCCGACGGCCTCGAAGTGACGATGATCGCGTCGGTCAAGCAGCAGTATTTCCTGTTCGGAACCGACAACACTGGCCGCGATCTCTTGTCGCGCACGCTGATGGCCGGGCGCATCTCGCTTGCCATCGGCCTGCTCGCGGGCATCGTGGCGGTGGTGATTGGTGTGATTTATGGCGCCGCCGCCGGCTTTTCCGGCGGCAAGGTCGACGAGGTGATGATGCGCATCGTCGACGTGCTCTATTCCTTGCCGTTCATCTTCTTCGTCATCATGCTGGTGGTGTTCTTCGGCCGCAACTTCGTGCTGATGTTCCTGGCGGTCGGTGCCGTGCTTTGGCTCGACATGGCGCGCATCGTGCGTGGCCAGGCGCTGTCGATCCGCCGGCAGGAATATGTCCAGGCGGCGGAAGCCATGGGCATCGGCCAGCGCGGCATCCTGCTGCGCCATGTCATCCCCAACCTGCTTGGCCCCGTGGTGATCTACATGACGCTGCTGGTGCCGCAGGTCATCATCCTGGAGAGCTTCCTGTCGTTCCTCGGCCTTGGCATCCAGGAGCCGATGACCAGCTGGGGCGTGCTGATCTCGGTTGGCGCCAAGAACATCGGCACCGCCAACTGGCTGCTCCTGTTTCCCGCCTTCTTCCTCGTTTCGACGCTGTTCGCCCTGAACTTCGTCGGCGATGGCCTGCGCGACGCGCTTGACCCAAGGGATCGATAAAGATGGGGAACGCTGACATGGCCACTCCCGAAACGATCCTCAGGGTCAAGGACCTCCGCGTCCGCTTCCGCACGCTCGACGGTGCGGTCGAAGCGGTCAAGGGTATCAACATCCACGTGAATGCGGGCGAAACCGTTGCAGTCGTCGGCGAGTCCGGCTCCGGCAAGAGCCAGATGATGATGGCGGCGATGAGCCTGCTGGCCTCCAATGGCGAGGCGTCGGGCAGTGTCGACTATCGCGGCCGCAACCTTTTGACGCTGAGCAAATCCGAGCTGAACAAGGTCCGCGGCCGCAAGATCAGCATGATCTTCCAGGAGCCGATGACCTCGCTCGATCCGCTCTATTCGATCGGCAACCAGCTGATCGAGCCGATCCGCCGGCATCGGGGCCTGAGCGCCACGGAGGCGCATGATGAGGCGCTCAAGCTGCTGCGGCTCGTCCATATTCCCGATCCGGACCGGCGGATGAAATCTTATCCGCACGAAATGTCCGGCGGCCAGCGCCAGCGCGTGATGATCGCCATGGCGCTCGCCAACGACCCCGACATCCTGATCGCCGACGAGCCGACGACGGCGCTCGACGTGACCATCCAGGCGCAGATCCTGATGCTGCTGGCCGAGTTGCAGCGCAAGCTTGGCATGGCGATCGTCTTCATCACCCACGACCTCGGCATCGTCCGCCGCTTCGCCGACCGGGTCTATGTCATGCGCCAGGGGGAGGTCGTCGAGGAAGGGGAGGCGGAAGCGATCTTCGCCAACCCGCAGCATGCCTACACCAAGATGCTGCTGGCGGCCGAGCCGACGGGAACCAAGGCACCTCCGCCCGCCAATGCGCCCGTGGTGCTCGAGGGCAGGAATGTCGAAGTCACATTCAGGATCGGTGGCGGGTTTTTCGCCGGCGAACCGCTGATGCTGCGGGCTGTCGATCACATCTCGATCCGGTTGCAACGCAACCAGACCATCGGCATCGTCGGCGAATCCGGCTCGGGCAAATCGACGCTCGGCCGCGCCTTGCTGCGGCTTTTGCCGAGCGATGGGCTTATTCGGTTCGGCGATCGCGACATTTCCACTGCCAACCGGCAGCAGATGCGACCGCTGCGGCGCCAGATGCAGCTCGTCTTCCAGGATCCCTTCGGCTCGCTGTCGCCGCGCATGACCGTCGGCCAGGTCATCACCGAAGGGCTGCTGGTGCATGAGCCGAACCTTTCGGGAAAGCAGCGCGACCAGCGCGCGGTCGAGGCCCTGCGCGAAGTCGGTCTCGACCCCAACGCCCGCAACCGCTACCCGCACGAATTTTCCGGCGGACAACGGCAACGCATCGCCATTGCCCGCGCCATGATCCTGAAGCCGAAGATGGTCGTGCTGGACGAGCCTACCTCGGCGCTCGATCGCTCGGTGCAGAAACAGATCGTGGAACTGCTGCGCAAGCTCCAGGCCGACCACGAACTGTCTTACCTGTTCATCAGCCACGATCTCGCGGTGGTGCGCGCCATGGCCGACTACATCATCGTCATGAAGCAGGGCAAGATTGTCGAGGAGGGGCCGACCGAGGCCATCTTCAGCAATCCGCAAGCCCCTTATACACAGACGCTGATGAACGCCGCGATCGACGTCACGCGCTTCCGGTTGAGCGCGTGACAAGTCACTGTAGGTGAGGCCTGTTCGCTCAGCCGGCTGAGCTGGCGCACTTGCGTGCGCGCACGGCGACAACGGCATCCTGCTGTTGCTTCAACCGGTCGATCCTTGCCGTTTCACGGTTGGCGACCGCCATCTTCACGCGCGATCCGCCAGGCAGCCAGCGCGGCACTCTGGTGTTGGCGACTTTGCCGCGGGTGATCGCGGTTTGCGAGATGTCGCTCGCGCTGCTTCCCACGGCGCTGTTGAGCTCGGTGCAGCTCATGCTCTCGTATTTGGCCGGATCGGCCGTCCTGCCGATCGAGGAGCATCCGGCAACAAGAAACACCGTAGCCAGAAGAACCGGTGCCGATCCGGTCGTTGAGATCAAATTCATGTCCGCGTCCGGTTCGCCGTTTTACCGGCTCCCTCATATTCATCGATCAAAACTAGGGGCCGATGCCCATCTCGTCAAAGGTTGAGGGGCCGATAGCCCAGTGCTCGCGCTCTGCACTGGGGTATCGGCCCGTTTATTCAATGTCATCGAAATCTTACGCTGCTTCGGCGTCCAATCCGGTCATGGGGACACAACCACCACCGAGCACCATTTGGGCGACGTCCGTGGCATTCTCATCGACATGGGCCGTCACCAGCACAACTCCTTCGTCGACGCCTCTACGCTCAAACCTTCTGGCGCCCGCGGCCATGGCTCCGAACAACCCGCCGAGGATGCAGCCGCAGCCTATCAGGGCCGTCGCCGGCAGGCCGGTCGCAAAAGGATTGATGCCGTGGACAGCAAAAGCGCTCAGGCAAGCCAACAGCCCGGCGGCGGCGCCAAGCATGACAGCGGGAGATTTCAGGACACCGATTTCGTCATGGTAGGGCCCGATAATCGCGATCTGTACGCGAGGAACCCCGGCCGCCAAAAGGTTGCCGGCGATCCGGGCTGCTTCAGAATGGGATTCAAAAAGCCTGCTGATTGTTGGCATGGTCATTCAGGGCGCGTCGTGTCCGTCAGCACGTCGGTAACGAAGGATGCGGCGATCAAATCGTCGCCATAGATCCGGCCTTGACCGTCCTCCATTACGGCCGCGACCTTTTGGAAGGTCTTGATTTCGCTCTTGGTGATCCGCGCGTCGCGCATCCTGCTCCTGAGGTCTGCCACGCGCAGCTGCAAGGCATCGGATCTTGCGTTGTCACGATTCGAGATTGTCGTGGTCATCTACGTCCGCTTCTTTTTTGATGGTCCTCGCGCCCAGCCAACCGAACTCTGGAGGGCGGGCAAACGTTCCAGGGCTGGGCTTCGGTCTGGCGCGGTGCGGGACTTAGGTCTTGCCCCAAGACGTAATGGTCTTGCCGGCCGCGGCGCCCGGAACAGCCGCTGTTTGCCACCGTTTGTCCGCTACGAGATTATGGGAGGAAGCCGATGGAGAAGAGTGTTGGCCAGGCGCGCTGGTTGCTCGCACCGATCTTCGCTGTGGCTATTACCTTCATGGTGGCTGGAGTAGTCCTCAGCTGATTGATCACCAAGTTCCCCTTTGGTGCAGCAAGCCCCCTACAGGCCCGTCCGGCGTAGGATACGACGAATTGCCTGGGCTCACGGACCCAAGTTCGCGCAATTTAGTTCCGGCGATGACGAGATATCAGAATTGGCCCGGTTCTCTTTCGCAGCTGGTGGCCAGGCTTGATCGAGAGCCGGGCCACCAGTCGGCGATCAGTAGCCGCTGTTTTCCATCACCACCGGGTGATGATGACGGTGGTGAGTGGAGACGGAGCCGGTGACAACGACCGTATTCCGATGGTGGTGCCGGCGGCCATTATCGTAGAACGCGATCTGTCCATGGTGACGGTGATGAAGGCGCTGGCCCTCCTCATTGATGATCCTGACGTGGTTATGATGTCGATGATGGGTCTTGATGATAACGTCAGTCTGGGCGGCCGATGCCAAAGCAGGGAACCCCAGCGAAAGCGCCAAAGCGCAGATGGCCACTGTTTTCATTCCAATTTCTCCATTGCCTTGATTAGCCCTTCGTCGGGTACAACTGCCGCTGATCCCTTTGGTTCCGGGCTTCCCGGGACAGCTGGGACGTATGGTAAATCGAAGGGCTGGCTATCGGATCGCGCGACCAGGCCTGGAGAAAATTCGCAATATTGGCGACGGACTCCCATGAGTCCTCACCCGGGATGTTCGCGCCATCGGCTCTTCTACAATTACGGTTGGTTCTCCCGGGCAGCTACGCCGCCGCATAGTCCGTCGTCCGCGCGGGCAGGCCAGCGCAACTGCCGCTGTGAGGACCAATCTGTCTCTGTCCCACAAAAGCAGTTTGCTTAGCTATTTCGAGGTCCTGTCACGCTACGGAACATTAGATAAGCCTAATGGTTTTATCTCCACAGCAGGCATCACAGTTTGAGGTCCGCTGAAGATCAGCAGGCAAAGGCTGATCGGCCCGCGTCCTCCGCCAGAGGCGCGGGCTCACCAGGCAGGCAACGGGAGAGAGATCATGAACAATATCATTTGGCTCATCGGAGCGGTGGTCATCGTGATAGCGGTATTGAGCTTTTTCGGTCTCCGCTAGGCGGCGTGCACCGTGCCCTTGCGGGTGACGTTGGAGGAGCGAGGCGCATTATTGCCCATGTTCAGCAGCTCGTCCTGCTTTAGAATTTCGATGCTGCGCAAGCCGAGCAGGCGAATGACGCTTTTGTCCTTGAGGCGGGTGAAGACCCGCGACACAGTTTCGACGGTGAGGCCGAGATAGTCGCCAATATCCAGTCGCGACATCCGCCACTCAATCTTGCGCAGGCCTCCTTGGCGTTCCGTCATGTCGACCAGCAAGGCTGCGACCCGTTCGATGGCATTCTGGCGGCCAAGGACCAGGAGGTGTTCTTGTGCTCTGGTCAAACCCGTGAGTGCCAGCGCAGCAGGCGAGACATATCGGCGGCTGAGGTAATCCGAAAAAGGCAGTCCGCCGCGCGGCGCCATTCGTTTCAAGGATGTGATCGACTTGTGAAGCGACATCCCAACATTTCGCCGTTTTTTAGATGTTGCTTATATTACGTTAGAAACCGCACCTGATCGCAAACGACGGTCGGGGCACAAAAATAGGGGAGGATAATTTCATGAGCTTCAAAACTGCCTGTTTAGGCGCACTTGCTTTCACGATTGTTGGCGGCGCGGCGCTTGCCGGCGCGCTCGATGAACCCAAGATGATGGCCCCGTTCTTCACCGACGCGAGCATGAAGACGATGAAGCCCGACGCCGATATGAAAAAGGCTTGGGCTGCGATGGCCAAGGCTGATCAGGACAAGATGATGAAGGAATGCAACGACGCGGCGATGAGCAAGCCTCATGCTCAGTTCTGCGAGAAATTGAAGGCACTTGGCGGCTCCAAATAGGCCATCGCCTTTGCCAACAACCTTGTGGCGGGTTATGCCCCGCCACCAGGCGCACCCCATCAGGCGAATCCAAAACGGCTTTTTTGGACGAAATTGTGCCGCAAAACCCAGCGAGTTTCTGGTTCCCGCTGCATTGTGATCAAACCAATTGTGGGCGTCAGTTCGCTGTTGGAACGGGGCAGCTCGCATCGCCTTCCTGGCAATTCAGGTAACCTTCGAAATTCTTGACACGGGATTGCGTCAAGCTGTCCATGCACATCGAGATGAGCATCGGTGCCATGCTTCCTCCAGCCGCCCCCGCAGCCTGGAATTGGCACTCCGCATCGCGAAATTTAACCCAGCCCTGCTGCGCTTGAACGAGAAGCTTCTTGGCATCCGCATCGTCCTTGAGGCGGGTTTCGATCTGCTTGTAGAGCTCGTTTAGCTTCTTGTCCGATTTCTTGAACGAAGCATCGGCGCACTGGTTCGTGGTGACCTGATCCTTGGCGTCGGCGCATTTGTCCTTGGCAGAGGCAAAACCCGGCATGGCCAGAACCACGGCGGCAGTCAGAATTGCGGTTTTCATCGATTGTCCTCCTGTTTGCCTGTGGGCGTCATCTCATTCCGTAACGGTTCCGGCGAAGCAGCTGGCCAGCTTTTTTCGTTTTTTGCAACGCTACCGCGTGTTCCGCTCGTCGATCGCGTGAGCGATTTTCGCGGCGTTGAGGTGATGCTCCCGGAAGGCCCGCCCCCCACGCACCAGCAATTGAGAGCCGGATCAATGCTCTCGCCGCTCGCATCTGTGCCGGTGGCACCGAAACAGTGATCCTGCGATGCCGGCACAAACAGCAGGCGTCAATGTGCTGACCTTTTCCTTCGAGCCCGCCTTGGGAACGCGGAGTTACGTCGCGAGTTGAAGCAAAGGGAGGATCGTGAGTGAAGCGCATGGAAGTGTGGACGGTGCCATGGTGACGAAGGTCATAATCCGTCCGCAAGATTGTCCGCCGGTGTTGCGGCGAACTCTCCAGCCGAGCTGCGAAAAGTCTTGAGGCTAACAATGTCACGGTCGCTGATTGCGTTTTGGCACCTGCTGAGCGAGAGCATCCGCGGCTTCGTCGACGACAATTGCTTGAGCCACGGGGCGGCGATGGCTTTTTATGCGACCACTTCGCTCGCTCCAATCCTGCTGATCGTTGTTGCCATCGCCGGTCTGGGCTTCGGGAACGATGCCGCTCAGGTCGCGTTGTCGGCACAGATTTCAGGCGTCATGGGTCCTCAAAGTGCCGACCTGCTGCAAGCAACGATCGAAAGCGCCTCCCAGAGAACCGCAGGGACCTTGGCGACCATCTTGGGCTTGATCACTCTGTTTGTCACCGCATCCGGGGTGTTCGGAGAGATGCAGCTTTCACTGAACCAGATGTGGAAAGTGCCACCCACCGGATTTTCCATTTCGCGCTTGGTGCGGGCTCGCGCGGCAAGTCTGGGCTTGGTGGGAGCGCTGGGCTTTCTACTTCTGGTCTCGCTGGTTGCGAGCGCGGCGATATCGGCGCTTGCCCAAGTGATCAACGCTCACCTGCCTTTTGGCGAGTTTATCCTCGCCTCCATAAATACCATCGTCTCCTTTGTTCTGATCGCACTGATGTTTGCTGCCATCTACAAAGTTCTGCCGGACCGTTCACTCGAATGGCGTGATGTGGGCGTCGGCGCCGTGATCACGGCGCTTTTGTTCACCATCGGAAAGTCGTTGATCGGCTGGTATATTGGCACAAGCGCGGTTGCCTCCTCATATGGCGCTGCCGGGGCGCTGCTTGTGGTGCTGCTGTGGGTCTACTACTCATCGGAGGTCTTTCTACTCGGCGCGGAAATTACCCGCGCCTATTCGATCCGGCATGGCAGCCGGGCCGATCTGGCGCAAATCGTCCATTCGCGGACGCCACCGGCAACAGGCATCAAACATGATCGAAAGATATCGGAAAAAGAGATAGTTGGCTGGATCGTTTTCAGCAGCTTGGTCACAGCCCTGATTTCTATCGCGCCCTATCTCAAGAAGTCGGCTCTTCGCCACGGCAACGATCAAGGCACTGATAAATGATGGCTCGATTCGCAAAGCCACGCACGGCTCTGAAAGGGCCGGGTACGCCCGGAGCCTCGCCGATCCGGCTCGTCAGACGTGGAAAACCCGGCACCACTCGACGAACCGGCCTAACTCCTCGATGACAGAGGTGCGGTGGCGGTAGCCGATGTCGCTTGCAGCGCGAAGTGTCGGCGAAGATGTCAGCATGGCGCCGGCCTGCAGCGGCAGGTTTCGACCGCGGCGGGGCGTGCGCCCGCTGGCGGGGACGCGCCACGTAGACACATAGCTATTTCTGTCGGGATATCTGTGGGGTAGCCATCGTCGCGGCGCTAACCCATTGTTGTTTCTGGTCGGAGTGGCAGGATTTGAACCTGCGACCCCCTCGTCCCGAACGGGCGGGTTGGCCAGCAAAAGCCCGGATTTCCGGCGTTTCTCATCACGCTGGAGGGCCAATGTTCACGTTTATTTCCGGTATATCTGTGGGGTAACTGTGGGGTAGGCGGAAATGTTCTCTTTCTGTGCCGCGCGCATGCTGACTGTGTTTTTGGGTATGTTTGGCAAGCGTGACTTGGAGACGATTGCCTCGGCGGCTTGGGCCTGAAAATCGGGGTGGTGATGACCATAAGTCTGAATGAGCACTTGGACGCTCATCCCCAGGTATCCGGCCGCCGCCCAGGGGTCGGACCCCCGCTGCATCAGCCAGGTCGCGGCCGTGTGGCGGAAGACGTGCGGGGTGATGTCGGTGCGGAAGACGCGCCGGACGCTACCGTGCGGTGTCGCAACCTCCTCATACCAGCCCAGTCCGGCCGCCTCGACCACCGAGCGGAAGGCCTTCTTGATCGACTGCACCGGTTTGCCGTTCCACTCAACCACGTAGTCATGGGCGATCATGCGGCCAATGCTGGCGCTTTTTCCTCGGCCCTTGGTCTTGATTTCCAGCGGTGTGCTCGCCCAGCGGCGCACATGTGCCACGAGGCGATCAGGCAACCTGACGGGCGGTTGACGCTTCTTGGTCTCGCGGCGACCGCTGGCGCGGCGGTAGAAAACGCCGCGTTCGATATCCACATGCCCCGCGCCTTCTGTTCGCCGGACGGCCGCGCCGCAGATCGCGGCGGAGCGCGTGCCAGTATAGAGAGCGACCAAGATGAAGCGCGCGACGTGGCATGCAGTGCGACGATCGCTTGGCCTTCCCTTCCACGACTGGCGCATGCGCCATGCAGCGCGAAGCAGGGCGGCTGCCTCGTCGCGGGTCAGCCAGCGGTCGCGCGGTGCTGCTTTCGCGGGCAGCACAATTGCTGGCGCAGAAGTTGCGTAGCCTTCGCGGTGATAATTGTTCAGCGCCGCTCGCAAATCCTCCAACTGACGCCTTGCGGCCGCGCCATTGCCGTGTGCCCTGGCGTAATCGCGGCACATTTTGCCATCGATGTCGCCGATCTTTGTGTCGCCAAACCACGTTAGGACAACGATCAGCCGGTCGGCGGTTTCTTTCGGCTTCGCGTGCGAAGGCGCGACGTCGGTAAGGTATACGTTTACGGCGTCAGCTACCGGGACCGTGGCGGGATCACGACCGCGCTCGCGGGCCGGCCGGTATTTTTCCGTGATGTGACTGGCGAGACGCTTTTCAGCGCGTTCGCGGTCGCGAGTGCCGCCACAAGCGCTGATGAAGGTTGCGCCATCGCGGATGAACCAGCCGGCTCCGCTGCGCAGCTTTCCGTCCGCTCTTCTGCTTTCGGCGCGCCAGACGAGGCGCGCCCCTTTCGACGTCCGCGGCATAGCTCTCTCATTTTTGCGATCGCTGCCAAAGTGACGTATTCCTTGCCTGCGATCAACTCTGTCTGAAGACGGTCAGCATCTCGCTCTTTTCGCAGACCTGCCGCACTCATAGAGCCGTCCGGAAAGGCGATTTCGGCAGCTATGTTGAGTCGTAGGGGCGTATGGTCGTCCAACTGCTCTGAAATGCTCATTGCTTGCCTTTCGGGAGACATTGGAGAACAACCTGAACGTCATCGCATAGGGCTTACTTAGGCGATCATCCGATTGGAATGTACGGATCCAAGGGCGATGTGTGAATGACATCAGATCTATTCTGCGGTGATTGGGACACTCTGGCGTAGAAAACGGCGGTGCACACAATAACCATCGTCAATCTCAGATCGGATGAGTATTCGCTCGAATGAAAATGTCGGCTGCGTCGCAGCCAGAAAGTTGGGTCGGCGACAAGGGACTCGAAGGAGCGCAAATATTGCGGCCGACTATCATGAGACAAGAGAGTGAGAGTTTGGATGAGCTTCCGTGACGGGCTGATAGCTGGGAGAGTGGCTCCCGGCGCCCGTCATGGAGACGACCCATGACACAAGTTTTGGACGCCACCCGGGATCGTTCCGGCGGAATTAAGGTGGATGTGAGCCGCGGCGAGCGGATTGGCCGCGTATCCTCGGAATGGTTTTCCCGGCCGGCCGATGAACGCTACCTGTCTTTGTCGGAGCTATTCGCCGCGGTGCAGATCCGGACCGAGCGCAGCCGGACGAGGACGGTGGAGAGTGCGGCTATTCGGGTGGAGGCAAGCCGAGACGATACCGAACGCCTATCGCTGGTGCTACCAGACACGGACACGCCCATTATCCCGACCCATTGGAGCTTTGGCCAACTCGCGAGCCTCGTTGGCGCCCCGACGGCCTATCTGCGCCAGCTTCCAGCACCGCTCGCCGGGATTAATTTGCAGTACGGCCTGACGTCCCACCGCGCTGAGCAGGTAAAGACGCTTGAGACCGAGGATGGCCGCGTCGAGCTACGCGCGGTCACTGGCCCGGACTACGGCCGCATCTTCGACCACGAGCTTGTCGCCGCCGTGCAGCGTATCGCCGGCAACGGCACCGGCGACACCCGGTGGAAAGTGCCCGGCGTACTTGATTGGTCCACACGCGTCTACAATCCTCGCGTCGACATCACGAAGGACACCACGACGCTCTATGCCTCCGACCGCGACGTCTTCCTTTTTCTGGTCGACGACCTCAACCCGATCGAGGCTGGGCGGCTCCCGGACGGCTCGCCCGATCTCTATTTCCGCGGCTTCTACTGTTGGAACTCAGAGGTCGGCGCCAAGACGCTCGGCATAGCGAGCTTCTACCTCCGCGCCGTCTGCCAGAACCGCAATCTCTGGGGTGTTGAAGATTTCGAGGAGATTACCATCCGCCATTCGAAATACGCTGCATCGCGTTTCGCGCACGAGGCCGCGCCGGCGCTGGCGCGCTTCGCGAACTCCTCGTCAGTGCCCTTCGTCAACGGCATCAAGGCGGCGCGGGAGCGGATCGTCGCCCGCACCGATGAGGACCGCAGCGACTTCCTGCGCAAGCGCGGCTTGTCCAAAGCCGAGGCGGCGAAGGTCATTGAGACGGTGCTGGCCGAGGAAGGGCGCAAGGCCGAAAGCGTATTCGACTTCGTGCAGGGCATCACGGCGGTAGCGCGCGACAAGGCTCATCAGGATGCTCGGCTCGATCTGGAGGCGCGGGCGAAGAAACTGCTCGACCGAGCGGCGTGAGTTTCGGGAGCCGGGAATGCGAACGCAGTCTCCAGCTTCGTGGCTTTGCGTTCTTCCTCCTCGTGGTTCCGCGGCGCTGCCCTCAAGAGTCAGAGGGCGGCGCTGCGCTTCGTGACGGGTTGGAGGCCGAGAGAGTGGCTTTCGGCCGCCCGTCGCGGAGTACATCCTGATGGCTACCAATGCCAAGAAGATCACCCTGGGGCCCTCGCGCGACATTCCTTTCAACAAGCTCGTGCTCAGCCAGGCGAATGTCCGGCGCGTGAAGGCCGGCATATCGATCAAGGAACTCGCCGAGGACATTGTCCGCCGTGGCCTGCTGCAAGGCCTCAGCGTGCGACCGGTCAAAGACGAAGCCGGTGTCGAAACCGGCATGTTCGAGATTCCGGCCGGCGGCCGGCGATATCGTGCATTGGAGCTGCTGGTGAGGCAAAAGCGCCTCGCCAAGACGGCGCCCGTCCCCTGCGTCGTGCGCGAGGAAGGCATTGCCGAAGAGGACTCTCTGGCGGAAAACGTCCAGCGTGCACCCTTGCACCCCCTCGATCAGTTCCGCGCCTTCCTCGCCCTGCGAGAGAAGGGCCAGTCGGAGGAGGAAATCGCTGCTGCCTTCTTCGTCTCCGTCGGTGTCGTCAAGCAGCGTCTGAAGCTGGCCTCGGTGTCGCCGTCGCTGCTTGAAACCTACGCGGAGGACGGTCTGACGCTTGATCAACTCATGGCGTTCACCGTCTCTGGCGACCACGAACGCCAACAGCAGGTGTTCGAGCGCCTGAAGGCCTCCTATGACAAGCAGCCCTATGCCATCCGGCGTATGCTGACCGAGGGCGCGGTGCGAGCGTCAGACAAACGGGTGCAGTTCATCGGCATCGAAGCCTATTGCGATGCTGGAGGCATAGTCATGCGCGACCTGTTCCAGGGCGATGACGGCGGCTGGCTGCAGGACGTCCTTCTGGTAGATCGGCTGGTCACGGACAAGCTGGAACGCGAGGCGGAGGCAGTTCTCGTCGAAGGCTGGAAGTGGATCGAGGTCGCGCCCGACTTCGCCTACGGCCACACATTCGGGCTCCGCCAACTTCGCGGCGAGCCGATGCCGCTTGCTCCAGAGGAGGTGACGACGCGAGAGGCCTTGCAGGCTGAGTTCGATCGTCTGTCCGAGGAATATGACAGTGTCGAGGACCTTCCTGACGACATCGATCAACGTCTCGCTGAATTGGAGACTGGGCTCGAATCCTTCCACGGCCGGCCACTCGCCTTCGACCCAGCGGAGATTGTCCGTGCTGGCGCCTTTATCAGCATCGCACCTGACGGTTGTCTGCGCGTCGAGCGCGGCCACGTGCGTCCGGAGGACGAACTGCCCGTCGATATACAGACGGCCAAAGGTGGAACCGAGCCTCTCGCGGCTGCAGCGATTCATGATGACGACAGCCTCACGATGGACAGCGAACCGCCGGCCGAGCCCGAGGACGATGAAGGGCTGTCGCCTATCTCCGACCGGCTCATGACGGAGTTGACCGCACATCGCACGCTTGGCTTGCGCCAGGCGCTCGGCGAATGGCCAGACGTCGCCTTTCTCGCGGCGTTGCACGCGCTCACGCTGAAGATCTTCTACCATTATGGATCAGAAACCTGTCTGGAGCTGGACCTGAAGAACATCAGCTTCGGCGCCCAAGCTCCAGGGTTGAACGACAGCATCTGTGCTCAGGCGATCCGCGTCCGACATGACGACTGGGCCAAGGCGTTGCCGAAGGAAGCCGCGGACCTGTGGGACGCGCTCCAGGACTGGGATCGCGATCGCCAGACCGCGCTCTTCGCTCATGTCGTCAGTCTGTCGGTGAACGCTGTGCATGAAGCGTGGAATCGGCGGCCGCGTGCGCTCGCCCATGCGGACCGGCTGGCGCAGGCCGTCGAGCTCGACATGACGGCGGCCGGCTGGCGGCCGGCCGTAGACACCTTCCTTGGCCGCGTCACGAAGGCCCGCATTCTCCAGGCGGTCACCGACGCTAAAGGACAGCAGGCTGCTGACCGGATCGTGCACCTCAAGAAGGGCGACATGGCAAGGGAGGCTGAGATGCTGATCGCCGACACCGGCTGGCTGCCCGAGCCGCTGCGCACGCCGGGGCACCGGGAAGCAGAAGTCGAGGAAACGCACGCGTCGGAAATCGTGGTCGAACCGACGGCGGAGAACGACGGCGAAACGTCCATGGCCGACGCCGACGACTTCGCTGAAAATGATGAAGCCGACAAAGCACATCACACGATCGCGGCTGCATGAGCGGCGGAAAGTCCTCATCTGGCCCGCCGGCGACGGCGGGCCTTTCCCCTGGAGGCGCACCGTGCCGCAAAACCAGCATGATCTTGCGCGCCGTCTCGGGCAGCAGGCAGAGGCGGTATGTCGCCACTATCTCTCAAACGGCCGACGCCAGGGCAACTATTGGCAGATCGGCGACGCCCGAAACACGCCAGGGCGTTCGATGTACGTGCGGCTGAACGACTCTCCCAAAGGCCCGGCCGGCAAATGGACCGACGCTGCCACGGGAGAGCACGGCGACTTGCTGGATGTGATCCGGGAGAGCTGCGGTCTGATCGACTTTCTCGATGTCGCCGCGGAAGCCCGCACCTTCCTAAGCTTGCCGCGTTCCGAACAGCAGCCGACAGCACCGATGTGGACCAAGACGCTCGCACCTTCCGGTTCCGCGGAGGCCGCGCGGCGACTGGTTTCCATGTCGCAACCGATTTCAAGGACGCTCGTGGAGACGTATTTGCGTGCACGCGGCATAACAGCACTGCACAAAACCGGATGTCTGCGGTTTCATCCGCATTGTTATTACCGTCCCGACGATCCCGGCCCGATTGAGACCTGGCCGGCGATGATTGCAGCCGTCACGGACCTCACTGGCAAGCTTACTGGCGCACACCGTACCTGGCTCGATCCCCAGGGTTTCAGCGAGGCCCATCTCGGCCGCGCTCCGGTAGATACTCCCAGGCGGGCCATGGGCGACCTGCTTGGGCACGCGGTCCGCTTCGGCGTCGAATACGATGTGGTGGCTGCCGGTGAAGGCATCGAGACCATGCTCTCGCAACGCTCGGCACTGCCCACAATGCCGGCGATCGCAGCCTTATCGGCGGCTCACCTGTCAGCAATACAGTTCCCCAACGCCCTGAGGCGACTTTACATCGCCCGCGACAATGATCCGGCGGGAGATGGGGCAGTGGCGACCCTTGTCGCACGCGCCAACTCGGCGGGGATCGAGGCGATGGTGCTGACGCCGCGACTTGCTGACTTCAACGAGGACCTGCGGCTGCTTGGTCTCGATGCCCTAAGAGCGATCCTGCGCCCTCAAATCGCCCCCCATGATGTCGCCCGCTTCATGGCCTGACGGCGTGACCGGAAAGAGGAGGAGACGGGGCAGGTCGCTGTCGGGCGATCCATGTGTGCATGGTGATCCTCCGCCGCAAAGAACCGCCCCAAGGCCTTCCAGAGGGCGATCGGGCCGCGGCCTGCCCGGACCGACAATGGCTGCGCTTCGGCTATTTTCCGGCGGCCCGTTCCACCCCACGCGGCAGCCGCGTGAGGACCCTGGCTGCGGGCCTTTCCATCGCGAAACAAAATAACCAGGCTGTCGCCATCCTCCACTGCCGTTGCGGCCCTGCGCTGGCGCTGCGGGTGCAAGTCCAGGCCGCCCGCCGCCTTCGTCGCCACGAAGGCCGCGATGGCGCGGCCGTACGGAGAAGGAAAACCACCATGGACGACCACGATCACACCGCCTTCGAACCATCGCATACGTCATCTCCGACTGACCACGTCCTCCAGGAACTCCAGCTCTACGGTTACCGTCCCTTCGAAGACGAACCCGATCCGCGACCGCTTCCCGAAGGCCACGCTATCGCGGCCAGCGTATCCGACATCTTCGACGCCCTCGTGGTAGCGCTAGCCGACACACGGCTTGAAGCCGACCTTGAGGAACTCCTGTGGGGCGCGGTCAACCTGTTCCATCGCGCAACGCATCGGATCGAACGCGAGCTCGACGACAACGAACTCGCTCAGCAGCGCCTGCAACGGGAACAAGATGGATCCGAGGTCAAGTCCGTCGAACTCGAAAGGCTGATCGCGCAGGGTCAGACGCTGCTCGAACGCCGTAGCGCCTTTGAACTGATGCGCGACCAGGCCGCCGAACACTTCGAGCGCCATACCCTTTCGATATGGCGGCCACGTTCGGGCTCCAGGGTCAATCATCGGAATCTCACCGCGGCAATGATCGACAGTCGTGACTTTCTTGCCGCGAAAAAGCACGCAGACAGCCAGGCGCTCTTGCCTCCCGGGCCGAAGGTCGCCCTGACTGGCGGGCTCGACTTCAATGACCACCGTCTGATCTGGACGAAACTCGACCAGGTGCATGCCAAACATCCGGATATGGTTCTGCTCCATGGCGGATCACCCCGCGGTGCGGAGTTGATCGCATCCAAATGGGCATACAATCGCAAGGTGCCACAAATCGCCTTCAAACCTGACTGGACAAGGCACGCCAAGGCCGCCCCCTTCAGACGCAATGACACCATGCTCGACACGATGCCAATCGGTGTCGTCCATTTTCCAGGCTCGGGCATCCAGGACAACCTCGTCGACAAGGCGCGCGGGCTCGGCATCCCGGTCATGAAATTCGGCGCCCCATGAGGCGTCGCCTCCTGCCAACCGCACAGGAGCAGTTCCCGTCCGACTGGTCGCCCTAGACAAGGGCCGGCGATGGTCCTTCCGGAATGGCTGCGCTGAATGCAAAGTCTTGAGCTTGGTTTTCGTCTCGCCGGCTCCTGTTTGGAAGTGGGGATCGCTTTCCTCGTTCATGGGCGCGATTCCTTGGTCCGGACCGAGGGCCTGATGCCATCAACCCGTAAAGGGTCGGACTACGCAAAGCGTGCCGCCGGTTCGACTTCGCCTCCACGGTGATTGCGGCCCTCGGCCGGACACATCGGGCGCCTGTCACGCGGGGAGCGATCCCCGCTTCCAAACAGGAGCCGGAAGATGTCTCTCGCACAAGCCAACGCCTTTGCCTTCAGCCTTGCCACCAGCCTCATGGTCAGCATCGTCATCTTCCGCGCCGGCGACGGCACGCTCGCGGTCATGCCCGTTGCCGAATACGACGGTGATGACTCGGAGATCGTCCGTGAAATCGACCCGTACGCGGGATGAAGCCATGCCACTTGCTAGGAAAGTGGCGGCTGCGGCTCTCTGCTCATGTCCAGCCTGCCGATATTTTCAACAACTTTGATATTGCAGGATCGCTGTCCGCAGCAATGCTATGGCGGCTCACCGCCAACCGCAAAGAAACGATATTAGAGTTCGCCAAGGTGACATAAGTCTCGATATGGCGCCCTTCGCCGGGGGCTGTCGGTCCCGCATCCCGCCTGGCGGCGGCGCTATGCTGATGCTCCTACGGCCGCCCTGTTGAACCGGTCTCAGGGCCACGAACCTTCTTCAGCACCGAAATGGCTCGGTCCCGCTGGCGGCATTTCGATGCTTCCGCTTTGTACGCCCTTGTTTGGTTTGAACAAAGAACGCTGGCAGCTTGCGCGCGCCGGAAGGGCGAGGGCAGGTGAGGAAGAGGACAACGACGAGGCAGAGTCTGAAGCGAGCGGTCGGTCGGCCAACCTTGTCGAGGAACCGACTGCTCGGAAGGGCCGGTGCAGTTCGGACAGACGAAGTGTAGGACAGCGGCGGCGAGCCTCGACAGCCTACCGGGTAGAATTCGACTGGCCGCAGGGCTCAGACGCCAGAGCGCCGGAAGGGACGCAGACATCCTGGTTGAACGGGCCCCCTTAGGTTGAGTGCCGGCACTTTTCATCCCGGGTCTGCTTGCCCTAGAGTGAGGATCGTCGGTCCGGAGCTTTCATGTGCAATGACTATGAGCAACACGTCGCTTGGGCTGAATATTGCCGGATGATGGCGTCGTTGGCGCTTAAAATCTCGACACGCCAATCCGAACTCGATTTGCCACAGGCGGATGATATCCTCATCAATGATCCCGCGCCGATGGTCCGCGCCGCAGGCGACACTATGGAATTGGCCTCGATGACGTTCGGATTTCCGCCGAGCGGTCCAAAGGGCGGGCCTGTGTTCAATTTCCGTTCTGAAGGGCGGCAATTCGGCAATTGCAAACGCTGCCTGATTCCGGCGTCAGCGTTCTTCGAATTCACGGGCACGAAATATCCGAAGGCGAAGCATAGGTTCACGCTCAACGGCTCTCGATTCATGGCCGTTGCTGGGGCTGTGGCGCGAAGGGACCGGCAATAAGCCACCCACGTTCACGATGCTGACGACCGGCCCCGGCCCAGATCCGCGCCTTACCACAATCGCCAGGTCGTGGTGCTTCAGCCTGAGAATTGGGCGGCCTGGATTAATTTGACGAAGCCCGAGGCGGAGCTTTTGCGGCCGCTTCCGGCGAGATCGCTCTCGGCGGAAACCGTGCGTCCAGAAAGCTCGTGATGCTCGGTCCGGTGGTGCCATCTACTCCATGTCTGGAACATCGCCGCTCACGAATAGTGTCGTAGGTGGACCATCGCCAAGCGCCGGGTCTGCATCGCGGCTCCATGCGATGACTCCCACATGTTGCCCTGCTAGCGCCTTGGCCGTTCTCACAGCGCGATCCTCGCTCTGCTGGTCAGTCGGGCCATAGGCCGTGAATAATTCTCCGTCCTCGGCGCGGTCGAACGCGACGACAACGATGAGCTTTGGCTTCTTCTGGGAGGACAAAAGTCGGACATTCAGTGCGCCTTGTCCGAATGGAGATGCATTTCGATCTTGTTGAGCGCTTTGGTTAGGACGTCCACCGCCTGGAGATTGATGGCGAAGTCGAACGTACCTTGCGCCGTCTCAAATATCAGAACACCGACCTTAGCTTCATCGTCGACCAACATGCCCATCCCAATGCCTGTCGGCATGTACGGCGGTTTATCTGGCATGGTCTTTCTCCTTCAAAGGTACCGGTCGCCATCGCCGCGGTGGGCCAGGCAGAACCAGTGCGATGTTTGTCGCGGCCGGGGCGAACCCGAATGGTGCGCCATTGCCTAGCCGGCGTGCTCACAGACATGGTTTTCGATACGCGCGCGACCGCGCGGCGCTACCGTCACGCCTTCGCAAGCCTGATTGGTTCGTCCCTCATCAATCTACCAATTCAAGGAACAGATAGTTTTCCGGCACGGCGTCGGCTGGCCGGTCGGCACAGCACGCGGCGATTGCGGCTTTGTTTGCATCCATCCAAAAGCTCGCTGCGCGGTCCTCGTCCGCGGTTGGCTCGCTGCGTTCCGGGAAGCTGGCGTCATACCAACCCTCCAGCGCAAACATACCATCGGCAGGCCGCTCGGCAGAAATTCCCGTCGCGACAAAAACAGCGTCCGCAGCGCTGATGCCGCGCTGCTGTTCTGCCGGCGAGGCGCCTTTTATTTCCAAGCGGAGCTTCATAGCTCGCCTCCTGTGGCCATCTGGCCAACAGTGAACGAAATGAGAACAAAGAGTCAAGAGCCCCTTGACTGGAGAGGAATATGTTCCTCATTTCCCCATATGCCCGAGCAACCCGAACGATGGCACAAAGGCGCGCCGTGGACCCTGATGCATGCTCACACCGCTGGTCAGGTCGCGCTTATTCGCTGTCGGCACTGCAATATCAAGCGGTACTTCAAGCCCGCCGAGCTGAGAGAGATCTACGGCAACGTGCCGGTCGAAGCGCTGCGAGGCAAGATGACATGCCAGAAGTGCCGCATGAGCGAAAGCATTGACGCGGAATTGCTCCACCTCGTCGGTGAGGAGGCGGTCAAAATTCGCTTTCGGCGCTTGGTTGGAATCAAATTCGTGCGCCGCGTGGTCTGGCGAGATGAATAGGCACTCGCGTGAGCACGTGAGATTTGAGCGCTCACATCCGCACTATCTGCAAGATCGTGCGAGGCATTCCAATTTCGCCACGGGTTTTTCGGGCATGATGGCAATCAATCGCCGAGCCTCGGTTTCAGTGCAGACGAGCGTTGGCGTCGAGCGGCACGTCTAAGCCGGGCACCAGTTAGCATAGTCGTTAGAGCCGCGACCGCCCCGCGACGTCTGGGAGGTCGCCGAAATCAATCGCTCCGGTGACTTTGCCATGTTGAAGAGGTTTGGTGCTGCACACGCTCAAGCCGTGGCAAAACGACCTCGATCACCTGTGACGTCCGTGGCCGGATAGAGTAGGTGCGCAGGCCACCAACTCTCCTGGATAAAGTCCTGTCGCGGCGAGCACACCGATAGCGGTCTCTTCGACTGGTGTTTCTGGTCTGAAGGACGGCTTCGCCTCGGTCGCCTGTGACGCAACGGCACGTCGCGACTTTCTTCCCCTGCCGGCTGCGCCGTCATTCCTCGCGCAACAACAAAGTCGCTCCCGTACCGTCCTCCGCTTCGCTTCGGCCCCTGGTGCGCCGGCGATCGCCTTCCGCCTTGCGACCACCATCGAGACCGCAATGGTGCGGCTCGAAGCAGACAGGATCAAGGAGAATTACCATGGCTACCATCGGCACCTTCAAGAAGTCCGGCAACAACGAGTTCACTGGAGAAATCGTCACCCTCAGCGTCCAGGCCCGCGGCGTTCGCATCGTCCCCGAAACCCGCGCCAACGGCGAAAACGCCCCCAGCCACCGCGTCTTCGTCGGCCGCGCCGATATCGGCGCCGCCTGGTCCAAGCAGTCCAACGAAGGCCGCGACTATCTGGGCCTGAAGCTTGACGATCCGAGCTTCACCACCCCGATCTTCGCCAACCTCTTCAATGACGAGGACGGCGAGGGCTACAGCCTGATCTGGTCTCGCCCGAGCCGCCGCAACGCAGACTAGGGACGCCGATCAGAAGTTCCGCCCGGACCATCCGGGCGGAACCTCACCTGACGAAAAGCTGCTGAGGCCCAACGGCGGCGATGCCGGGATAGCATCGTGTGATGCTCGCAAAGCGGCCTCCGTAGCCACCGTGACATCTGTAAGAATTGTTTTTTCGTCTCGCCGTGGGGGAACACAATATGATTGAGCCGTTTGACGACACCGCGCCAACGGGCGACGAACTCACCGACTATGATCGCCGCCATATCAAGCTCTACATGCGCTTGTTTGACGCCGACGCCGACGGCGCCGATTGGCGCGAGGTGGTCAAGATCCTCTTCGGGATCGATCCGAAAGAGGAGCCGCGGCGGGCCCGACAGGTTCACGACAGCCATCTGGCGCGGGCGCGCTGGATGACCAGAACCGGCTACCGCCATCTCCTGCGCAAGACCGACACCTAGGGAACACCGACACCTAGGAAACATTGTCGCCCGGTGATGCCGAAAAAGCATCACGCGATGCCCATCCGTGGTCTTCCGCCAATCGCTATCACCCGGAATCGATTCGGGCACAACTTGCAGCCTGATGAGAACGCACGATGAAGCCGGATACGTCTCGTTGGCGGGATAACACCAGCTACGACTTCTTCGACAGCTTACCAGTCGAAGGATTGGCCTGGGAATGCCTGCGCCGTTGGAATTCATATCAGCGCCTCTACGCCACGCTCGCCCGTTCGGGAGCGGAGACGCAACCTTTTCCAACGGAAGCGCAGAAATGCTGGGGGTTGCGATTTCGCCGCCCGCCCCGACCTGTCCGCATTGATGCAAGACGTTCTGTGGTCGCCTCTTGCCGACCCCGCAGTGCTGGCCCTCGTGCCGTCACCCGATTTTCTGTCATCCGACCCTTCCACGGCGCTCGCCGGGATCAGTGCTCACCGCGACAGTCCGCAGGGGTCGCACGCCGTCCATGACAGCGGCATCGCAACACAGCTTCTCCTCTTTCCGGGCGGCGAAGCGAGTTGTTCCCGCGCAGCCTTGATCCCGCTGGATTCCGAGACCTTGGGGCGGGTCGAGGCTCTGGTCCGTTTCTGGCGCGGCTATAGCAAGCGGCCGGTGCCGCCCGATACGCGAATGACTGTTCAGCAGAGGCGCCGTCTGCGCTTGATGATGCGGGCCGCCGACGGTCGCGCGAACGGCGCCAGCTATCGGGAAATTGCGACCGCTTTCTATGGGGCGGGGCGTGTTGCCTCCAGCCCCTGGAAGACCTCGCCCCTTCGCAACACCGTGATCGGTCTGGTCAAGGGCGGAAGAGCCATGGTCGCCGGCGGCTATCTGCAATTGCTGCGCCATCGCAAGCGCTCCTAGGCCTCCCGGGGATGGGAATATTGCACCCCCCAATCTTCCCCATCCCCTGCGAAGCCGTCTTGCCGCCACAGTGGTCGCTGCCCGCCGCTGAGCACCAGCGGTTCTCAAAACCCCCTCGGAGGCTCGATACATGCGACCAGATCTAGCCGTTTTGCCGCCGCGCTTTCTGCGCACCAAGGAAGCTGCCGAGTTCCTCAGCCTGTCGTCCCGCACGCTCGAGAAACACCGTACCTACGGCACCGGTCCTGGCTATCGCAAACTTGGCGGCCGTGTCGTCTACGCCGTGGACGATCTCCAGGCCTGGGCTGAGCGCGGCGCAGTGACCTCCACTTCGGACCCGCGCGGCTCTGTCCTTCCGGCCAAGCGCCACCCGCCAGCGGCGCTGACGTCGGCCGGACGGTATGGGCGCTGAACTGAGCCCCGCGCGAAGGCGCCGTGGGTCCGCCACGTCGACATCGCTTCAGCACTCCATCACGCGGCCTTCTTTCCCGCCAAATCAGGAGACAACCAATGGGTACCGTCGTTGACTTCCGTTCAGGCCGATCGGTGATCGGAGCGATGGACGGTGATGGCTTGACCCACGTCGAATTGACATGGGTTGAGAAGAAGATCGAGTACTGGATCCGCTTCGGTTCGGTCGCCCAGGAGAAGATTCTCGACCGCCACCGGCGCATTGTCTCGTTTCGTCCTGGCACCACCTTTGCCTTCGTTCGCTGGGCCGCGAACGACTTCGGTACGATCATTTCCCGCATCGACATCGTGCGCGCTGTTGCCGAAGGCGAGGCACACCAGACGCTGCCTTTCGTGCGACCTGGCGGCGACATCCTGCTCAGGTCTGAGGGCTGGCCCAGGGTGGAGCGGGTGTTGCAGATAATCGATGGCATCGAGCAACTCGGCATCGATCCGGAAGCGGTCTCGGCTGATCACTGGCGGCATGTCCACAACCGATTGACGGCGGGACAGGAGCCACGCGCCTATACGTTGGATCTTCACCGCGCCCACTTGCTCCGGCGGCGGGTCCAGCCATGACGCGGCCCGCAATTGTCCTCGCGACGGTGCTGGCGACGACGGCCATGCTCTGTCCCGCGTTCACCGCGGTGTCGCCAAGGCTCATCTGGAATGCTTCAGCCAGCACGCCAATTGGCCTGTACCTGATCGACGGCGGCGTGCCGTTTTCGGCGAACGATCTCGTTGCCGTTGAGCCGCCCGACCCAATCGCAACATTGCTTGCCGACCGCGGCTATCTGCCGAAGCGCGTGCCGCTCATCAAGCACATCCTTGCGGTCTCAGGCCAAACCGTGTGCCGCAAAGAGCTGGTCATTTCAGTTGATGGCACTGACGTCGGTATGGCGCTCAAACACGATCGCAACGGTCGCGACCTGCCGGATTGGCAGGGCTGCTGGCACATTCCCGCCGACGCCGTTTTCCTGATGAACAGCCACGTCCGTGACAGCTTCGACGGACGCTATTTCGGCCTCCTTCCCACCGACCACATCATCGGCCGTGCGGTTCCGCTGTGGACGGACGAGCAGGGCGGTGGCCACTTCCAATGGCGTGCGCCAGCGCGGTGAGCGCGCCACCGGCGGCGCCCTCGGTGCCGTCTGATCGTCACCGCGGACATCAAAGACAGGAGACAGGAAATGCCACAGATCGGTGAGTTCATCAGCCATCAAACCGGGTATTCGGGGCGAATCCGCACGCTCAGTCTCAACCTCGAGGTTGCGATCGTCGCGGCCGAAGCGAACGAGACAGACAATGCGCCCGACTACCGTGTGCACGCAGGTGGCGAAGACGGCACCGCGATCGGCGTCGGTTGGAAACACTCCAGCGAAAAGGCGGGAGACTTCATATCGCTGCAGATAGACGACCCGACTTTCGCGCAGCCGATCCGCGCCTATCTGTTCCAAAACGGCGCTGA
This sequence comes from Mesorhizobium sp. B2-3-13, assembly GCF_006442195.1. NCBI lineage: Bacteria > Pseudomonadati > Pseudomonadota > Alphaproteobacteria > Hyphomicrobiales > Phyllobacteriaceae > Mesorhizobium > Mesorhizobium sp. B2-3-13. The sequence continues at coordinate 52,615 of NZ_VFVQ01000016.1, forward strand.
CAAAAAGTCCTGGGCTTTGCAGTGGTCGCGTCTGCGTGATCGCGCCGAGAAGGACTAGGCGATGTTGGCGCGCTGTCGGCCGACGAGCCAGTTGGGAACGCCTGCATTGCATCGCGTTATCCGACGTTCAGCTCTGCTAGTGATTGTCGGGCTCTGCTTTTCGTGCGTCGTTCCCGCGACTGCACCGGCGCAGAGCCCGCCGGTCGCCACGTCGACGGCGTGCGGTCGCTACGAGACCCACATAGCGGGGGCGGCGCGCCGCTTCCGCCTTCCACCGGCCTGGATCCGTGCCGTGCTTGGCGCCGAGAGCGCCGGCGATCAACGCGCCACATCGCGCAAGGGTGCCATGGGTCTGATGCAGATTGTGCCCGACACCTGGGCTGACCTGCGCGCGCGGTATCGCCTTGGCCGTGATCCCTACGACCCGCACGACAACATCATCGCGGGCTCGGCCTATATCCGCGAGTTGGTTGATCGCTACGGATCGCCCGGCTGGATTGCTGCGTATAATGCCGGCCCAGGACGCTACGAGGCGTCGCTGCAGGGCAGGCGGCTGCCTCGGGAGACGAGCGCCTACGTAGCCGTCGTTGCATCCGCTATCGGCAACGACGGCGCACGGAAAGCTTCCAGTCCGGCAGCCATAGCGCAGCACGGCTGGAAGAATGCTCCGCTCTTCGCCGCGCAGCCTGTCAGCAAGCCGGAGGATGGTTCGATGCAGCTGGAGCGTTCCCGCAATAATCCTTTGAAGGCTGTGCCTACAGAAGGATTGGCCGACGCCAGGCCGCGAGCGGCCGGTCTGTTCGCGCCGCAAGCGAGCGAAAGGTCCGCGCCGTGAGCTTCCTGAACGCGCTTCGCACCATTTCGTGCTCCAGCATGCCATGGCGTGCGGGGAGGGGAGATGCAGGCAACACGACCGAGGGATGGCTAGATAAAAGCCCGCACATTGTGCGTCGGCCGGTCGGTTGTTTTTTGGGGATTTTCAGGTGCCATGCGCACATTGCGGCCGTTCGGCGCAATGTGCGTCGAACGCCCAAGACCTTGTATCCTCATCCTCTTTTCTACGTTGCAGGATGGCGTTATGCCCGATGAGCGCGAGCTTCGCATTCGACCAGGGCGCATTCGTTCCAACCGCGGTCAAGCTGTGCGGCCGTTCATCGCACAGGCACTGGCGGCGGCGAAGAAGGCCGGCGGAAGCATCTCCCGCAGCGGTCAAATCAGTCCTGGCAGTCGATCCCGCTTCGGCCGAGGCCGGATCGCCAACGTCCAGGCCAACCGTTTGCTGACCGGCCGCTCGCGCGTGACGGTCATCAAGACCCGGGTGGTTCGTCACTCCGCGCGCTCCGTGCCGCTGACCGCACACCTCAGCTACTTGCGGCGCGAGGGTGTGACCCGTGATGGGGAAGGGGCCCGCATGTTCGGCTCCGGAACCGATAATGCGGACGTCAAGAGTTTCGCCGAGCGCTGCGATGGCGATCGCCATCATTTCCGCTTCATCGTCTCGCCGGAAGACGCCATCGATATGGCTGATCTCAAGTCCTTCACCCGTGACCTGATGAGCCAGATGGAGAAGGATCTCGGCTCGAGGCTCGATTGGGTCGCGGCAGACCACTGGAACACGGACAATCCCCATATCCATGTCATCTTGCGTGGCCGCGCCGATGACGGGCAGGATCTGGTAATCTCACGCGACTATATCAAGGAAGGCATGCGTGCGCGCGCTGCCGATCTCGTTACGCAGGAACTCGGGCCGCGTTCCGATCTCGACATCCGCCGCAATTTGCAGCGGCAGATCGAAGCCGAACGCTGGACCCAGCTTGACCGGCAGCTGCTCCGCGACCTTTCCCACACTGGCTTCATCGATCTTGCCCCATATGCTCATAGGCCGCCCGACGAGTACCACGTGCAGAAGATCGGCCGCCTGCGCAAGCTCCAAGCCCTTGGACTTGCCGATCAGCTCGCGCCAGGCCAATGGGTGATTGACGATCGGGCCGAGACGACTTTGCGTGAGCTCGGCGAGCGCGGCGACATCATAAAGCGAATGCATCGCGCGTTGACCGAGCGCGGGATCGAGCGTGGTTCGGGCAATTATGTTTTGGCCGCCGAAAGCCTCGATACACCCATTGTCGGTCGGCTGCTCGATCGCGGTCTCGACGACGAGTTGAGCGGCACTGCTTATGCCGTGGTCGACGCTGTCGACGGACGCACGCATCACATCAGACTTGGCGGTCTGGAGGCAACTGGCGACGGCCCGCCAGGGTCGATCGTCGAATTGCGCCGCTTCGAAGATGCGGGCGGCCGGCGTCGTGTCGCGCTCGCCGTTCGCTCCGATCTTGGTGTGCATGAGCAGATCACGGCAGCGGGAGCGACCTGGCTCGACCGGCAGGCCATCGCGCGCGCGCCTGCCGCCTTGAGCGTCGGCGGCTTCGGTGCCGAGGTTCGTCAGGCTATGGAACAGCGAGCCGATCATCTGGTCGGCGAAGGCCTTGCGCAGCGTCTAGGTGGGCGAGTTGTTTTCACCAGCAACCTGATCGAGACGCTACGGCGCCGCGAACTCGAACGGGTTGGTGAGAGGCTCGCGGCCGAGGCTGGGCGGCCCTTCAACCGTGCCGCCAGCGGCGACCATGTCACCGGAACATACCGCCAGCGCTTCGCGCTCGCCTCTGGTCGCTTTGCCATGCTCGACGACGGCCTCGGCTTTCAGCTGGTGCCTTGGTCACCCTCGCTCGAAAGACATCTTGGCCGGCATGTCTCCGGTGTCGCCCGCGGTGACGGCGGCATCGACTGGAGCTTTGCTCGCAAACGCGGGCTCGGTCTCTGACAACACGAGAAAGGACCTCCATGTCCGCGACGAAGATACTCTGGGGCCAGATACTCAGTGTCTTGCTGATCGTCCTGATGACGATCTGGATGGCGACGCAATGGACGGCATGGCGCCTTGGCTTCCAGGCGCAGTTGGGCCCGGCCTGGTTCGAGCTCGCCGGCTTGCCCGTCTACTATCCGCCAGCGTTGTTCTGGTGGTGGTATTTTTACGACGCCTACGCCCCGGACATCTTCGTCGAAGGTGGATTGATCGCAGTGTCCGGCGGCTTCCTCTCGATCATTGTTGCGATCGGCATGTCTGTGTGGCGTGCACGCGAAGCCAAGAACGTCCAGACCTATGGGTCGGCGCGATGGGCCGAAAGGAGGGAGGTGGAGGCTGCCGGGTTGCTCGGTGCCGAAGGTGTCGTGCTCGGGCGCCACGATCGCCACTACCTGCGCCATGACGGGCCCGAGCACGTGCTGTGCTTCGCTCCGACCCGGTCTGGCAAGGGGATCGGCCTGGTGGTGCCTTCGCTGCTAACCTGGCCGGGCTCGGCGATCGTCCATGACATCAAGGGTGAGAACTGGCAGCTCACCGCCGGCTTTCGCGCTCTGCATGGTCGCGTGCTGCTCTTCGATCCGACCAATTCGAGATCGTCGGCTTACAATCCACTGCTGGAAGTCCGTCGCGGCGAATGGGAGGTTCGCGACGTCCAGAACATTGCCGACATTCTCGTCGACCCGGAAGGCAGCCTGGAAAAGCGGAACCATTGGGAAAAGACCAGTCACGCGCTGCTTGTGGGTGCGATCCTCCACGTCCTCTATGCCGGGAAGGACAAGACGTTGGCCGGCGTTGCGGCCTTCCTCTCCGATCCAAGGCGCCCGATCGAGTCGACGCTTTCGGCAATGATGAAAACCGCGCATCTCGGTGAAACCGGCCCGCATCCGGTCATCGCCAGTGCTGCGCGCGAGCTGCTCAACAAATCCGATAACGAACGGTCGGGCGTGCTGTCCACCGCAATGTCCTTCCTCGGCCTCTATCGCGATCCCGTCGTCGCCGAGGTGACGCGGCGCTGCGACTGGCGGATCGGCGACATCGTCGGCGGCAAACGGCCGGCGACGCTCTACCTGGTCGTGCCACCGTCCGACATCAATCGGACCAAACCACTCATTCGCCTTATCCTGAACCAGATCGGACGTCGCCTGACCGAGGACCTGCACACAAAGACCAGCCGCCACCGATTGCTGCTGATGCTGGATGAGTTTCCAGCGCTCGGCCGCCTCGACTTCTTCGAGAGCGCCTTGGCCTTCATGGCTGGCTATGGGCTAAAGAGCTTCCTGATCGCGCAGTCCTTGAACCAGATCGAAAAGGCTTACGGGCCAAACAATTCGATCCTCGACAATTGTCATGTGCGCGTGAGCTTTGCCACAAACGATGAAAGGACTGCCAAACGTGTGTCCGACGCGCTCGGTACGGCAACCGAGATGCGGGCAATGAAGAACTATGCCGGCCACCGGCTGTCGCCCTGGCTCGGACATCTCATGGTGTCGCGGCAAGAGACAGCTCGTCAGTTGCTCACCCCTGGCGAGGTCATGCAGCTTCCACCAAGCGACGAGATCGTGATGGTAGCGGGTGTGCTGCCGATCCGGGCGAAGAAGGCGCGCTACTATGAGGATGTTCGCTTCCAGGAGCGCGTCCTGCCGCCACCTGAACTGGTCCGTTCAGAAGGGGGGCATCTTGATGATTGGAGCCTGCTGCCGGTCCTGGCCGGCCACGAGGCCGCCGCTCCCCCAGGCTCGCCGCGACAGGACGAAGAAGATCCGACTGGATCAGAGCAGCGCCAACAACCCGAACTCAATCGCGCGCCGCCAGTCGAGAAGACGGCCTCGATCGAGAACGAGTTCGAGATCGACCCGGTCGATGATGGCGACGATGATGCCGTCGGCAATCGACGCCTGGCCCGCCTCGTAGAGGGCGTGGCGCGGCAGGTTTCCCTGGACCCCGATGATGGCATGGAGTTGTAGCCCCCATGACCGGCCGCAAGAAGAAAGTGCAGATCTCCGTCTATCTCGATCCGCCCGTCATGACGATGCTTCAGGACTATGCGGCGCGACGCGATCAATCCCAGTCCATGATAGCCGAAGCCGCGATCGCCTCGTTCCTGTCGCCCGATGCCGATGAGCGTCGCGAGGCCGCGATCGCCAAGCGCCTGGATCAGGTCGATCGTCGTCTGGCCAGGCAGGAACGCGATATAGGCATCGCGGTTGAGACCTTGGCCGTGTTCGTCCGCTTTTGGTTGGCGACCACACCGGCTTTGCCCGAGCCCGCGGCACAGGCGGCGCGTGCCAAGGCGGCTGAACGCTACGAAGCCTTCGTCACCGCCCTGGGCCGGCGGCTGGCAAAGGGACCGAAACTGCGGCAGGAGATTTCGGAGGATGTCAATCCGATGGACGAGAGCGGAATACGATAAAGGCCGAAGGCGATCTTCGCCATGCTGATGGTGATGATTGGCAGCGAGACGATAGCGATGCGGGCGGATGATGATGATGCCGATGATGATCAGCAGACCATGATCAATTTGCGTCGGCGAGAAGACTTGCGCGCTTGCCTATAGCCAACATGACTGAGTCGACGACCTGCTCGGGAAAGCCAGGTTGCAATGAGGAGATCACGATATCGGCCTGCTTCTCCACGTTTGCAGCAATCTGTTCGAAAATTCCGCGTATGACAGGTGTACCCACGCCGGCAATGTCCGCGGTCTGCATGAAGTGGCGGGGCATGATCTCATGGACCGAATAATGCCGGCTCTTGCCGACTGACATCGCCAGCTTGAATTTTTTTCGAGGGATCTGTCCGGCATCAAAGCTGGGCTGTGCGGTCAGTACGTCATAGAGGGGCGTCATACGGAACCGCCCGCCAGGGCTGAGAAAGATACTGAAATTCTTGGCGTGGCCATCGGTAGCGCCAATCAGCCAGAACAAAACGCTGGCGCGCATGAATACGGTGATGTCTTCTTCGGGCGTGTCACTGCCCTTCAGAAGCCCGACAATCTCAGGGATGCCGGGGCCGCCTTCGGATTGATACTTGCGTGTGGGTGGCACCGACAGCGCCTGACAGATGTCCTCTTGCGGCAGGCGCAAAAGGCGGCCATCGCGAGCCCACAGCCGGTCGAAACGCTCGACGATCAGCGTGGGTCGTCCCCCGAAATTAGCGATCTCTGCCTGAGCGGCGGGAACGCCGAAGGCCTGGAGCAGCTTGAGGCACAGATACTCGTTCTCAACGCTATGGGAGAGGTCGATACCGTTCGGCAGCTGGCCGATCTGTGGTTTCAGAATATGGGTGGTCGCGGCCGTTCCGATCGGCTTGAACCAGCCCCCATCCTTGCGCAGCAGCGCGGTTTTTTCCTGGGCGCCCGCAATCGAGATGCGGAAATCCTCGTCCTCGCCGAGACCGAGAGGAGCAGTGGCAAGGTTTTCAATTATCCCGGTGATGTCCTCGTTGGAGACTGGCTTGCCGTCGATGCTGCCTGGAATGCCGGGATCGATGCCGTCAGGCAGGAACTGCAGCGCGCCGACGCAATCATGGCCGACGGCGGCGAGCATGCTGTAGGCGTCCGTGCCATCAGCGCCGACGCGTTCGGCAACACGCTTGCGGATGGCGTCATTGTCGGGAAGCAGGTTGTCGAAAACGTTGATCACCGGCGCGCCGATATAGCGATCCTCCCGCAAAGGAAGCGAGAGTGAGACCGGGAAGGTGCCGCGCCAGTCCAGCCATTCGCGGGCGTATTGGAAGTCTATCGCGCCCGTCGATGCTCTGCGCAAAACGCCCACCAGGCGCCCGTTCAGCAAGACATTCAGTGGCGCGTGGGCCGGTCGCCGCGCCATCAGAACAGGTCCTCGACGTCAGCGGCGCTGCCTTTGCTGCGCGTGCGAACGACGAGCTCAAGGCCGAGAGCAGAGAGTGCCGCCATCACTGTACGAAGCTGCACAGCCGGCTCTCCGGCTTCAAGGCGCGATACCGTGCCCTGGCGCAAGTGGATCTGTTCGCCAAGCGCCCCTTGCGTGAGGCCGGCCTGCTTGCGGGCGCGACGCAGGATGGCTCCGAGTTGTTTTTCGTTGCGGGCGATCTGATCGGTCATGGTACGCCTCCAGCCGTCAATATACGGGCTCGCGTATATTCGGTCAATATACGCGAGCCCGTATATTTCTAGGATATACGCGATCGCGTATTAAAAATAGATATACGCCATCGCGTATGAACGCCACGGCAACGATGTTCCCAGCCAAGCCAGGTGGCTCATTCCAATAGCCTTCCGAGTTCGCGCATCGATCGCGGAGCGTCCTCGCATCCAAGCCAGACACCAGCGGCGCCGCCGTTCTCCTGTATTTGTACGCCACACCACTACGGCTCAACATACTTGTTGAAGCGATCCAGAATCCGGCTCTTCTAATCATCCCCGACAGGGGGCGTCTGAGTTGTCCCCGCCGAAAAACCGGGGACACCGATGGGCACATCGCATCACAATACGGAAGGACGCGCGCGCACCTCGCGTATGCTGCGGACAGCGCTCGGAACCTCCATCACCCGGTTGCTGGACGATGCCGTCGTCGTCGAAGTGATGCTGAACCCGGATGGCCGCATCTGGGTGGACCGGCTCTCCGAAGGTCTTGCCGATACGGGAGAGGTGCTGTCGGCCGCCGATGGCGAGCGCATCGTCCGCCTGGTCGCCCATCATGTCGGCGCGGAGGTGCATGCGCGCTCGCCGCGCGTTTCGGCCGAGTTGCCGGATACCGGCGAACGCTTCGAAGGGCTTCTTCCGCCGGTCGTTGCCGCGCCGGCCTTCGCAATACGCAAACCCGCCGTCGCGGTCTTTACGCTCGAAGATTACGTCACTGCAGACATCATGACCGCCGAGCAGGCCGACGCGCTTCGCAGCGCCGTCAGTGCTCGCGCAAACATCCTTGTTGCCGGAGGCACATCCACCGGCAAGACGACCCTCACCAATGCCCTGCTCGCCGAGGTCGCGAAGGGAGCCGATCGTGTCGTCATCATCGAAGATACCCGCGAGTTGCAGTGCGCAGCGCAGAATCTGGTCGCCATGCGGACCAAGGACGGTGTCGCCACGCTCGCGGACCTGGTTCGCTCCTCGCTGCGTTTGCGACCGGACCGCATCCCCATCGGCGAAGTGCGCGGCGCAGAGGCCCTCGACCTCCTGAAGGCCTGGGGCACCGGACATCCCGGCGGCATTGGCACCATCCACGCCGGCTCGGGCATCGGGGCATTGCGCCGTCTCGAGCAACTCATCCAGGAAGCCGTCGTCACTGTCCCGCGCGCCCTGATCGCGGAAACCATCGACCTCATCGCCGTTCTGTCCGGGCGCGGATCCGCGCGGCGGTTGACAGAACTTATGCGCGTCGACGGGCTTGGGCCTGACGGCGACTACCGCACCTCCCAAACCAACCAGAACAGTCCAGGAGACAACTCATGATCCGCATCCTATCGCGTGGCTCCAGGCGCATGGCCGCTGGCGTCACAACCCTTGCCACCAGCCTCATGCTCGCCGGGATCGCTCATGCCGCCGGCTCGTCGATGCCGTGGGAGCAACCGCTTGAGAAGATCCTTCAGTCGATTGAGGGCCCGGTCTCCAAGATCATTGCCGTCATCATCATCATCGTAACGGGGCTGACGCTTGCCTTCGGCGATACCTCAGGTGGATTCAGGCGGCTGATCCAGATCGTCTTTGGCCTGTCGATCGCCTTTGCGGCATCCAGCTTCTTCCTGTCGTTTTTTTCGTTCGGCGGCGGGGCGCTGATCTGATGGCGGCCGCTTTCGAACAGGTCCCCGTGCCGGGGTTTACGGTCCAGGTTCACAGGGCACTGACCGAGCATATTCTGCTCGGCGGCGCACCCCGCTCCATCGCAATCCTGAACGGCACACTGGCAGGCGCGGTTGGCCTGGGCCTTCGCCTCTGGCTGGTCGGTCTCATCATCTGGGCAGTCGGACACTTCACCGCTGTATGGGCCGCAAGGCGCGATCCGCTCTTTTTCGAAGTGGGTCGAAGGCATCTGCGCCTTCCCGCTCATCTGCCGGTTTGAGGTCCTGTCATGATGAACCTTGCCGAATATCGCCGCACCGCCAACCGCCTTGCCGACTACCTGCCCTGGGCCGCGCTTGTCTCGCCCGGCGTGGTGCTCAACAAGGATGGAAGCTTTCAGCGCTCCGCAACGTTTCGCGGGCCCGATCTCGATTCCGTGGTCGCGGCCGAGTTGGTCGCGGTGGCCTCGCGCATCAACAACGCCTTTCGTCGCCTTGGCTCGGGCTGGAGCATCTTCGTCGAGGCGCAGCGGCATCAGGCGGCGACCTATCCCGAAAGCCAGTTTCCTGACCCAGCCTCAGCCCTGGTCGACGCCGAGCGCAAGGCCGAGTTCGAAGAGGAAGGCGTTCACTTCATCTCGAGCTACTTCCTCACCTTCCTCTATCTGCCGCCGGCCGAGGATGTCGCGCGCGCGGAGACCTGGCTTTACGAGGGGCGCGAACAGCGGGGCGTTGATCCCAATGAGATTCAGCGCGCCTTTGTCGACCGCACGGATCGCGTGCTTTCCCTGCTCGACGGTTTCATGCCGGAATGCCGTTGGCTCGACGATAGCGAGACGCTGACCTACCTGCATTCGGCTGTCTCGACGAAGCGCCATCGAGTGCGCGTCCCGGAGACGCCGATCTATCTCGATGCGCTCCTGGCCGACCAGCCAGTGATCGGTGGGCTGGCGCCGCGTCTTGGCGATCAGCATCTTCGCGTGCTTACCGTTGTTGGCTTTCCAACAGCAACCACGCCCGGCGTGCTCGATGAGCTCAACCGGCTCGCGTTTGGCTACCGCTGGTCGACGCGTGCGATCCTCCTCGACAAGGTCGACGCTACCAAGCTGCTGACGAAGATTCGTCGGCAATGGTTCGCCAAGCGCAAGTCGATCGCGGCCATCCTGAAGGAGGTCATGACGAACGAGGCGTCCGTGCTCGTGGACACGGACGCCGCCAACAAGGCGGCCGAGGCCGACATGGCTTTGCAGGAGCTCGGCGCGGACATGTCGGGCATGGCTTATGTCACCGCGACCATCGCGGTCTGGGATGCCGATCCGCGTCTTGCCGACGAGAAACTGCGTCTTGTCGAAAAGGTCATCCAGGGACGCGACTTCACCGCGATGGTCGAGACCGTCAATGCCGTCGATGCATGGCTCGGTTCATTGCCCGGACATGCCTACGCCAATGTCCGCCAGCCACCCATCTCGACACTCAATCTCGCCCACATGATCCCCCTCTCTGCCGTGTGGGCGGGGCCGGAACGGGACGAGCACCTCGGTAGCCCCCCCTTGCTTTACGGCAAGACCGAGGGCTCGACCCCGTTCCGGTTGTCCTTGCATGTCGGCGACGTCGGCCACACGCTTGTTATCGGGCCCACTGGCGCTGGCAAGTCCGTGCTGCTCGCGCTGATGGCCCTGCAGTTCCGCCGCTACGCGCGCAGCCAAGTCTTTGCCTTCGACTTCGGCGGCTCGATCCGCGCCGCCGCACTGGCAATGGGAGGCGACTGGCACGATCTTGGCGGAAGCCTCACCGAAGGCGCCGAGACCTCCGTCTCGCTCCAGCCACTCGCCTGCATACACGACACTTACGAGCGCGCCTGGGCCGCCGACTGGGTCGTGGCAATCCTGGCGCGCGAAGGCATCCCGATCAACCCGGATGCCAAGGAGCATATCTGGACCGCTCTGACGTCGCTCGCCTCGGCGCCGGTGGAGGAGCGCACCATCACCGGCCTGAGCGTCTTGCTGCAGGCAAACGATCTGAAGCAGGCTCTCCGGCCTTACTGCGTCGGCGGTCCGTACGGGCGGTTGCTTGATGCCGAGGCCGAGGACCTTGGCGCGGCGTCCGTGCAGGTGTTCGAAATCGAGGGTCTTGTTGGGACAGGAGCCGCACCAGCGGTTCTTTCCTATCTCTTTCATCGCATTGGTGACCGGCTCGATGGACGACCGACGCTGCTCATTATCGACGAGGGCTGGCTTGCCCTTGATGATGAAGGTTTTGCAGGACAATTGCGTGAATGGCTGAAGACGCTGCGCAAGAAAAATGCCAGCGTCGTCTTTGCCACGCAGTCGCTGTCCGACATTGACAATTCGAGCATCGCACCAGCGATCATCGAGAGCTGTCCAACCCGGCTGCTGTTGCCGAACGAACGCGCGACCGAGCCACAGATCACCGCGATCTATCGTCGCTTCGGCCTCAACGACCGCCAGATAGAGATTTTAGCGCGCGCGACACCGAAGCGCGACTACTACTGCCAGTCTCAACGCGGCAACCGCCTCTTTGAGCTCGGCCTGTCCGAGATCGCCCTGACGCTCTGCGCTACATCGTCGAAGACCGATCAGGCTCTGATCGCCAGCATCGTCGCCGAACATGGCCGCGACGGCTTCCTCCCTGCCTGGCTGCGCGCGCGAAACGCCAGTTGGGCGGCTGACCTCGTTCCCAACGTTTCGACATTCACGTCCCAACCCGAACAGGAGCATCAAACATGAATACCCATTGCTTTCGCTCGCGCGCGCTTGCCCTGGCCGCGGCCATGTTCACCGCGCCGCTCGCAGTAATGCCCGCAGCTGTGACGCCAGCATACGCGTTCATCGTGTTTGATCCGTCGAATTATGCGCAGAATGTTCTGACGGCCGCGCGATCGCTTCAGCAGGTGACCAATCAGATCACCTCACTTCAGAACGAAGCGCAGATGCTGATCAACCAGGCCCGCAATCTCGCCAGCTTGCCTTTCTCCTCGGTGCAGCAGTTGCAGCAATCTGTGCAGCGGACGCAGCAGCTGCTCGGCCAGGCGCAAAACATCGCCTTCGATGTCCAACAGGTCGACAGGATCTTCCAGCAGCAATACCGCAGCATCTCGCTATCCGCGTCCGATCAGCAACTCGTCACGGATGCGCGCTCGCGCTGGCAGAATACGGTTGGTGGCCTGCAGGACGCCATGCGCGTGCAAGCTGGCGTCGTTGGAAACATCGACACCAATCGCACGCAAATGTCGGCGCTTGTCGGCGCCAGCCAATCAGCCACCGGCGCGCTGCAGGCGACACAAGCCGGTAACCAGCTTCTCGCACTCCAGGCGCAGCAGGTCGCCGACCTCACTGCCGTTGTCGCCGCGAACGGTCGCGCCCAAGCAATGATCGAGGCCGAACGTGCCGCCGCCGCCGAACAGGGCCGCGAGCAGCGCCGCCGGTTCCTGAACCCAGGCTCCGGGTACCAGGCCGGCAATGCCACGATGTTCAACCAGTGAGGCTCACCCTCATGGATGGCAAGTCACTCGCTCGCCTCGCCGCTGTCATCTTCGTCGCGATCGCCGTCACGGCGGCCGCGGTCGAGTTGGCCAGAAAGGAGGAAAAGTCGGTTAGGGCCGCTCCCGAGGCGCCGGCCACTTTGTCGCCAAACTCGCTCCGCGAAGGTCTTCGCCGCTGCCAGATCCTCGGTGGGGCTGCTTTGCGCGACGGCGGCTGCTTGCGTTTGTGGGCGCAGCAGCGCGACCGGTTCCTCGGTCTCAAGTCACCATTTGCGCGTCCTACGCCAGAGACCGCCGCACCGCAATTGCCAGATGCGGCGTCGCAGGGGGCGCGATAAGCATGGGCGATACTGGCGTCATCGATCAATTCCTGGGCACCTTCACCCGCTACATCGACAGCGGCTTTGGCCTGCTCGGCGGCGAAGTCGCCTTCGTCGCCACCACGCTGATTGTCATTGATGTGACGCTTGCCGCTCTCTTCTGGAGCTGGGGCGCGGACGACGACATCCTAGCGCGGATGGTCAAGAAGACGCTGTTCGTTGGCGTCTTCGCCTACCTGATTTCCAATTGGAACAGCCTTGCCCGGATCGTCTTCGAAAGCTTTTCCGGGCTCGGCCTGAAGGCGAGCGGTACCGGCTTCACAGTCCAGGACCTGCTTCGCCCCGGCAAGGTGGCGCAGACCGGCCTCGATGCGGGACGACCCCTGCTTGAGGCGATCTCGGGCCTGATGGGCTATGTGTCCTTCTTCGAGAATTTCATTCAGATCGCCTGCCTGCTCTTTGCCTGGGCGCTCGTGCTCCTCGCCTTCTTCATCCTGGCGGTGCAGCTCTTCGTCACGCTCATCGAATTCAAGCTGTCGACGCTGGCTGGCTTCGTCCTCATCCCCTTCGGCCTCTTCGGCAAGACAGCCTTCATGGCCGAACGCGTGCTCGGCAACGTCATCTCATCCGGCATCAAGGTGCTTGTGCTTGCGGTGATCATCGGCATCGGCTCGACGCTCTTCAGCGAGTTTACCCAAGGCTTCGGCGGCGAGAACCCTACCATCGATCAAGCCATGGCGATCGTGCTGGCGGCCCTGTCACTGCTTGGCCTCGGCATCTTCGGTCCGGGCATTGCCAACGGTCTCGTCTCTGGCGGACCGCAGCTTGGTGCGGGCGCCGCTGTCGGCACCGGTCTCGCCGCTGGCGGCACGGCGCTCGTCGCCGGTGGCGCTACCGCCCTTGCAATGCGGGGCGGAGCGGCCGCGTTCTCCGGAGCGGCTTCCACAGCGCGAGGCGGCTCGTTCCTCGCAGGCAGTGCATCGACTGCCTATACGCTCGGCTCCGCCGGCCAGGCGGGCGCCGTGGGCGTCGCCTCAGGGCTGAGCGGCGTTGCAAGCGCTGGCGTTTCGGCCGCCGCTTCGCCGCTTAAGCGAGCGGCCGCGCGCGCCAACCAATCGATGAATTCAAGCTTCGCTTCCGGGGGCAATTCTGCCTTCGAGGCCACCGGTGGATCATCGACCCTCGGAACGGTCGGAGGCGATGCCGGGTCTGCCGGCGGTCCGTCTTCCGGCCGCGGCAGCGAAGTCGCCGCCGCGGCAAGGAACCCGCCTGACTGGGCCAAGCGCATGCAGCGATCCCAGCAACTCTCCCATGGCGTCCAGACGACTGCCCACGCCGTGCGCGCCGGCGATGCCCATGGCAGCGGAACCTCCATTTCTCTCTCGGAAGGCAAGTGACCAATGAACATCTTTCGACGGCCCGCCGTTCACTACGGCAAGACACCGCAACCGGAGACGCCCTATCGAAGGGCAGCGCAAGTCTGGGATGAACGCATCGGCTCTGCCCGCGTGCAGGCCAGGAACTGGCGCACCATGGCCTTCGGATCGCTGATCCTCTCGGCGGGCCTCGCGGGCTCCCTTGTCTGGCAGTTAGGCCGAGGCACGGTGGTGCCGTGGGTGGTCCAGGTCGATGCGCTCGGACAGGCACAGGCGGTCGCGCCCGCGAACGCCGACTACAAGCCGACCGATCCGCAAATCGCGTGGCATCTCGCCCGCTTCATCGAGCAGGTCCGCTCAATCCCGGCCGATCCGATCATCGTGCGACAAAACTGGCTACGGGCCTATGAGTGGGCAACTGACCAGGGCGCTGCGGTGCTCAACGAATATGCTCGCGGCAGTGAACCCTTCTCCAAGGTGGGCAAGCAGCAGGTCGCTGTCGAGGTCTCCTCGGTCATTCGCGCCTCACCGGATTCTTTTCGCGCCGCCTGGACCGAGCGCCGCTACGAAAACGGCAAGCTCTCCACCACCGAGCACTGGACCGCGATCCTGACGATCGTCGTCCAGCCGCAAAGCGACGCCGAACGGCTTCGGGCCAATCCACTCGGTATCTACGTCAATGCCATCAACTGGTCGCGGGAGATGAGCCAATGAGCCGCGTTGTGCCTGTCACCGCCATCCCGACTCCGCGTGGGTGCGCACTCCGCGCGGTTTTGATTTCGGGGGCCTTGCTCACGGGCTGCGCCACACCGGATAAGCCGCCGCAGATCGCCTATGACACCAACGTGCCGCCGTTGCCGTCCATTCCGGCTGTCACGATCGATCAGAGTCCGAAACCACCGCACATTCCACCAGGCTGGGCGGCTTCGCGCGGTGGCGCCGCAGCCGACACACCGGCTGCGCGTGTCGAGAACGCCAACGCTGCCGCACGCGTCCAGCCGCGGCGCGAGGGCTATTACAACGCCATACAGGTCTATCCATGGAGCGAAGGGGCGCTTTACCAGGTCTATGCGGCACCGGGGAAGATAGCGGACATCTCACTGGAGCCGGGAGAGAGCCTGACTGGCACAGGCCCAATCGCGGCGGGCGACACCGCGCGCTGGATCATCGGCGACACCGAAAGCGGGTCGGGCGTGACTCGGCGCGTCCATGTGCTGGTCAAGCCTTCGCGTCCCGACATCACCACCAATCTTGTCATCACCACCGACCGTCGCAGCTACATGATCGAACTGCGAGCGGACGAGAAGCTCTACATGCCCGCCGTGGCATGGGCATATCCGACCCAGCCCGGCAGCCGGCGACAGGCCGCTCCCGAGGCACCGATCATCCCGGACGTCGCCGCGCGCAATTACCGCTATGGTCTCGCCGGTGACACACCGCCCTGGAAGCCCGTCACGGTCTATGACGATGGCCGACGCGTCTACGTTGAGTTTCCGGGCGGTGTCGTGCAGGGCGAGATGCCGCCGATCTTCGTCATCGGCCCGGACGGCGAGGCTGAGATCACCAACGGCCGGGTCTATCAAAACATCCTGATCGTCGACCGCTTGTTCGGCGCGGCCGAATTGCGCCTTGGCAGCGGCAAACGGCAACAGACTGTCAGGATCGTCCGCATCGATGGCACGAGGACAAGCCGTCTATCGTGGATCCCGGGCTTGAGTGCCGCGCCGAAGCGCAAGATCGCACCGAGGCAAAGGGGAGGGGAGCAGTCATGAGCGAGAACGAGACCGCCACTGCGCCGATGCGGCTTCGCGCCGAGCCGCCGCGAGTGACCCGCCTGTCGCGCAAGGTGCTTGCCGGCATCGGCTTCGTCGCATCGCTTGGCATCGGCGGCGCGCTGATTTACGCGCTTCAGACTCACGATAGAGGCACGCAGCGCGAGGAGCTCTATTCGACCTCCAACCGCCAGCCGGCAGATGGCTTGGCTGGCCTGCCACGCGACTATACCGGCCCGATCCTTGGACCGCCGCTGCCCGGAGATCTCGGCCGCCCGATTCTCGAGGCCCAGAATAAGGGGCAGTCCGTTGTCACGCCGACTACCGCGACGCCCACTGTTGACGAGGCAGAACAACGCCGGCGAGCCGAAGAGGATGCAGCTCGAACATCGCAGGTCTTCTTCCAGACAGCGGCGAGAGCCGGAGCCACGGCCGAACCGCCTGGCAGTATCGCGACACCGAACCTTGCCGGTCTGGAACCTGCCGGACAGACGGCGCAGGATCGCCACCTTGCCTTCCTGAATGTGGCCGCTGACCGCCGCACCGTGGCGCCCGACCATGTCCTGCCACCGGCATCGCCCTATGTGCTTCAGGCCGGAGCGGTTATTCCGGCAGCTCTCATCACCGGGATCCGCTCCGACCTGCCCGGTCAGATTACCGCTCAGGTGACCGAGAGCATCTACGACAGTCCGACGGGAAGGGCGCTGCTTATCCCCCAAGGGACACGTGTCATCGGCGAATATGACAGCGGCGTTGGTTTCGGGCAGCGCCGTGTGCTGCTTGTCTGGAGCAGGCTGATCTTCCCCAATGGCCGTTCGATTGTTTTGGAGCGTCAGCCCGGCGCGGATGCGCAGGGCTATGCCGGTCTCGAGGATGGCGTCGACTATCACTGGGGCGAGTTGATCAAGGCTGCTGCACTCTCCACCATCCTCAGCGTGGGAGCGGAGGCTGGCTCGTCAGGCCAGGAGAGCGACATCGTGCGCGCACTGCGCAGTGGCGCTTCCGAGAGTGTCAGCCAGGTCGGCCAGCAGATCGTCCAGCGCCAGCTCCAGATAGCGCCGACACTCAACATTCGTCCGGGTTTTCCCGTGCGCGTTCTCGTCACCCGCGATCTCGTGCTCGAACCTTACGGAGGCTGAAATGACCAAGCTGAAACTCGGCCCCATTGCCGAGGATAAACCTGTCAAAGTCACAGTCGAGCTACCGGCACCGCTGCATCGCGACCTAACCAGATATGCCGAAATCCTTGGACGCGAAGCGGGGAAATCCGCCACCGATCCCCTACGCTTGATCGTGCCCATGCTTGAGCGCTTCATCGCGACGGATCGCGGTTTCGCGAAGGCCAAGCATGAGCGGAAGGATTAATCCGGAGCCGCTAAGAGGGACGATCAGCACCGCGGGCCGCGGCGTGTATCGGGAGAACGGTCGGTGCGCTTTGCGCTACCGGATGAAAGGCGGAGAGGATCGCCCCAAGAGAGACTTCCAACACGTTGGAAAAGACCCTGCCTTTCTGCCAGACCGCAACGTAGTGATAGAGCGCCGAGGGCTCCACCGGCTTTGCGTCCAGTTCGAACGCCGCATATTCGCGAGCGATGATTTCGTTGGTAATCGAAACACCGAGGCCGGCCGAGACGAAGCCGACCTCGTAACCATTGCAATCGTATTCCACCAGGATGTCCGGCTCGACCCCAGCAAAGCGCAGCGCGTTGAAGTTCATCTGATGCGACGCAAATTGAGGGTCGATGTCGACAATCTTTTCCCCCTCCAGGTCGTGCGCTTCGACACATAATTTTGTTGAGAAACGGTGCTTGGGGTGGAAGATGCACACATTGCGTGCCGAGCCGATCGGTGCCCATTCAAACAGCCGGGGATCCAACGGCAACCTCGAGATTCCAAGATCTGCCCGCCCCGACAGGATATGCTCACCTACCTGTTCGTAGTTTCCCGAAATTGACCGGACACTCGAAGCCGTCTTCGAACGGATTGTCGCAACGACCTTCGGCAATGTCACGAAACCGAAGACGGCGGGTGCGGCAATGGCGATCCGATGCTTCTCATCGTTCTTTATCGCGAAAATTGATGCTTCCAGGCGGTCCATGGAAGTTAAGGCCAATTCCACGTTGCGCAGGAGCTCCCATGCCTTCCTCGATGGAATGATGCGATTGGTTGACCTTTCAAAAAGAGCGATGCCGAGAGCGGCCTCGAGCTGCTTCACGTGCTGGCTGACCGCAGGTTGGCTTATCCCGAGCGCAGCAGCCGCCTGCCTCGTCGATCCGGTCCGCAATACCTGACGAAAGACCTGCAATTGTCGGAGCTTCAGACCGCTTTGCAGCAACTCCATTTTGCGCCCTTTATAGGTTCGCATCTAACTCGTTGGCGAGCCGACAACGCTCTATTCCACGCACTCATTCGGTCTTCGTCGGCGAAATCAACTTCGCGTACGAGTCTTTGGCTTCGAGATCGTACAAGGCAATTGATACACCTAACAAGGCATAAAATAACCCTATATGTGGCAAAGAATATCAGCCTGCCGATTGTGGACTCATGGTCAGTCCACGACAGATTCGAGCCGCGCGCGCTTTGCTTGGTTGGTCGCAGCAGGAGCTTGCAGACAAAGCAATCGTGTCGCTGAATGCGCTGACCCGGTTGGAAAATGGCAAGGTGGATTCCCGGATCAGCACTTTGCAGGCCATTGAGGCGGCTCTAACAAAAGCTGGCGTTGAATTCTTGTCCGCTGGTCAAAAGGGCGAGGGTGTGCGGCTTCTAGATCCTCAGGCCTAACCGTCCAATTAGCAGGGCCAGGATTGCCTCAGAAAAACACGACGAGGCACTTGCACAAGCTCCGTGGCGCATCCGTCGGCCGAAGTTGCTGACGTGGTAAAGGGCGCATCTATAATCCATCGTTATCGCTAAAATTCTGAAAATTATAGATTGAATGAACGGGATAGCTCGGTAATCTAGGCGAAATCCTGCAAAATTGTTGCAAGATATCCCTTAGCAGATTTCGCAATCTCTGGTCATCAACCGTAGATGTGCCGTGCGGACAGGCGCGGGACACATTGCGAAATTGCGCATTGATGGAAGAGTCTCATGAGCGGTTTTGCTGCTCAATTTGCTGCCGCCTTCATGGTTACCGTAGGCCTTGCTCTTGTTAGTGGCTTCCTCGGCACCGCGTTCGGCCTGCTGTTGGCCATCTCGAAAGGCACGCCTGCAGCCCGTTTCAGAAGTGTCGTGACGGCTTACACGACAGTGGTGCGGGGCGTTCCAGAACTCCTCATAATCTTGCTCATCTACTTCGGCGGGACCACCTTCGCAAGCAAACTCGCGGGCAGGTATGTGGAGGTGAGCGCTTTCGCGGCAGGGGTCATCGCGCTGACTGTTGTCTTCAGCGGCTATGCGACCGAAGTCTTCCGCGGTGCGATCGCGGCGGTGCCAGCGGGGCAAATCGAAGCAGCGAAGTCGCTTGGCCTGAATTCCTGGCAGCGGTGGTTGTTCATCGTTGGTCCGCAGATGTTGAGGCTGGCGCTGCCCGCCTATGGCAATCTTTGGATATCGCTTTTCAAGGATACGGCGCTGGTCTCCGTCGTGGGCCTTACCGACATCATGCGCGTTGCCTATGTCGGCGCCGGATCCTTGCGCGCGCCGTTGACCTTCTACCTTGCGGCATCCGCTTTCTATCTCTCCCTGACGACGATCACCCTGCTGTCGATCCGCTTCGCGGAGCGGCGCTATCCTGCATTCGGTCGATAGAAGGGCAACCCTATGAACTTCGGTTTGATGTTCGACGCCCTCCTGGTTCTGCCCTCAGGCATCGGTCTGACTTTGATCCTGACGGTCCTGTCACTGACGGCAGGATTTCTTCTGTCGGTGCCGCTGGCGTTCGCCCGCGCGTTTGGACGCCCGAGCCTCTCTTTCGCGGTTCTGGCCTATACCTATGTCATCCGCGGAACGCCCATGCTCGTTCAGCTCTTCTTGCTCTATTATGGTTTGAGCCAGATCGAGGCGGTCCGCGCCAGTGTCTTCTGGGTGGTTCTTAAAGACCCTCTCTGGTGTGCGCTGTTCACCTTTTCGCTGAACAGCGCGGCGCACACCACCGAAATCCTGTGCCGTGGTCTCCAATCCGTGCCGAACGGTATCATTGAGGCCGCCAGGGCGCTTGGCCTGAAACGTTTGCAGATCGCCCGTCTTGTGACCTTTCCGATCGCTTTCCGGATTTCGCTCCCGGCTTACGGAAACGAGGTCGTGGGGATGATCAAGGGCTCGTCGCTGGCAAGCACGGTAACGCTGCTCGAGATAACCGGCATGGCGCGACAGATGGTGTCAGCCACCTTCGCGCCCTACGAGATCTTCATCGTAGCGGGAGCGATCTATCTCGCGCTCACGACGCTCGCCGTGAAAGCCACCCAGTTTCTGGAACGACGGCTTTCGAACGAAGGCACTCCAAAGCAAAGACGTAAGGCGCGGCTCCGTCCGATCTCGCCTCACCACGAGATCACGACACTCGTGCCGTGACGCCGCAGCCTTAAGGCTGGCTTCCCATCCAAACCCAAACAAAGAGGTGTCCCGTGCGCATGCCCCTGGCTATTGCCATTTCTGTCGCGTCCTTGCTCGCAGCCTTCCCGACACGTGCCGAAAGCGAGCGAACGATATCTATCGCCACCGAAGGGGCGTCGCCGCCGTGGGACGGGACAGACGCGAATGGCAAGCTTTACGGCTACGACGTCGACGTCGGTCTCGAATTGTGTAATCGCATCAAAATCAAATGCAGCTTCGTGGCGCAGGATTGGGACGGGATCATTCCCGCGCTGCTGGTCGGGAAATACGACGTCATCATGTCCGGGATGGCGATTACCGAGAAGCGCAAGCGGCAGATCGCATTCTCCAGCCCGTACGCCAGCGGCTACAACCAGTTCGTTGTCCGCAAAGAGCTTGGGCTCGATGCCGGCGACACCAACGAGAAGGTCAACCTTTCCTCAGTCGGAAACAAGGAGAAGGCAACCATCGAGCGGCTCAGGTCGACCCTTAGCGGCAAAGCCATTGGTGTCCTTCGTTCATCGAACTCCGAGGCTGTTGTGAAACAACTCCTCGGTGATGTCGTGACCATTCGCAGCTATGACAGTCTCGACAATTTGAAGCTCGACCTTACCGCGGGGCGCGTCGACGGCGGCCTCGCCGACTATTTCACATGGCGCGATTTCCTGGAGGCGCCTGGAGGGTCGGTTGCGGTATTTTTCGGACCGGAGCTGAACGGTGGTCTCTGGGGTCCGGGTGTGGGCGCCGGCATGCGCAAAGAGGATACCCAATTGCTCACTAAGTTCAATGCGGCGCTCGACGCTGCCACCAAGGATGGCACCATCAAGGCGTTGAGCCTGAAGTGGTTCAAGACGGACATTTCTCCGGACTTGCCAAAATAGCCCGGCGATCTGCGGCGACTTCGATGTGTGCTGGCCGAGTGCCGGCGCCCGACCCTTCACGACCACAAGGCGAGTTCCATGAAAGACCCATTTTGCGCGGTCGTAACCGGCCAATCATTGATCACGCATGACATCCGTCATGTTCAAGACGAACGGTTCGCGGCGGTTGGACGCTTCTTGCAGCAGGGTGACGTCGTCTTCACCAATTTCGAGTCGACGATCCTCGGCAAACATGGTGGTTGGCCGACCAAGGGCAGGTATTTCGGCTATTCTAGGGCTGAGGTGCTGGATGCATTGCAGGATATCGGTTTCAACGCGCTTGCCTTGGCGAACAACCACGCGTTCGATCTCGGTGCTGGCGGCGTTCTCTCTACGCTAGAGGAAGTGCAAGCGCGTGGCTTCCTGCATGCGGGCATCGGGGTCGATGCGACCGACGCCCGCAAACCGGGCCGCCGCCAGCTAGGTAAACGCGACGTCGCCCTTCTTGCGATCGATGCCGGTCCCGGTCCGTCCAGTATGTATGCCGAGAACCACACGGCCTTTCGTCCGGCTCGCCCTGGCGTCAACCGGCTCAAGACCGTTCGGAAAATCGGGGTGCCTGACGGGCATTTCAGGCGATTGGCACGGCTTGGGGGTCATTTGCAAAGCTCTCCCTTCGAACTGACCAATTATGCGCAGCCGGAGGATCCGCCGGAGGTGGCGAGCGACAGGGAGCTCAATTTCTACGGCACCGTATTTACCCAAGCTGCCAACTTCGGCCGCATAGTCGAAGTCGATCAGGCAAGCGCGAGCATCCATTTGTCCGCCATCCGTCAGGCGGCAGCACAAGGCGATTTCGTCATCGCCTACCTGCACCATCATCATTGGGAACCGGGTTGGCAGGATGTACCGCACTGGGTGCAGGCCTTTGCTCGCACATGCATTGACGCCGGTGCAAACCTTTTTGTTAGTCACGGCGCCCCCGTCTTGCAGGCGGTCGAGATCTACAATGGCTCGCCAGTCTTCTACGGTCTCGGAAATTTCCTCTTTCATGTCCATCCGGACGAGGGCGAGTGGGATCCTCCGGAAGTCTGGCAGAGCATTGTCGCTGCTTGCCGCTATGAGGCGAATGGAGACCTTGAAGGCATCGACCTTCTGCCCGTCCTGATCGGCGAGATAAATGAGCGCACAGGATCCGAAACGGGCAAATTGGTTCCCGTCGCCGCCGCCGGACACGTGGCGCGAGATATTCTCGAGGGGTTCGCAAGCCGTTCGCGTGCCTTCGGTACCGGGATCGAAATATCCGAATTCTCAGGCAGGATAGCAGTGCCGCCTGCACGAAAATTCGGCTGACATCGACACAAAGACCCAGAACCGACCGCGAAGGATTTTCTACCCAATGACCTGTTGGAGCATCGACGGAGTTGTTGAAGCCGAAACGCACTAGCCCGTCCCGGGCGGCGCCAAAGCCAAAGATCGGGCGTGACCCTCACCCCGCTGATCTTCACGTCGGTAGACAGATCGCGACGGTTCGCGTGCTGTCGGACGTAACGCAGGCTCAGCTTGCCCGATCGATAGGCGTCAGCATCCAACAGCTCCAAAAATACGAGAACGCTAGGAACCGGGTGAGCGCGTCCATGATCTACGAGATTGGCAAGTCGCTGGGCGTCCCCGCTAGTCGTTTTTTCGAAGGCCTCCCGGACCATGGTGAGAGCGGCCTTGAGGCTTCACGTCTACGAACCGATGAGCGCATTGGTTTCATTGCCAGCGCAGAAGGTCGACGCCTGATCGAGCGTCTTGTTCGACTTCCTCCGCGGGTGCGTACCCGCGTGTCCGCTCTTGTCGCCGCAATCGGGGAAGAATGGACCGTCCCCCAATACGATGAAGAGCAGGCAGACTGACAGCGAACTGGTGCCGGCCAAACGCAAAATGGTTTGACCGCCGGTTGGGGTACAGTTCGCCTACGCCGATCGTGCGCTTTGCACCTCCATTCAGCCAAATAGTCCCTTCGGAGGCCCCATAAAACAGACACTTCGTCTGTTAGCGCCAATATAGAACTCTCACTGATACAAGTGCTAGCGTGACTAAATGTCTGATAAGGTAGCATTATCATTCGTTTTGGTTGCGCGACAGGCTGTGCGTTTTCCGGCGAAAATCATCGCCAAAAGCGCACGGGCGATTTACCCTCCAAACACATGATTCGCCTCGACCCCGCGACCGCCAGCCTCGCTGCGCCGCCCTTCCTTCCGGCCTGGGCGCTCGCGCCGCTGCCAGCGTGCCGCTCGCCGGCCGCGCCGAAGATGAAGCCGGCCTGCGCGACGCCTGGCAGCTTTGCCCGGTCGGCGCCGATCCAGGTCCCGCCGGCGCCATTTTTGGCGCCTGGCGCCAGATGGGCTGAAGCCGGCGGTCAGCGCCGATCGGCTGGCAAAAGTGGCCGAGATGCTCGGGCTCGCCTGGGATGATAAGGCTCTCGCCGATCTCAGGATGAAGATCGAGGAAGTCGCGGGGTCGCAGCGGCCGGCGCCATTTGCCGCCGCGGCGATTGCCGCTTACGTCGCCATGCGCCCCGATGCCGAGCTGTTCGCCTGGTGGCTGGCCGACCTGGTGCTGGCGCAAAGCCTGCGCTGGCCGCGGCCGTTGCCGCTGCTGATGGCGCAGGCTTTTGGCCCGGCCTTTCGCACCAGCCCGGTGGCAAGCGCATCCGACCCGGGCAACAGGGTTTTGAGCGGGCGGTTTGCCTGGCGCTGGTTCAAGCGACGGCGGAGGCTTGCCGGCTGGCCAGCGAGCTGTCGCGTCGAGCCGAAAAACTCCTCGCCATTTCGCCGAAACTGCGCGCCAAGGGCGCCGGCGACGTGGTTTTCTTGCTCCTGAATGAGGATGCCGTCGCCGGATCGCTGGTGACAAAGAACCTGTCGCGCTTCGCGGCGCGGCGGCTGTTCGAGCGGCTGCAACACCTCGACGCCGTGCGCGAGCTGTCGGGGCGGTCATCGTTCCGGCTATTTGGGCTTTAGCGATGAGCCAATCGTCCGCCCGCCGCAAGCAAACGATCAGCCCGCGTTGCTGGACACGGAGCTCGAGCACCTGCCGCCGGAACTGCGCTGGCGCGAGTGGATGGGCCGCGTCGAAGCAGTGATCTTTTCCGCCAGCGAACCGGTGACACGTAGTGTCCTCGCACGGGTGGTGGGAAAGAACTGCAATATCGAGCTGATCATCGACGACATCCGTGTTGAGCTCGCCGGTCGCCCCTACGAGCTGGTGTCGGTCGCCGGCGGCTGGCAGCATCGGACCAAAAAGGTCTTTGGGAATGTCATCCGCAGTGCATTTGGCTCGGCTGGGCAGGAGGCGAAGGAATTATCGCAGGCGGAGGCTCTCGTGCTGATGTGCATTGCCTATTTCCAGCCGATCACGCGTGGCGAGCTGTCTTCCTTCTTCGGCAAGGAGGTGTCACGCGATCTGATCGGCGTGCTGCGCGCGCAGGACCTGATCGCCTCGGGGCCGCGCAGCCCGCAGCCGGGAGCGCCCTACACCTACGTGACGACCGAGAACTTTCTGTCGCAGTTCGGGCTCGACACGCTGCGCCAGCTGCCGGATTTCGAGGCGCTTGAGGACGCCGGGCTGCTGTCGAAGGAAAAGCTGCTGGCTGGCGACATCATGCGTGAGTTTTCCGATCGGGATGAGGGATAGGTTGGGGAGGACCATGAGGACTTCTGTTGTGTGCCTGGTCTCGGGAGCTATTGCAGTGTGCTTTCGAGCGGGCCAATCCTATACGGCTTGAGTGAGATTTGCAGGTTTCCGAACTCGCTCTGGACGGACCTACAACGCTTTGACCGGTAGTGTGCTGAGAGTTCTGCAAATTCGCTGAGAGAGGGCGGTCATGGCAGGCTGGTGATGTTCAACGTCACCTGATTCCCGCGAAGGAACGCCACCTGGCCAGATTGAGAGTAAGACCGCCAGCGGTGCCGTCAAAGACATTCTGCTTTCGAACCCTGAGGGTCTGCACGAAGTGATCCGTGCGGTGATGCAGGAGGTGCTCGAGGCGGAGATGGAGGAGGCGCTGGGTGCTTCGAAGGGCGAGCGCACACCGGAGCGTCTCGGCTATCGCTCGGGTTATTACGGCCGCACCCTTGTGACGCGTGTCGGCAAGCTTGAACTGCGGGTTCCGCAAGACCGAGCTGGCCGCTTCTCCACTGAGCTGTTCGAGCGCCACCAGCGTTCCGAGCGGGGCGACACTGTCGGAAATGTATGTGCAGGCGTGTCGACCCGAAAGGTCAAGGCGATCACTGAAGAGCTGTGCGGTCATGCCTTCTCGGCCTCATCGATCTCGGCCATCAACAAGCGCCTGGACGAGAGCCTGAAGGCGTTTGCCGAACGCCCGCTCCAGGAGCCTTTTGCCTACCTTATTCTCGATGCCCGCTACGAGAAGGTGCGCGAAGTCGGCATCGTCATGAGACCAGGCGGTGCTGATGGCGGTTGGCATCGACTGGGACGGCCGGCGTCAGATCCTGGCTGTAGAGATGGCCAATCGCGAAAGCCGCTCGGCCTGGAGGGACGTCCTCGTCGGCTTGAAGGCGCGCGGCCTCAGGGGCGTCGAGCTGGTCGTGTCCGACGATCATGCCGGCCTGGTCGCGGCGATCGGCGAAGTCATCCCGGAAGCGGCATGGCAGCGCTGCTACGTCCACTTCCTCAGGAACGCGCTCGATCATCTGCCGCGGAAGCACGGCGACGACTGCCTGCAGGAACTGCGCTGCTCTACGACCGGCGCGATCTCGCCAAGGCCAAGGCCGATCTCGCCGCGTGGCTTGCTTGCGAAATGGTCGGGCCGCTACCCACGACCGACGACGTGGCGGAGGAAACCATCGAGAGCACGATGACCTTCTTTCGCCTGCCGCGCCAGCATCGCAAGCACCTGAAGTCCACCAAGCAAAGCAAGTTGGCAGGAAGCCGGGACCTAGGACACATTGTCGAGCAAGGTCGACTTATCCCAAGCCTTGTGTTATTCAGGCAGCCATTCACCATTCGGCGTCATTTCGTTGACTGTCTCGGGTAGGTCCCGCGTAATCCTTCTGATTAGCTCCTCGCGCGAAAGTCCCGTCTGCACCGACATGGACATCAGTGTACCTTCGTCCATCGCCGCTTCGACGAGCCTTGGCTCGATTGGTTGGTTTGGGCCGTTGCCAACCCACGAGTCGACTTTAGATCCTGCGCCCAGCTCCCTGAATCGGTCGAGGATCTGACCGAGGTCAGCCCTCGACACGGCATTGGTTATCTGAGCCAGAATTCTGCGTTGCGGATCGTTTGGGTTAAGATACCCCGCTCCCGGAATCAATTCACAGAGTTTGTCGCGACTTCGGTATGCCAAAACGCCAAGCATCGCGATCGCCAGTCTTCCCAGATTTGCCATTTGGTCTCCTCCGCGGTTTGGCATGAGCGAGTCTGGCGAATGCCGACGCGTTCGGGCTCGAATAACTGCCGGTCGGCTCGCCGGCGGAGAGGACGCGTCCTTCCGGCGCTTGGCTGCCGCCCTGCGTCGATCGAACCTCCTAACCGGCGCCTCCCGGGTTTGTTCCGCTTGTCGGAGTTTGTCGGTGAACGATGCAGGGGCGCCCGACCCGACGGGAACTCTACCGGTCGAGAGATAGAGTCGGCCCAATCTGACCTGTTCAGAACGATGGCGGATCGGTTGCCCTAGCTATCTGGGACGCTGGCTCGCGCACGAATTTCATTTTCGGCGGCACGGCCAACTGCCTGAACCGATCAGCCAGGCTGTCGAGAGCTTGACGCATGCCCACGCCCGCAGCCGCCGCCCCGTGTCCGCTGATGACCATCTGCGGCTTCAGTGCGGCCAAGCGCTTCACCGATCTCTCCGCCGCATCCCAGTCGGGCGTGAAATAGCGTGGCGGACCGTGCATCTCGAGATCCTGGACGGCGACCTCATAGACCGACTCCTGACCCGTGGTCATGAAAGCGTCCCCCACGATCAGCGAGCGGTCTTCCTCCCGCCAGAGCGAGATATGCCCCGGGGCGTGTCCTGGCGTGTGCAGCCATTGCCATCCGGGCATCCCGGGGATCGATCCGTCGGCAGGCAAGGACACCAAGCGGTCGCCAAGATCGATCGGCCCGCGTGGAAAGAGCGGCGAAAGCAATGCTATCAGTCCACCCCCCACCCAGGGGTCCGGTGGCGGATAGAACGTGGTTCCGTCCAGATAAGGGCGCTCGAGCGGGTGTGCGAAGACAGGCACGTCCCACGTATTCGCAAGGTCCAGAACCGTTCCCACATGGTCGAAATGGCCGTGAGTCAAGATGATCGCGGCCGGCCGCGTGTCAGTCCCAAAGCGCTTTTCCGCGACCGCAAGGATGCTGCTCCGGGACGTCGGCAACCCTGTGTCGATCAGCACCCATTTGCGATCTCCGCTGCCCGGTGCGCCGAAGAACACGACATTGACGATTGCCAATCGCAAATAGCCCAGATCTGGTGCGATACTCCAAGCGCCGTCGCCACGATCCTCGCGCCTGGCGCGGTCGATATCGGAAAGTCGAATTTGAACGGTCATATGATCCCGTGCCTCTGTTGTTTGCCGAGCATCCGGCCGAGCTGATCGAGGCCGGTGGTACATCCCCGAACTTGGCTCGGGCCGCCTTGTTCCTGATTTGCCTTCGGCACCCAGCTACCGGACGGTGGACCACCGGAACAAAGACACGACCAATCGGTTCGGCACTATTCGGTCATGTAAGAATGAGGGGTATGCCGAACTGAGCAGGGGGATGCTGCTTGCCCGATCGGATGCGGTTTCGCCAAGGCAGTTCTCGCTCCGAACAATCCGGCCGAGTGCGAAGCCGACTGACCAAAGGAGACTTCGAATGAACGAGGCGGCACGCACGAAGGGCCAGGAGGTGGATGCTTCGGTTTCCGGTGCTTGGCGCTTTGCCAGTTTTTTCATGGCGGGCTTTGAATGCTCCTCGCATCGGCGCAAGGACGGCGTTCGCCTCGACCTTATTCGTGCGACCTCGCACAATTTGCATGCCCTGGGCGACTACCGCGGCTGCGCCGAACTCGGCCTTCGCACCATCCGCGACGGGTTGCGCTGGCACCTGATCGAAACCGCTCCCGGAACCTATGACTGGTCAAGTTGGGCGCCTATGGTCGAGGCAGCCCAAACGGCAGGTGTCCAGGTCATCTGGGACATCTTCCACTACGGATCCCCAGACCACGTCGATCAGGGGTCGCAGCATTTCATCGATGCCTATGCCTCGTTTGCGGCCGAGGCCGTGAGGGTGCACCGCTCGATTACCGGAACATCGCCTCTGTTGTGTCCAATCAACGAGATCTCCTTCTTCGCCTGGGCTGTTGAGGTCGGCTATTTCCCGC
Source organism: Mesorhizobium sp. B2-3-13 (assembly GCF_006442195.1). Taxonomy (NCBI): domain Bacteria; kingdom Pseudomonadati; phylum Pseudomonadota; class Alphaproteobacteria; order Hyphomicrobiales; family Phyllobacteriaceae; genus Mesorhizobium; species Mesorhizobium sp. B2-3-13. Next base: position 80,958 of record NZ_VFVQ01000016.1, read on the forward strand.
GCGTGGGGCCGAACAAACGCGGATGGTTCAAGCGGCATCTCGTCAAGGCTGCCATCGCGGGTGTTCGTGCAATGCGGCAGGTCGACCCAGCATGCAGGTTTGTCTGGGCCGAGCCGCTCATCCATATCGCTCCCCGCGACCGGACCCGCGCCGAACGGCGCCGGGCCGAAAACGCCCGACTGGGACAGTTCGAGGCTTACGACATGTTGCTGGGCCGCGTCGAACCTGAGTTGGGCGGGAGCGAAGACGTTGTCGACGGCGTTGGCCTGAATTTCTACCCGCACAATCAATGGTACATAAATGGGCCGACCATTCCGATGGGGCACCACGAGTACCGGGCTCTGTCGGAAATGTTGATCGAGGTCGCTCATCGATACGGCAAGCCCATGTTCATCGCCGAGACCGGCTCGGAGGGATCCGGCGGGCCGGCTTGGCTCCATTATGTCTGCGACGAGGTGCGTGCGGCAATGAGCCTCGAAGCACCGATTGAGGGTATTTGCCTGTATCCGATAACCGCCTATCCCGGATGGGATAATTCCCGACATGCCGAAGTGGGGCTGTTTTCGGTCATCCAGGCGGATGGCCTGCGACGCCTCCGCCAGCCAATCGCGGATGAACTGATTCGTCAGCAAGACCTGTTCGTGCCGAACCGCTGAAAGCGTGGCCGACAAAACCATGGGCAGGGCGCCAGCACTGGACGCCCCCCGCGCCGTTGGATCAGCTTTTTGCGGTTTCCCCCTCCTCGCGCAACTTGGCATACCGCAAGGTGACGTCGCTTAGGTTTTCCTTCAGCCATTCGGCCATGGCTTCCTCTTCGCTCAGATTTTGCTTGAGGGCCATTTCAGCATCCTGAAATCCGCCAGCCTCGGCGAGCACCAGCAGCGAATTGTAGGCAGCAATCTCGTAGTTCTCGAAGGCGAAATTCGCCAGGCTGTTCTTGATGATCTCGTCGCCGGCCATCGAGTGGCCCATGGCAGCCATGCTACCGACCATCGACAGGGCTGTGTCCTTGAGAGTGGAGTGCTCTTCATCGAGTCCCTCCAGAACCGCCTCGAGCCGCGTGATTTGGCCTTCGGTCTCCCGAATGTGCCGGCGCAAGCGATCGGCCACCTCTGGATAATTCTCAATACGCTCTACCTGTGGTTTCATGATCGACAGCGCCTGGTGCTCCATGGCATGCGCGTTGCGCAAGCCAACAATGAAGATCGAACGGCTCTCCGAGTTGAAGTTTGTATCCATCGCAATTCTCCTTCTGATTTTGCCCCGCCCAAATTTAACTCCGGGGTGACGGAGTGCTTACCGCCAGGCCCGCCAACGACGTCTTTCCCGCGCTTGCCCATTCCGGGACGCTCCTTTGGATGCGGGCGAAAGTAGCCAGAGCCTGTCCGACCACCTGATCCATATTGTAGTAGCGGTATGTTGCCAGGCGGCCGACAAACCACACGTCCTGACAGGTTGCGGAGAGCGCTTCATAGCGCTTGTAGAGCGCTTCGTTTTCGGCCCGCGGCACCGGGTAGTACGGATCACCGATATCCGTGGGGTATTCGTAGGTCAGGCTGGTCCGCGAGTTCTGCTGGCCGGTGAGATGCTTGTATTCCGTGATACGAGTGTAATCCTGCGTCTGCGGATAATTGACGACCGCGACTGGCTGAAACTGCTCGCAGTCCAGCGTCACGTGCTCGAAACGCAGCGAGCGATAGGGAAGATGCCCGAGCTGCCACCCGAAATATTCATCGATTGGGCCGGTATAGATCATGCGCCTGAACGGGATCTTCTCACGGATTTCGCGGAAATCGGTCTGCAGCATGATCTTGATGTTCGGATGATCGAGCATGCGTTCGAACATGCTTGTGTATCCGCCAGCCGGCATTTTCTGGAAGCTGTCGCTGAAATAGCGGTCGTCATGGTTGGTCCTGGTCGGCACTCGTGCCGTCACCGATTTGCTCAGTTGACTGGGATCGACGCCCCATTGCTTCCTCGTATAGCCACGGAAGAATTTCTCGTAGAGTTCGCGTCCCACGGTGCTGACGACCACGTCCTCGGCCGTGCGGACGTCCTCCACAGTCTCGCGTCGGGACGCGAAGAAATCCTCCAGCTGTGCCGAGGTCAGGTCGAGCCCATAAAGGCGGTTGATCGTGTCAAGATTAATCGGGATGGGAACCAGTTTTCCGTCCACCGCCGCCAACACCCTGTGCTCGTATGACCGCCACTGGGTGAACTGCGAAAGGTAATCCACGATCGCCTGGCTGTTGGTGTGGAAGATATGCGGACCGTAGCGGTGGATGAGGATGCCGGCTTCGTTATAACAATCGTAGGCGTTGCCGCCGACATGGCCGCGGCGATCGACCAGCAGAACGCTCTCGTGACGCTGCGAGGCTATTCTTTCGGCAAGCACGCTGCCGGCAAAACCTGCCCCCACGACCAGCCAATCGAACATGGCTAAGCGCTCCTGCGAAGCGGGACGACCTTTTTACGCTGATAAACGCGCTCAATGTGAGCTGCCATGGCATTCCATGTTCGCTCCCAGGACATGTCTGCAAGGTAGGCATCGACTTGCTGCAGAAGCACCTGGCGCGGGCGCAAAAGAACGGAGCGCAGCTTGATTTCCAGGTCGTCGCCGTCGGCGATTTCCACCAGTCCGGCCGCGCCGTAGCTGCGCACCACGTCAACGATCGCCGTCGAGATCACCGGCAGGCCAGCCGCCAGGAATTCCGGCGTCTTGGTCGGGCTGATGAACCGGGTCGCTTCGTTGAGCGCGAACGGCATCCAGCCTGCATCCCAATGGCGCAGGTAGTCGGGCAGGTCGTGGTAGGCTTTCCCGCCCAACCAGTGCAGATTTTGCGCCTGCGGCAGGTCTGCGGGGTCGATCTTGACCACCGGGCCGAGCATGACGAAATGCACGTCCGGCATAGTCTCCGCCCCTTGAGCCACGAGATCGACATCCAGCCGCTCGTCGATTACGCCGAAATATCCTACCCTCGGGTGGGGAATGTCGGCCTGATCGGCTGGGTCTTTGCCCAGCTTCCTGGCCCTGTGAAAGTGGTTCACATCTATGCTGCTAGGGAAGGGATAGATCGCATGGTGTAGGTGGCGCTTGGTCTCGAACAAGCTCAGGCCGCCGGTGAAAACCAGATCGGCGCGGCGCAGAAGGGCCTTTTCCATCTGCTGCAGTTCGGGCGGCGCATTCTTGAACGCAGAGAGTTCGTCCATGCAATCATAGACGCATATGTCCGCCTCTAGGTACTCCGTAAAGCGAAGAGCCATCGGCGTGTAATACCAAGCGATCAGCCGGCTGTGCGGCATAGAAGCGATTGTCTGCTGCACAAATCTCCGCTGCACGGCATCTGCTTTCGCGGCCGACGTGCCGACCGGGAGCACTGGTGTCACAACCAGAATGTTTGGCGAGGCCTCGCTCGTCCGCATTAGCGGCTGCGGCAGTTCTTCGAAAAGGGGTTCTTCAAAGTACACCACTCTCTGCTGCATGGACGCTAGAGTGAGGACATGCTGCGGGCGTTGATGAACGAAATTCCACCTTAAATGAGAAAAGCAAACCAGAAGATTTTGCCTGCCAGCGTGTTTACTGCCGGTTACCCCGCCCAAGGCTGCTTCCATTGAGATATTCCTTTTTATAGGCTGTGGTTTATGTTTGCGACTAACATTTGTTAGTCGTGGATGAGGCGAAACTACACTTCCATTCCAGCTCCTAACTTTCGGACAGGTGACTTGTTCCAAGGTGAAACAGAGAGCCTCAGGTCCCCGCTTTGCATTGGATGCAAACCCCGGCTGCAGCTGCCCGCGGCTGGTCATCGAAAGCCTCCCGACCAGGGGTTGGTGGTGGAGAACCGCCTTTGCCGTATTTGTGTTGAACTCGCTGGCTATAAAATGCTCAGGACATCAAATTGATTCGCCTGCTTCACTGGGCGCGTCCAAGGGCAAGGGCAGATCCCCGGGGGCTGAGATGAAGATCGAGTTCGATACCAACGTGTTTCCGCTGTTTCATCCGCAAAGCGTGGATGACCTCAAGGACCCATGCCCCGTCTTCGATGGCAGGCTGTGGCATGTCTTCGGTTCAAGCGGGACGGTAACGACCGAGACGTGGAGAATCCTGCACGCGACGGCGCCCGACCTTTATGGGCCTTGGTCCGAGCACGAAGTGATCGAGCTGCCTATCAACGGGACGGGGGTCGCGGCTCCGGGCGTCATCCACGAAAGTGGCGTCTTCCACATGTTCATCCAGACCGAGTTTATGAAATCCGGTGGCCGTTGCGAGCATGCGGTTTCCAACGACGGCTTCCATTGGGTGGTTCTCAGCCCAGCCATTCTTGCCATCCCCGACACGCAGGAGGATGGCATCTACGATCCGCACCCCGCGGTCATTGCTGGCAAGCGCTATCTCGTTTATTCGGGCATGCCAAAATTCAACAGGGTGCCACAGCCCGACATCTATCTCGCACGCAGCCAGTCCGACTCGTGGTTCGGTCCATGGAAGCGGATCGGCAAGATCCTCGATCACGCTGATGTCCCTCATCACAATACGCGAGAGGATCCCGACTATGAATGGGGCATAGAGGGTGCACAACTGGTCGAGTTACCGGATGGCCGCGTGCTTTTGAACGCCACTTGCTTTCTCCCAAATGGCCTTCGTGGGAACCGTCAGCGCGTGTTTTTCGCCATCGCCGACGAAGTTGCTGGACCCTACGTGTCGATAGGCCCGGTGCTCGAACCAGGCCAGCCGGGCGAGAACGGTCATTCAACGGTGATGATCGAAGGCAGTCAGCTTTCACTGTTCTACCAGAGCCGGGTTGCCGCGACTGATCACCGGTGGCGCTACGGCTTGGCCAGATGTGACGTCGCTCTGTTTTCCAAGGTAGCATGACCCCGACCGTGCCAATTTAGCGCCAACAGTGCTCAGCCGGCCAGGGGTCTTCGCCCTGTTGCGTCCGCGAGCACGATAATGCCCGCTACCAGGACTTTCATCGAACGAGACCTGGCATGCAGATCAGGCGCAATCCAAATTGCTTGGCGGCTGAACCTGACACCCCAACATCGCCACCTATCCTACTGTACTTCGCGGTGATCAAACCTCGACATGCCAGCACCTGCACCACGTCAGTTTGAGCTGGTCGGCCGGTGCCGGACATAATTTCCAAAACCTTGTGGACGTTTCTATTGAAATCGAGATCAGCACGAACCTGGCAGAACGGGCTATTGGTTTGCTTCGGCTGGGTTTGGTGCGGAGGCCGGCGTCCGGACCGATCAATGCGGTCACGATATTCGTGGTGACCTTATCGGGGAAACGTAGTCTCGGCATAGCCGCGTGCATTGTTGCTCGAAGCCGCTTGACGAGAGGGTGGCTACCAGCATCTTCCGGAACTGTAAGGTGTCCTGCAAGCTTTCCTCATTTGTGTGGAAGCAACTGCAAACCCGCTAGCAAACCCAACAAAGTCTCCTGTGTTGAGTTCCGCCGGGATCAATTTTAATACGTGCTGGGGCTCCTTGAGGATCGCCATCAGGTCGTCGATGCTCGTCTTGTCGCCGGAAATGGTCTTATAATCCTCCAGCGCGCCTTTCGGATCCCTCTTGATGTAGGCGATCGCGTCAGCGGTCGCCTCGCGGATCGCCTTGATGGTCGTCGGGTTCGCCTCCGCAAATTCGGTCGTGGTGAAGAAGGTGCCCTGGCTCAGATCGCCGCCGATGATGTCGCGCGAACTGGTGACTTCGTGGATGCCAGGCATTTTCAATTCAAGGTACTGGTAGGGTGGCGCGGAGAATGGCTCTTGACCTCATGCTTCTGGTTGGCGAGCGCCGCCATGGCGTCGGGATGGCCGAGTTGGACCGTATTGGCATCGAAGTGGTGGATATCCTTGTCGCCGAACATCTTGGCGGCCGCCATCTGCAGCAGGATCGCCTGGGTGGACACACCCACGGTCGGAACGGCGATCTTGTCGCTCGGGCCGATGTCCTTCAGCGATTTGATGTGCGGATCGCGCGAAACGAAGATCACCGGCTGGGCCGAATTGGTGCAGATGCCTTTGACGCGGCCCTTGGTGCGGTCCCACAGAAGCAGCAGATTACCGGTGCCGGTGTTGACGATGTCGACATTGCCCGACAGCAGCGCATCGGTCTGCGTGCCGCCGCCGCTGAAGGTGCGCCAGTTGATCTTGAAGTCCTTCAGGCCATCCTCAGCGGCATGCTTTTCGATCAGCTTCTGCGTCTCCATGACGTGGCTGGCGAGGTAGAGGATGCCGGGCTGACGCGTGATGGAGATTTCGGTCTTTTCCTGGGCGTAGGCGGATGTGGCGAAGCCGAGAGCGAGGCCGAGCGCGGCGAGGCCGCTGATGATCGATCGCATGAATTCCTCCCGAAATGAGCGATTGGCGCAATTTCATTTGGCCGCGGTCCTCCGACGGCGACGGCGCATGCGATCGGCGTCAGCCAGACGCCGGTGCGTGATGCGCTGATGCGCTTGCAGGAGGAGGGCATGGTCGAGGTCTATCCGCAATATGCGACGGTGGTCGCGCGCATCGACGTGAAGCACGCTAGGCAGGCCCAATTCCTGCGGCTCTCCGTCGAACTCGAGGCGGTCCGCCGGCTGACGCTCGAAAGCCCGGCGCAAACGGCGGCCGAGCTTGATGATATCCTCTCTCGGCAGGCGATCGTTGCATCGCCCAAGACCTACGATGTGTTCGATTCGCTGGACCGTGAGTTTCATCGCAAGATCTATGAGCGCGCCGGCGTATTGGAGCTATGGGCGACCGTGCGGCGACAGAGCGTCCATCTGGACCGGCTGCGCCGGCTCAACCTGCCGATGCTGGGTAAGATGCAGACCGTTCTGGAGGATCACCGCGTCATCGTGGAGGCCATCCGCTCCGCCGACGTCGATGCCGCCGCATCCACCCTGCGGAGGCATCTGTCCGGCACGCTTTCGATCATCGACGTAATCAGGGAGCAGTTCCAGACTGTTTCCTCCAGGCATTTGATGCACCGGGGATCCTGCTCGCCATGCGACCCTGATTGCCATCACTGCCGACGAACAGGGACACACCCCATTCGTTGAACCCGGAAACCTGCCAAAGCACGTCGCGGATTTTCTGGCAAAGGCCGATCCGAAGGTAGATATGGACACCCTCCTCAACCGTTCCCTCGCCTTGGAAGGGAGGCGGCTCATGTCAGCTTGTCCAGCAGCGGTGTGCTCGTCGTAGGCGCCTTATAGGCGCTCACCAGCCTGACGACAGCGGCGTCGACCGTGACTGGGATGCCGAGGTTCACGGTCATACGATTTTCGAGGACGTGGGTAACGTTGCCGATAAAATGTGCTGTTCCTTCTGCACCTTCGTTTTTTGGTCCACAACCGAGTGAGGTTGCCTATAGCACACCCCACCCCCTTTAGCCTTTAGGGCTATGAAGAAAGAAACTCGAGGTGCGGCAGAAACAGGTGCGGCACCAATCATCGGAGGATCCGCCATGGATAGAAACACCACAGCCAAGGAGACCGTGACCCGGCGCCGGATATCATGGCGCGAACTCTATGCGCTGCGGCCCGACCTGCGGCCGGTGAATGAGTGCCATGCTCAAGCTGTCAGCCACTCATCAGCAGCACGTGCCGCCGCCACCTCGAGCGCGTCGGGCGCGAGGATGCCGCGGGCAAGCGCAAAAGCTTCGAAGGCAATGCGCGCTGTTTCGACGTCTTTGTCACCGACCAAAGCAGATTGGCAGACACAGAGCGCGGCTGTGAATGTCGGGCTGCGGCTGCCCGGCCACTCATTCAGCATTTCGTAGGCCTCCGCGACCGACACGATATCGCGCGGGAAGCCCATCCCGACAAATACTGGAACGGGCTTTGAAAAAAACAGTTCGGGTCTCATCGGTGACTCCGTTAATTTAGTGCCGAAACAACACGCAAATTGTAGAGTGGTTGCGATGAACTCGACAGTAGACCAAACGGGTGTATTGACCACTTCCCACCCGCGCCCAATGGAGGTCTCCCTGCGCCAGCAACGCCTTTTTGGAGACTGCGTCTGCCGCTTCGCGCACACTATTTAGATTGAAATGTTGAGGCCAAAAGCGCAGGAGGCGAGGCTAGGCTTTGAGCGAGTGCGGGCCATTGGATCATGGCGGCTGTCGGTCGCAGCTCATCGATTTATCGATCGACGCAGGCGCGCGCCTTCACACGCGCAGTCACGTCAGGAACGATGGCAGGTCGGGACTCAACAGGCTGGCCAAATCAGCGGCCCGGTTGCATCGGGGGGACTAGCTTCTTCGGGGAAGTGCAACCGGGCCACGCCGGTTTCCTCCCGGCAATCCAACCATGATGGCGAAGCGGGATGAATACAAGCCATCCATACAAGAGTTGCGGTGCCGACCAAGCATGCCACCATTCGGCGGCGGAGCTATCCGGAAGACTTACTTGCATACCCGTCGAGCCTGGGACCTCCTCTAGATTGTGCAGTCTCCTGACCCGGAGCACCGCCTCGCCTGAGCCCGTGTTCCAAGAAGGAGGAAGCCCGCTGCGTGTAGCGTACTGGAGCGGGTCTTTGCGTCCTCGGTCATTGCTTTGTCGATCTTAAGGAATGGTCGGTTCCTGAACGCGCCAGGGCTGTAGTGCCACTAACCCTGGATTCCGTGAGGACGCCGAACGACGTTGTCTCGGAACCTTGACCACAAGATCGGCGGGGCCATAATGGCCGTATGGCTCGCACTTCCATGAGCCATACTGGGAGGAATTATGAAAAACAAAATAGACGATGACCGACGCAATCTTCTGACCTTAGCGGCTGTTGGCGGTGCCGCTGCACTTCTGGGCGGCTTCGGGATCAGCCAGGCTCGCGCAGCCGCCACGGCCTCCGGGCGTTCCGAAAAACCGCTCAAGGCAGCGTTCTCCAACGCCGGACTTCAGGCGACATGGTGCGCCCAAGGTAAGGCAGCGGCGGAATACTGGGGCAAATTATTCAACGTCGAGGTGACTTGGTTCGACGGGGAACTCGATGCCGTAAAGCAGCGCGCGGCGATCGACAACATGGCTTCCCAGAAATGGGATTTCGTGGCGATCCAGGCCTTTGGTATCGGCACGCTGGTGCAGCCGGTGCAAAAGATGATCGACGCCGGGATCCCTGTCATCGACATGGACACCCTGATTGCGCCACTCGACAAGATCAATGTGCACAGCTTCCTCGCGCCTGATAATGAATTCATGGGATCATCGGTGACCCAGGCGCTCATCACCGCCATCGGCGGCAAGGGCAAGGTCATCACCACGCAGGGCGCGCTCGGCCACACGGGCGCCCAAGGGCGAAACCGGGGCTTCGAATCAATCGTCAAACAGCATCCCGACATCGAGGTTCTGGAAAACCAGCCGGCCGACTGGGACGTCACCAAGGTGGCGCGGCTATGGGAGACCTATCTTACGAAATATCCGCAGATTGACGCGGCCTATTTCCACAACGACGACATGGCGCTTGCAGCGTACAACGTCATGAAGGCCCATAACCGTACCAACATCAAGATCGGCGGTTGCGACGCCATGCCCCCTGCCATAGCCGCCGTTGCCGAAGGGCGCATGCACGCCACCGTGCGCAATCCGTCCTGCCGTATTCATGGCGGCGCCATTGTAGCCGGTGTCGCCGCGGTGACAGGTGGCGAGAAGTCAGGCGAAGGAATTCCGAAAAGCGTCGTAACCGACGGTCCCGTGGTTACCAAGGAGAACGCCTCCGGCATGCAATGGATGGAAGACCATTTCCTGATCTGATCTTCGTCCCAACTGGCTGGCGGTCATCCGCCAGCCATTCGCGCAGCACTGGAAAATCGCCACGCGGACAGAATGAACGCTCAAGCTGAAGCCTCCTTGCGAGCGGTCGCGCCGCGCCTTCGCATGGATGGGATATCGAAATCCTTCGGCGGCGTGGTGGCGCTGCAGGATGTGGATTTCGTGTTGCGCGCCGGCGAGATCCATGGGCTCGTTGGGGAAAACGGCGCCGGCAAATCAACCCTGATGAAGATCATCGCCGGTGTGCACGCCGAATACAACGGCCGCATGTTCATCGACGGAGAGCAGGTCCATTTCCGCTCGGCCCGTGATGCGCTTGCGGCGGGCATCGGCATGGTGCATCAGGAACTGAGCGTCGTTCCCGATCTCACAGTTGCCGAAAATGTCTTTCTTGGAAAACAGCCGACGAAGGCGGGACTGATCGATTGGTCCGGTATGATGGCCGCAGCCCGGGAACAACTCGCCAATCTTGGCATCGAGGTCGATCCCCGCGCGTCGATGGGATCATTGTCGATCGGCCTCCAGCAACTGGTCGAACTCGCCCGCGTGCTCTTCTCGGGAGCGCGGATCATCATACTAGACGAGCCTACCTCGGCGCTGTCGCCGCCAGAGGTGCATCGCCTGTTCGAGGTGCTTCGCGGTGTTCGTGCGAGCGGCCGCAGCATGATCTTCATTTCCCATTTCCTCGACGACATCCTATCAGTTTCCGATAAGGTGACCATCTTCCGCAACGGGCGCCGTGTTGTTACCGAAGCCGCGGCCTTGATCGACAAAGGCTGGGTTATCGAACGTATGATCGGCAGCGGTCACGAGGAGCTGGAGGAAAGTTATACCGGCGCGATCGCACTCAATAGCAAGTCCGCGGCGCCCGTAATCCTCTCGGCGCGAGGTCTTGCGGGGGGGCGCGCCTTCGCCGATGTGTCGCTTGACGCGCGGGCCGGCGAGATTCTCGGCATCTATGGTTTTATGGGCTGCGGTCAGGTCGAACTGGCGCGGACATTGTTCGGCAAGCTCAAGCCGAGCACCGGGACGTTGGCAATTGAGGGCGCGGCGAAACGTTTTCGCAACACGGCGCACGCTCGCCGCGCGGGAATCGCCTTCGTGCCGGAGAGCCGCCGTTCCATGCTGTTCTACCAGGAACCGGTCTATAAAAATGTCTCGATCAGCGTGCTTGGCCGCATCTCGCGCCTCTGGTTGAAGCCGGCAGCGGAGCGCGAGATCGCCAGCCGCCATGTTGAACTGCTGAATATCCGTCCGTCGAATGTAATGGCGCTGCTCGCCAGTCTTTCCGGCGGCAACCAGCAGAAGGTCGCGCTGGCGAAATGGCTGACATACATCCCTAAGGTGCTGATCTTGAGCGAGCCGACCCGAGGAATGGATGTTGGCGCCAAAGACGATGTTGTGAAGATCGTACGGGCGCTGCGCAACCAGGGCCTTGCTGTCATCGTTGTCTCGGCCGAGCCCGAAACCGTCCTGTCGCTCGCCGACCGTATCATCGTCATGAAGAAAGGCCGGATTGTGCACGAGTTCGCCGGCGAGACGATCAGCAAGGACCGGCTGCTCGACGCGGCTTGAGGGAGAACGCCAAATGACAATGCAGGTTCAGGAAACCGTAAAAGGGTCCCCGTCGCGGGCTGGCGCCTTCCTGCGTAACCGGATGCGCAACATTGCGCCTTTCGCGACGCTGATCATCCTGCTCGCGTTCTTCAGCATCGCCAGCCCATCTTTCCTCAGCGTCGACAACGGGGTCAACGTGCTGACGCAGATTTCCGTCACGGGCGTCATCGCGGTGGGGCTCACTTTTGTCATCCTCTGCGCCGAGATAGATCTTTCGGTAGCGGCTATCGCCAATGCTACCGGCATCGCCGTTGCCTATTTCACGATGCAGGAATCCTACGTCAACATTCCCAACCTCCCCCTGCCAGGCTATGCGGCGATCGGGTTGGCGCTGCTCATCTGCGCCTTCCTGGGCCTGGTCAACGCCTTCGGCACGACGCTGATTGGAATTCCCTCGTTCATCATGACACTTGCCATGATGCAGATCGGCGCTGGCATTTGCGCGCTTCTGGTGCGCGGTCAGATCGCCTATGCCGTTCCCGATCTGGTTACGATGATGGGTTCCGGCACGATAGCCGGCTTTCCGTGGATCATCATCGTGCTGGCCGTATTCCTGCTGGTCGGTCATATCGTTTTGACCTACACGCGCTTCGGCCGATACGTCTACATGGTCGGTGGCAACCGCGAAGCAGCGGAATATTCTGGTGTCAACGTCAAACTGGTCTTGGGCGCGGTGATGGTCATTTCGGCGGTCTGTTCCGGCGTCGCCGGGATGATTGGTGTGGCCCATTTCGGCAGCGCCCAGCAGAACGAGTTCGACGGCTATCTGCTTGACGCCATCGCAGCGGTGGTGGTCGGTGGCACTAGCCTCTTTGGCGGCCGTGGCGGGATCGGCAACACGATCATCGGTCTGTGCATACTGGGCGTCCTCAACAATGGCCTCGATCACGTTCAGATCGACAGTTTTTTGAAAATCCTCATCCGCGGCATCATTCTGCTCGTCGCACTGATCATCAATGTCTATGTGCAGAATCTGCGTGATCGTCAACGCATCTGATTACCGGCGGTTGCCAAGGCACCTAAATGTGCAACTTCCTCCAGACACTCGGCGGCGCGAGAGCTGCCGGGATTTGCGCCCAGGTATGGAGCTTCGGCCGGCCTGCACCTCTGCCAGACGTAGCAGGGCGATCATAGGAGCGATTTCAGTTCCGGAGCTGCGTGAGTGACTTAGTGGTGGTCAATCGAGTTCGATCCAAGCTGGCGCAGGGTCGCTTGGCTTGTCCCACCCGCGCAACTCGACGTCCACGCCGGCATTGCGGAGTTTGTCCGAAAGGGAAGGGCTCACGAGCAGATGGTCCATTCGGAGGCCGGAGCTTCGATCGTAGCCGCCCCGGTATGAGAAGTTCCGGTAGGTGCTGCTTGCGTATCGGGTAACGGCAGCTCGTGTTACCTGGATCGCCAAAAGCGGGCGGACTGTTTTCGGCCAAGAATACGCCATTCCGATTTTGCGATGGCAGGTGCTGCTCATTTTGACCTCAGCCACGGGCGGTTGCCCACTCTTAGGAAAAGACGCTTGGGGCGATCGCTCGCTCCCGCAGCTGTGAGCAAAGTTCGGTCCACGACGGATCAGAAACGAAACTGCTCAGACCTCCACAGGCATCAGCGAAAGGCATATCGCCGAAGCGGTCGATGACCTCCCTGGTTTCGCCTATGCTGCCCTTTCGGATTGACTCGAATGGATCCTCATCGCATTCAATGACGCGATGCCCCCAAGCTCCTGGCACATCATCGCTCGCGAGAGCGCGTCGAAGGTCCGCATCCATGTCTGCGGTCTCTAGAGCCCGACAAATGACGTAGCGCATCAGGGGATAGTAGACCGGCTGGTGACTGCCTCCGAGCGCGCGCACGCCGGGCAGGATCGACAGGACCAGAAACATAAGGAGCAGGTTGGGAATAAGGCTGCGGTTCGCCAGCCGCTCAATGATATCGGGAGCCGCGAAGCGAGCTACCTTCGTTCTGGTCGCCAGATTGATGAGTTCTCCACCCACCATGCGCAGCGGCAGGCGCTTTCCGTTTTCATAGTACCAAAAGAAATCGGTACCGCGCGCGAGCCAGCCACCCCAGGGGCCAGCCGCCAGCCTGTCGATCTCGTCAAGGATATTCAAAGCCAGCTTTGGGCTTTCCAGCAACCTCGTACGCAGCCAGGAGCCCTCGTCTGACAGGTGGTCCGCCACCAGGTCGGCAACATCCTCATCGTCGATTTGCAGGAAGGCAAAGCTCTCTCCGAACAGTTTTGGCCAGAGGATGCGATTGGCTGCCTTGATGGCATGCGCAGGGCGCTCGAACTGCGTCTTCGGCAGAAGACTGCGAAGCAGGGCGAGGGCATCTCCCTCGGCATTTGGCTCCGCTGGCGCCAGCTCGAACCGGTATGATCCAGGCCCGGTCAGAAGGCCGTATCCGATCATCCGGCTTCGGCTGAGACCGAACACGTTGACCGGCTTCCCGCCAAGCGTGATCCAGCCTGGCCCCTTGCGGGGCTTTTCAACGAGACTCACCGTTGAAACGGCATAGGAAACGTAGGTCGAGCAGCCATGCGCCGAGAGGCCAAGCAGGCTGAAGATGTGCGTGTAATAGGCCTCTGGCTCCATGAGGAGAAACAAATGCGGGCCGGTCTGCAACACGCGGCGTTGTTCTAGATCTTTGCATATTTGGGAGACGGCGTTGATCGGCAATCCGTTTCGCGTTCCCGCATTCCTGATCGTGTCGAGCAGCCTGGCAAACGCGCGGCTGCGAATTTCGGGTTCCGATTTCTGGGCAGGCGCTTCGAACAAGCGGGACGCATAATCGCGAAGCCGGCGGCAATGATAGGAGCGCGTCCAAGGATAGAGCGTCGCCAGAGAGTCCAGCACCGCCTGCTTGGCGCCTATGTCGGTCGTTAGCTCGTCCACCTCACGGTTCGTCCTTTCGCTGCGCGATGCCGATGCTCAATGCAGGAATGCTGATGAGGAGCACCACGCCGAATCCGACGAAGATCGTCGAAGGAAATACACTCTCGCCTATAACGCCAGCGATGCTGAATATGACCAGTCCCAGCCCGACAGCGAGACTGTGCATGACGCCCTTGGCCCTGCCCAATACATTGTCAGGCATACGCGACTGCAGTGTGACCTCGATGCTCACCCGGCCCAGATTGTAGGAAAACCCAAGCGTGGCGAAGACGATCAATGTCCAGGGCGTGCGCACAGTGATCAATGACATCAACGCGAGCGCCGTTGAGGCCAAAAGCATGAGGTGCAGTATAGGACCACTTATCGCTCGTGTCAGCCTGACGAGAACAGCCGCCCCAATAACCGAACCAGCCGACCACGCGGCCTCAAGGTAGCCGAAATCGGCGGCGGTTCCTTGCTGCTCTTCGAAGACGAAGCTTGATCCCATCACCGTGACCAGCACCGCGCCTCCATAGAGAAAGGCATAGGCGGCAAACAGACGAAGGAGATGCTTGTTGATGTTCGGTGCCAGGCCTTTGGCCCTTCTGACACCTTGCGGGAGGCGGCCTGGCCGCATCCAGGACAGTGAGCCGGCTGAAACGAGGAACAACAGGGCGAGCACTATGAACGTCAGGGCAGGGGAGCGCCCATCCAACAACGACCCGGCCAGCAACGCTGCGCCGAGGCTGCCAAACTGCATGGTAAAGAACGCGGTGGAATTCGTGGTCGCAAGTTCGTCGCCTTGCGTCATGAGCGGGATCATTGCTTGCGAGGCGGTCAGCGCGACACGATCGCAAATCGAAAAGAGCGCCGCTGACAGGCAGAGTGTGAAAAAGGCGTCCAGATACAGCAGCGTACAAGCCGTGGTGAGCAAGATGGCAAAGCGACCGAGGTCGGCCGCGATGTTCAATCGCTGTCGGTCAAACCGGTCCGCTGCCAGGCCGGCCAGAGGGCTTGCGACGAATTCGACAACACTGACGGTCGCAAGCAGTGTCGCCACGCCGGCGCCTCCGTGGCCTGCTGCGACAAGCGTCCAGGCGGATGCGATGTAGTATCCGTTTCGTCCGACTGCCGCCGATAGCGTGCTGGCCAGGAATCCAAGCCACACCCGGGGCTGGACGCTTGATCGCTGGTCAGCGTGAATTTGAAGTGCATTTGACAAGGGCTGCGCATCCAATCGGCGCTTGTCATACCCAGTGCCCAGATTGCCGCTTAACAATCACGCTTGATTTTTCAGTTCGTTGCTGAAATCAGCGGAAGTATTGAATCAAATCCTGGACCGGCGGCGGTATTCCGTCGGACTGGCTCCGAATGCCCGCTTAAAGGCGATCGTGAAATGGCTTGAGCTGCCGAACCCGCATTCCAGCGCGATCTCCGTCGCCGACAAATTGGTCGATCGCAGCATGTCGGCGGACTGGTCCAGTCGACGCCGCGCGATATACGCGTGTGGCGTCATCCCGGTAGATTGCTTGAAAGCCCTGCTGAAATGGAAACGGCTGACACCGACCTCCTTTGCCAGATCGGCGAGGGTGGGTGTCTCGTCCGACGAGGATTCGATCAGTGCGATCGCGCGTTTGAGATCGAAGGCTGACAACCCGCCTTTCGCCGGCTCGTGATAGTGGCCGTTGCGCCTGACCATCTGAACGAGCAAGTGCATCGCCTGGCTCTCGACCATCGTCACGCTGATCGGATCGGGCTGCCTGAGCTCGATGGCGATCCGCTGCAAAGCCATCTCCACCGTGCTGTCCCGAAATCCGACCGAAGCCGGCAGGTCGGCCGAGCGATGGCACACCACCCCAGCGAACGCTTCGTCGGTGAATCCTTTTTCAATTGAGACGAGCAGGTAGGCGGCCGTCGGTTCTCCCTCGTCCCACCCCGTCCAATCACTGCCGGCAGGCATATGGATTACCGAACCGGCCCGCCGTGGCGAAAACGAGATCCGACGCCCGTCGACGAAATCCTCTCCGCGGCTTGCCGCCCCTTTCAGGTTCATCAGGAATATGTGGCCCGGGAACGAAATTGCTGTTTCCTGGCGCTCCAGACCAGTTCTCCTGATCAAGTCTGCTCGTATGTTGCCCCAACTCTCATGTTGGTGTGTAAGCGTCTGGTGCTGTGAACGGCGGATCTTGTTCGGATCGAGGCAAGGGGTGTCCACGGATGGCAGCAGCCTTCATACTAAGAGTAGCCCGCCCTCCCGTGTTGTGCCTAACCAGAGGTTGCTGGACAAATCACATCTAACTCAGGATTGGTAGAAGATGTGACTTTAGTAAAAAAATGGCAATCGTAGGAAAGCCGCTCGTGTTCGGTAGGCCTAACAGTGCCCCGGCCAAGACTCAAAGCAGTTAGAAATATTAGACCACTCTTAATTGAGTGGAGTTTTATCATTGATCTCTTGGCATCTCACCAAAGCGACGGTGCGGGAGGCATAGTGCGATGCGAGGGCTCAACGATTTTCTGGCCGAGTGCGACCAAGGACCACGGATCAACCAACTAGCAGGGTTTTTTGCGGCAACCGCAGCGGGCAAAAGCGGGATGCCAGTTCGCAAGCCTCAGGCCGACCCCCGCCTTCTGCCCAGCGATGAACTCCTGCGCGATCTCGTTCGCCTGCACGCCGCCCGGCAAGGCTTTTTCGACCAGCACTATCACGGCAGCATTCCCTACAGATTGGAAGAGGAGTGCCGGATGGCCTACGCGGTGCTGAACTATGCTCGGCGCCGTGGATCCGCGCTGTCGCTGTACAGCCTTGGAACAGCCGAAGGCACGATGGCCAGAACCCTGTCAGAATTTTCGGATGGGCAGATTCTTTCGCTGTCCTGCAGCCCGAACCCCGAGAACTACAAATCCTTCATGGCGTATGGCGAACCGGCCCACGCCGAATTCTTCATCGGCCCGTTCCACTGGTTGACCAAGGATGCGCTCGGATCTGATCGGCGGCTGAAGAAATTCACGCGAGGCTTTGACGTCATCCTGGAGGACACAACCTTCCAGATGTACTCGCCCAACAGACCCAAGCAGATCGAGTTCGTGACCCAGCACCTCAAGGAGGGTGGCATCTTCGTCTTCCTCGAAAAATTCAGGGCGGCCGATGAAAGCGACTACCAGCGTCGAGAGTACCAGAAGGATTATGGCTTCAAGGCGAGGTACTTTCCCCCGGACGAAATCGCAAAAAAGAAGACGGACGTCCTCGGGACCATGTTCAACAATGAGGTGACGCTGGCAGAGATGGCGCGCTCCGTAGGTGCGCATTTCAAGTACTGCACGATGACGTGGAACAGCGGCAATTTCTGCAGCCTTGCGGCGAGCAACAGCAAGGAAAATCTCGACCTCTACGCTTCACAGATGTCAGCGCCCGCCATTCCGCATGAATATGTCTACGAGACCAGCGTATCTGACGCAGCGACGATCGCCATAACGGACAATCCGATGTGACGCAGCCATGGGGTGGCAGCGGCGCGAGGCTCCAGGCGGGCAGGCGAGACTGTTGATCCGCCTGAGTGCCGTCTGTCCGCAATATGGATCCGATCGCATGGCGGTGGGACAGGCGCCTCCTGCAGCGATGGTCACGAAGCTCGAGGGACATGACGCGGAACGGGAACGCCATTCAGTTGCTGACCTATGCTTTTGCGGCCATGGATCACGGCAGCTTGCGTCAGGCCGCAAGAGCCCTGAGAGTCCAGGAATCCTCGGTCAGCCGCAACGTCGTCAAACTCGAACAGCTTCTCGACATGCAGCTGTTCGAGCGCGATGTGCGCGGCGTTCGCTTGACGAAGACAGGCCGCGCCTGGATCGAAAACGTGCGGGCTCACTACGACGGCCTGCTCGATGCTTTCGCCGAGCGTGTGCGCGATAACAAGGATGCCAAGACACTCAGGATTGGGCTGTGCTGGGTGACAGGAGGAGAATTCCTCAAACGCCTCATCGAGCGTTTCGGCAAGCTGTACCCGGACGTAAGGCTGATCATTGAGGATGTCCCATCGGGCCAATACCTTTCTGCAATACGCCGCAGGCGCTTCGACCTTATGTTCACACATCACATTGGCACCTCCAAATTCTGCAGCAGCGAAGTGTTCTGGCAAGAGCGCCTCTTCGTGCTCCTGCCGTCCTGTCATTCTCTTGTCGAGAGGCCGGTGCTCAGATGGTCCGACCTCGCGGACATGCCTCTGCTCGTCCCGGTTGGGGTGGAAGGGCCGCCGTCGGACCTGTGCCTGCTCGAACGCATTGCGGCCGATGGCGGGCCGGCCATTCATACGTGTCGCGCGAACCAGGCGACAGTCATCTTCCAGGTGGGACTGGGGCAAGGCGTCACTTTAGCCGCAGCGAGCTATGCCAGGACAGTCGCCACCGATTCTGCCCTGTGGAAGCCGCTTCGCGGGAAAAACAGCGTCAGTTCGATCAGGGGCGTGTGGCTAGAATCGAATCCAAAGCGTGCCGTCCTCCGGTTCGTCGGGCTCGCCAAGAACATGGCGGAGGGAAGTCCAAGACGGCGACGCGCGAAGCCCGCAAGGTTTATTCCGGGGGCTACGCCCAGCTAGGGTCATGACTCATTGATCCAGAAGATGAAGACTGCAGCGAAAAGTCGACATACCTAGGTTAACCGCGCTCGGGTCGTGCGCGGTGTGGCCAGGAGAAGGCTGGTTTCGCTGCCTGTTATCCCGGCAATGAGCCGGATGCGGCGCAGCACCGCATCGAAATCAGTCAGCGAGGCGGTCCCAAGCTCGACAACCAGATCCCAGCGGCCATTGGTGGTATGGATAGTCGAAACTTCGGGGAAGCCCCCCAGCGTCCGGACCACGCGGTCGGCGGCATGCCCCTCGATCTCAATCATCATGATACCGCGAATGCGCTGGTCGACAGCGTCAGCGCGCAGCACCACCGTGTATCCGATGATGTCGCCCGACCGTTCCAGCCGCTCCATACGTGCCCTGACCGTAGCGCGCGAGACGCCGAGATCGACGGCGAGATCCGACACGCTGCGCCGAGCGTCATGCCGAAGCAAGGTAACGAGCCGTTCGTCCAGCGCATCCATCGAGTTACCATTTTGACCAATTTTGCTGCCATTACAATTAAACATTGTTCCCGAATTGCCAATTCTGCCCGTTCATATCGCCGGCTCGCCATGATCTCCTCGCGGGTTATCAGAACTTGGCCGCGGGAAAAACAATGCGTTGCAAAATCGTCGGGGCGCCGGTGCAAGACGGCGCTGGCAGAATGGGATGTGAGATGGGGCCGAGCGCGCTGAGAACCGCCGGACTTCTCGAGGTGCTGTCCAGCCTCGGCCATGCGGTGGAGGATATGGGCGCCGTCCAGGCAATCCCGGTAAGACGCGTCGTGCACGGCAACCTGGCGCTGAAGGCTCTGCCTGAAATCTCGGCGTGGACATCCGCCATTTCCCAGGCCGCCTATGCGGCGAGCGAAGATGCCATGCCGATCTTTCTCGGCGGCGATCATTCAGTCTCAGCAGGAACCGTATCGGGCGTTGCCCGCCGCGCCGCCGCGACCGGACGCCCGCTGTTCGTGCTGTGGCTGGACGCTCACCCGGACTTCCACACGCTCGACACCACCGCGAGCGGCAATCTGCATGGTGTTCCGCTCGCCTACGCCAGCGGCCAGCAGGGCTTCGCCGGTTATTTCCCGGATTTGCCGGCAGCGGTCGATCCATCGCGTATCTGCACGATGGGACTTCGAAGTGTCGATCCGGCGGAGCGCAGGGCCCTCAACGAGGCAGGCGTGATCGTGCACGACATGCGCGCCATTGATGAGCATGGCATCGCGCCGCTGCTGCGGGAGTTCCTGGCGCACGTGTCTGCGGAAGCCGGACTGCTGCATGTCAGCCTCGACGTCGACTTCCTCGATCCTTCGATCGCTCCGGCAGTCGGCACCACGGTTCCCGGAGGCGCGACGTTCCGCGAGGCGCATCTGGTAATGGAGATGCTGTCTGATAGCGGGCTCGTCTCCAGCCTGGACCTGGTCGAGCTGAATCCCTTTCTGGACGAGCGTGGCCGAACCGCGACGCTGATGGTCGACCTGACGGCCAGCCTGATGGGCCGCCGCATCATGGACCGCCCGACCCGCAGCCATTCCGGGAGCTTTTGATTATGACCACGGCAAAGCTGAACGTCGTACCCTTCGTCAGCGTCGATCGCATGATGAAGCTGGTGATCGCAATCGGCGTCGAGCGCTTCCTGACCGAGCTCGCCAGCTACATCGAGGAGGATTTCCGGCGCTGGAACCTGTTCGACAAGACGCCACGGATCGCCTCGCACAGCGATGACGGCGTTATCGAGCTGATGCCGACAAGCGACGGGCGCCTTTACGGCTTCAAATACGTCAACGGCCATCCGAAAAACATGCGCCAGGGTTTGCAGACGGTCACCGCCTTCGGCGTACTTGCCGACGTCGGGAACGGCTACCCGATGCTGCTCACCGAAATGACCATCCTGACCGCCCTTCGCACCGCCGCCACGTCTGCGGTCGCCGCCAAGTACCTGGCGCCGAGCGGAACGCGCACTATGGCCATCATCGGCAATGGCGCCCAGTCGGAATTCCAGGCGATCGCCTTCAAGACGCTGACCGGCGTCGATACGCTGAAGCTGTATGACCTGGATCGGTCCGCGTCACAAAAATGCGCGAAGAACCTGGCTGACATGGGCTTTGACATCACCATCTGTGGGACTGGACAGGAGGCGGTCGAAGGTGCGGGGATCATCACCACCGTCACCGCCGACAAGCAGTGCGCCACCATTCTCACCGACAACATGGTCGGTTCCGGCGTCCACATCAACGCCGTCGGCGGCGATTGCCCTGGCAAGACCGAACTGCACAGGGACATCCTGCTGCGCTCCGACATTTTCGTTGAGTTCCCGCCACAGACCCGCATCGAGGGCGAGATCCAGCAGCTGGATCTAAACCATCCGGTGACCGAGCTCTGGCAAGTGATTGCCGCCAAGGCGCAAGGCCGCCGAGACGCCAAGCAGATCACGCTGTTCGATTCAGTCGGCTTCGCGATCGAGGATTTTTCGGCGCTGCGCTATGTGCGCGACCAGCTGCAGGCGACCGGCCTCTATGAGGAACTCGATCTGTTGGCCGACCCCGACGAGCCGCGCGATTTGTTCGGAATGCTGCTGAGGGCGGCTCTGCAACCCGCTGCGTGAGGAATTTTGCCATTCGACGGGTCGGCGCTACCGATTGGAAGCCGACCTCAGCGGTCATTCCAAGTCAGCGGTCATTCACGACTGTCGCGGGATCTTTCATTCATATCGACTCATGACCGACTTCATGCGGCGGGGATGGCTCGCGCTAGTAGCGTAGCACCGGCTCGGCCGGCTCCAAGTCCGTCAGTCGCGAAAGTCCGCACGCGCAAGCACCCGGCTCACCGTTGCTGGCGAACGCCAACCTCATGCGCGATATCCTGAGCGGTGAGGCGCTGGCGCCGCAGCGCCACGATCCGCTCAACGATCGGCGGTTCGGTGGCGCTGGGGATTTGCTTGGGTCGCGACGAGTGGTCGGCCATGCCGGCCGGCCCTCAGCTTTATAGCGCTCGACCCAACGCGCCACGATCTTCGCCGTCACCGCATATTTCAACGCCGCTTGGGCTTGAGAAAGGCCGCCTTCTATCGCCGACAGCGCCATCTCCTCTCGACGCAGCGGCGTCAGACGGCCATTCTTATGGATGTTCATTCGGACCCTCCGGTGAATCTAGACTTGATAACTCCAGTCTTCACAGTCGGGCCGAATGGATGATCTATGGAAAGCTCACAACTAGATGACTGAGCAATTGCCTAGCGGCGCCTGCCTGTTAACCGCTGCACTACTTATCCTTCCTCTGCCTGCCACGGCCGCGCCGCTGTCAGGCGTCCCCTCTGTCATCGACGGCGACACCATCGAAATTCACGGGCAGCGAATTCGCTTGAACGGCATTGACGCGCCCGAAAGCGCGCAGCTGTGCCTTGACGCCGCCGGCAAGAAATATCGTTGCGGGCAAAGGCATCTCTCGCGCTGGCGGACTTTCTCGAGGCGCATCGCCCGACATCCTGCATCGAGGTCGACCGCGACCAGTTCAGGCGCATGGTGGCCGTCTGCACGGCAGGCGGTGTCGATATCGGCGAATGGGTGGTCAAGAGGGCTATGCGGTCGACTGGCCGAAATACGGTGCTGGCTTCTATGACAAGGCCGAGACTGACGCCAGCAAAGCCAAGTACGGCCCATGGGCAGGATCGTTCGACAGGCCTTGGAAATGGCGCAAGCAAATGACTGTCAACTAGGTCAGCCATTCGACGGAGATCGCGTCCTCCCGGCTCAAGCAGGGAGGGCGCGTTGGCGCGACTTGCGGTTGGCGGCTTCGAGGAAAACCGTGAAGCTTCGATCTGGCGGATGCTCAGCCAGTTGCGGTTGTCGTAGCGAAGCAGCCGCTTCACTACATGCCCGCCGCGATTTTTCAGGGCACCGGCAAGGCTTATCATGCTCGACCTCCTGCTGCCCGCCGCAAAACCGTCATATCCCGCAAAGCGTACAACGGAACGACGGTGTGTGTGAGCCGGCGTTAACGCGCCGGCTCACACAGTCGGAAGCTCATCAATAATTGCCGTTGTAGTAACGGTCGTCGCAAGGCGCGGTGTAGATGCGGCCGTAACGGTCCTGGTAGCGGCAGAGCTGGTCCTCCCGGCGCTGCGGGGTGGTGGCGGAACCGACGACGGCGCCAAGCAGCGCGCCGCTGGCCGCGCCGATGACTGTGCTCTTAGTATTGCCGCCGATGGCCTGGCCGACGAGAGCACCGCCGGCGCCGCCCAATAGCGCACCCGTGGTGGCGCGCTGCTGGCCTTCGGTCTGCGACTGGCAGCCCGCGAGTGCCGCGGTGACCAGCACCGCTAAAATAGCCTTTCTAACGATCATGATTGGAACTCCTATGAAGCCCCGGGAACTGACAAGCGGGGGGCGATGGCCCGAGTGCGGCTGCATTGCGGCGGAACGGCGGCGCGCCGGCTCACGAAGTGAGACAAGGTTTGCCGGTAGTTGAAAGCCATGGTTTCCAAAGCGGAAAGCTAGCCCGACGGACGATTCGATTAAACTGGACTGGAATTGCTATGCGCTGACCGCTAGGATTGACAATCGTCCCGATGGTGCAAGGCGATGGACAAGGTTGCTGCGGCCCGCGAACCTCCTAAGGAGAGGAGAAGGGTTCGCGCGGCTCAATATGTACGAATGTCCACCGAGCACCAGACTTATTCCCTTGAGAATCAGAAGGATGCAATCCGCAGTTATGCCGAGGTCATGGCGTACGATATCGTCGCCACCTATGAAGATCCCGGCCGTAGCGGGTTGCACATAGAAGGCCGGCCCGGCCTCAAGAAGCTGCTGTTCGACATTGAACACGGACTCGCCGACTACGAGACGGTCGTCGTTTACGACGTGAGCAGATGGGGCCGGTTCCAAAGCGTCGATGAAAGCGCTTCCTACGAATATCGATGTCAGATGGCGGGTGTACGGATCGAGTTTTGCGCCGAGCAATTCGCGAATGATGGCACCGTCGGATCCGATGTACTCAAGGCCATAAAGCGCAGCATGGCTGCAGAGTACAGCCGGATGTTGTCACAGAGGGTCTTTTTGGGCCAGGTGAGGATGGCCCGCATGGGCTTCCACGTAGGCGGCATGCAGGGGCTCGGACTAAGGCGTCTGATGGTTGACCAGTTCAGACAGCCCAAACTCATCCTCGCCCGCTACGAACACAAGAATTTCCAGACAGACCGGGTGATCATCGTACCGGGGCCACCGGAAGAGATAGCCACTGTTCGATTGATCTTTCGCCTGTTTGTCCGGTCACGCAAAAACGAACCTCAAATCGCAAAAGATCTGAATGACCGGGGGATCCTGAATGACTTCGGCCGGCCTTGGAAGAGCCAAGGCGTGCGCCGTGTCCTGACCAATGAGAAATATATCGGGAACAACGTTTGGAATAGACGATGCACCAAACTCAAAACCAAGGTTGTGTACAATCCCCCGGACCAATGGGTCAGAGCGGACAACGCCTTTGAACCTATCATCAGTCGCCAATTGTTCGACAAAGCACAGCAAATATTGAAATCGCTTTATCTTCACATGAGCGATGACGATATGCTGGCAGCCCTACGAAAACTCCACAAACGTCATGGGAAACTGTCTTATGACATCATTAACGCAGCGCCCGAATGCCCTTCGAGCTATCGCTATAGCGCGCATTTCGGAGGTCTGCTCGGTGCATACAAGCTGATCGGTTGCCTGCCGCCCAGAAAGTCTCATTTCATCGAAATTGACAGGCGCCTCAAGGCTATCCGCCATCGCGCAATGGAAGACCTGCTGGTCGCGATCGAACAGGTAGGCGGCCGAGCTTCCCAAGGCCCTGAAACGGAGCTCATCCGCATCAATGGCGAGTTGACCTTAGCGCTCGCGATCGCCCGGTGTCGCGTTTCGCATTCTGCCTATCCCCGCTGGTCTTCGAGGGCCGTGCGAGAGGCCAGGGCGGATATTTTCGTTTTGATCCGAATGCAGCCGGGCAATCTGATCATTCGCGATTACCTGATCGCTCCGACACACGAAATCTCTGAGTTTAAAGGAAATTTCCATGTCAACAATGGAATGAAGCTGGATGCGTTTCTTTTCCGATCCCTAGATCCGCTCGTTGCGCTGGCTGAGCGAGCATTCGTAGGGAACGCCGCATGAAGGTGCGCCGCGTAGTTTTAGGCTTGGAAGCCGCCGACCTCATTTTGCAAAATAACCGCACAAGACACGCAGCGCTTTTGGAAAAGATGCACGAGCCCAACAGATGGTTCACCGGTCCATGGCTGTGCAAAACCTATCAGGCTGAATGCCAAAGAACGCGGGACATGATCGCCGAAGCGAGTATCTCTCGGCATCTGCTGGAGACGATCACAGAGGTGTTTCGATATCCGATTAAGCAGGAATCGTTCCGTCGCCTGCTATCGGCCGAAAGCCTGGCCTCTGTGCCGAAGGCCCTAACCGAAGGGCCTACTTTGAACCTGCTCGCGGACAGTTCAGCGCCAAGGCCGCTGGTCAATGGAGTTTCTCCCGAGGCTCTCGATCTTTTGCAGGATTGGAATGTGCCTCCACAGGTCTTCGCGTCCTTGCGCAAGATGGTTCCGGAAAGGCAGCTCAAAGCGGCAAGGCTCATGATCGCCCTGAAGAGAATGGGCTTCCACTATGCGCAACTCCTCTCAACGCTCACTCCGGCGTCGCAGTTGGCGGATCCCTCCGTGCCGAGAAAGAAGTTTGTCGGGGTGACAGCCGACCAGCTGGCCGCCATGGAAGCTGAGTTTGATTTGCTGAACGAAGAATTTCTGTACTGCGCAAGCCTTCGTGGCACCTGGGCGCTGGAGTTGATGGTGACAAGGCTCTATCTCGACCGTCTGATGGAAAACGCACGGGTGGTCAGACACCTTGCGCGGGATTTCCCGGAGCAGCTCGGGAGGTTCCAATCGATACTGGACATTCCAGCAGGTGGGGAAGCTTTGACGAGCCAACCGGTAAAAACCGGGCTAAAGCGCACGCATTTCGTCTTTTGAGTTGACGCCTTCGGGCAAGATGCAGCCCGCTACTCATTGCGCCTCAGCCCTTCGGGCTTACCATAGCATGATGCGAGCATTTTGTGCACCAGGCCCCCAAAGTGTGCCACTCACGGAGGTCGCCAAGGGAAACATCCAAGCCGGCGTGAACGCTGCCATCGATGATCGTTTGCGGCGGACCTGGCCTGGTGTGATGATCTTTTCCATGACATGGCGACTGTTGTAGTGGATCAGCAGCATGCCGGGGCGGCGCCGGATGGCTGCCTGCCAAGCGGCTGGCTGACCATGGCATCCGGAGACCGACACATGGTTTCGAGATGCGTCTTCTCATCTCGGTCCCAGATTCGATTCGGAAATTGTCTTCGGTCGTGTCTGCCATTTAGGGTCGTGCCTTGTGCCAGCCGCGAGAGAAGCCGTTGGAAACTGCCGCGCGCGCCAGCGCGAGCTCGCGCTCGATTTCGGCGTTCCTGGCCAGAATGTTCAGCAGTGCGATCACGGCGTCGCCGCGGCCACAGCAACGGCAACGGCATGCTGCGCCGCCATTTCCAGTTCCGACATAGCTTCGCCGGTCGGCTCGTTTTGGCGCTTTCGCATCTATCCTCCAATCGACACGACGGTACGGCGACCCGGCCTACATGCTTGGGAGGCGTGTAGCGGTGCCGGCTGGCCACCGAGTGCCGTGAGAACGAATAAGGAACATTTTCCTTGCCCGTCAAGACGGATCGTGGAATCTATCCCGCATGAGCGACGAACCGACGAGCTTGCCGATGGCATGACGCCGGCGCCGCGAGAGCGCACCAGAGCGCTCGGCCACATCTGCGAGCAAACCCGTTGCGCGAAGCATGCCGGGCTCGGTTTTGCCCGGCCTCGTCAGGACCCACACTGATTCTCTTGAGCACAAAAGGGACGGCGAGCAGTACCTATAGGAGACATGCCATGCTTTACATGGACGAAAGCCATCAGCCTGAGTTGAACACAAACCTCGTCAGCGACCGGCCGGAAATCGAGAAGACCGTCAGGCGCGTGTGCAAGTTGCTGAACAAGCTGTCGCAGGACGGAGCGATTTATGCGCACGGCTGGGTCGGCGCCGAACTTATCAACAGCCTGGTCGGTGACGAGGAGAGGGCCATCGAGCTATCGCGGATCATCCAGCGACAGATCGAAAAAGAACTGCGATCGGTGCATAGCGCGAAGGGATCGTCGACCAACTAAATGGCGGCGGCCCGTTCGAGATCGCAATTAGTCGTGGTTATGGCTGTGGCGCAAGTCGGCGTTGCCGTGATCTTCGGAGCGCGAATGTTTTGGTCCGGATAGCTTGGCGGCTCTAAGCCGTGTCACCGGGGTGGCAAAATGCAAGTATTAGCGCTTGCTTGACGAAGCCGTTGACCGCCCAGAATCATCGTATGGCTCAGGGCATCAAGATCGGTGATGAGGTCGCCATAACCGCAACCGTCCGGCGGCGGGTAACTGAGGACCACGTGAGCGTTTCCATCCCTTCTTATGGACAGCCGCATTCGATTGTCGATCAAACAGCGAAGGTGCAGAAGGGGCAGCACATCGAGCTGATTGGCAGCGTCACCCACATCGACGAAAATCACGTGACGGTGAACCTAGGCATTCCCGTCACCCTCGATGCCGATACCGCCAGACTGGTGACGCCCTACGTGGAAGACGCCACGGATGGCTAAGGCCACATAGAAAGCCGCCATCAAGCGGGACGTCTCACCCGCCTGGAAATGGCCCGCAATAGGTCCGCTTCGTTCGTGGTCCCGGCGTCGAAAACCTGGAACACTTCCCTAGCCAGGGATTCCCGTTGTTCCCTGTCTTTTTTGGCTAGGCGGCGCTCGCTACACAGCCGGTCAAACACCCGCTGGAGCTTATCCAGATCAGCGGGCCAGTAGACACTACTGTTGCTCGACCAAGGCATTGCCGCCGACCTCGGCGCGGCTTTGAGAAGACACCATTGAGGCAGCAGGAACCCGCTCCAGAACGCTACACGGAGCGGGTTCCTATTTCTATTCCTGACCACAGGGCGGGCTCAGGCAAGCGCTGCTGCGGCCGATGGAATTGCTGAAAGGGTGTTGCCTGCCGCGTTGGGAACGCAAGTAGGTCTTCCGGATGGCACCACCGCCGAATGGAGGAACTCCTCGGCACGAACAGAGTTGCCGACGCCGGGACATGGCCGGATTGAACCGGAGCCGGTCAAAGGCAGAGGCAGGGTCTGACAAGGCCGTTGCGTCCCACGCTCGCCCTCTCACGAGAAACCCCCAGAGCGGGCTCTGTTAAGGCGACGCATGCAGCTTGCGTGACCCACAGGCATCGGCTCCCAACAGGCGGGGCGCTTTTTGGCCTTCAGGTTCGATGGGAATTCACCAGGTCTCTGCGTGGCTGAAGAGCCCGCACCGCTCCGGGCGGTGCGGGCCGACCAGAGATTGGGTCTTTGGTCAGCGACAGGCCGGTGCAACGCTGTCGCCGTTGGGTCAATTTTCAGCGACGGACAAGGTTCCGTGCTGCGAAAAAGCCGGCCACCTTTCGGCAGCGGGAGGGCTGGAGTGGTTGCGACGGGTTGACGATTGAGGCCGAAGCTACGTCCAAAACTGTCGTGTTCTGTAAAGCGGTGGTCTATGCCCATCGCATTCGCGATTTGGGTGGTACGCAATTGGTCCATTTAATGATGTGATCCCTCCTCAACGTAGGTCAGGGCCGGCCGCAATAAACCCGCCGCCCCATTCACGGCAGCGGCGGGCGTCCCTAGGGATGAACCAAGGGACTGCCCGGGGCGGGGTGACCCAGGCTCATAGTAAGATGCAATTTCGGTGCCGAGTGAACTGTGCCGCCATTAAACACTAATGACAAAGCCGGCCGCGTGGCCGACGGACTTGGAGGTGACTGCACCTGAGGAATTGACCACCGCATGCTCAACATGCCGTGCCAGACAAGGTTCCGAGCACCAAGCCGGCCGGGTCGGAACGGGCTCCGATCACTTAACCTGAATCGGTCAATGCCACGCCGGATCTCGTCGGAACCGGTGAACGCGTGATCGGCAATGCCGTGAAGGGATATCGGCAACAGAGATGGGGAGGAAGTTGACAGCATTTTCGCGGTCATGGTCGATGCTGTCGCCAACCTCGCCCGAGATGGAGGAGTCTCGTGACACTTCGGCGGAACGGGTGACGACTTCGAGTGTTCTTACTGGCGGCAACAAAAGGAGCAACGTCATGGCGGCACCCCGAGCGGTTTGGAAGGGCTTCCTGAAGGTCGGGTCGGTTTCGTGCGGCGTGAAGATTGTCGGTGCGACCAGCGAGGCCTCCAAGATCCACTTCAAGATTTTGAACCGCGAAGATGGCCTGCCTGTCAAAAGCGCGTATGTGGATGAAGAGACCGGGGATGTCGTCGAGAGCCAGGACCAGGTTAAGGGTTATGAGGTGGACAAGGACCATTTCATCAATATCGAGCCTGACGAGATCAAGAAACTCAAGCTGACATCGGCCCACACTCTCGAGGTGGATTCATTTGTCGCGATCGAAGACATCGACACCCGATATCTGGAAAAGCCCTATTACCTGATCCCGGCGGACGGTGCCTCCCTCGAAGCATTTTGCGTTCTTCGCGACGCGATGGCGAACAAGCGCGTGGCTGCGCGCTCTTGCGTGGTGCTCTACCAGCGCGGGCGCGAGGTGCTGATCCAACCTTTCCAGAAGGGGATGCTGCTGACCGAATTGCGCGCTCACAGCGAGATGACGTCGGAAAAGACCGTGTTTGAGGGCTTGAAAAGCCATAAATACGACGAAGACCTTCTTGAGATAGCCGAACTGTTGATCGACAAGAAAGTCACCAAGTTCGACCCGTCGAAATTCGAAGACACATATGAGGACGCGTTAATCGCCATGATCGACGCCAAGCGCAAAGGCAAAGCGCCGCCCAAGCCGGTGCCCGCACCAAAAGAGAATGTCGTCGATCTGGCCTCGGTCCTTCGCAAGAGCCTGGCCAAGGAAGGCATCAAGGGCGGCGCCAAAGCCAAGAGCCGAAAGTCGGCGTAGAAATGCTGGCGCTTGTCAAGCGTCCAGGTCTTCGTTCTGTTCCTGGAAGAACGCCGAAGGGGCTCCCATGTGCAATGACTACGAGCAGCACGTCCTCTGGGCCGAATATTGCCGGACGATGGCCTCGCTGACGTTGAAGATCCCGAACCATCAGACCGAACTCGATCTGCCGCAGGCAGACGACATTCGCATCAACGACCCAGCTCCAATTATGCGTGCCGGCGGCGGCGTCATAGAACTTGCATCGATGACGTTCGGGTTCCCGCCATCAGGACCGAAAGGGGGACCGGTGTTCAATTTCCGCTCGGAAGGCAGGCAATTCGCAAACAGCAACCGGTGTCTGGTCCCGGCGTCTGCATTCTTCGAATTCACTGGCATCAAGTATCCAAAGGCCAAACATCGGTTTACGCTCAACGGCGCTCCGTTTATGGCGATTGCCGGCTTATGGCGTGAGGGCACCGGCAACAAGCCGCCGACCTTCACGATGCTCACGACCGATCCCGGGGCGGACGTTGCGCCATATCACAACCGCCAGGTGGTTGTGCTCAAGCCTGAAAATTGGCGGGCTTGGCTCGATCTTACGAAGCCGGAGGCCGAACTCTTGCGGCCGCTTTCGGCCGGGGCGCTCTCGGTGGAGACTGTGCGGCCCGAAAGCGCGTGACACGGCGGCGCCTATTCCATGTCTGGCACATCGCCACTGACCAATAGCGTTGTGGGCGGACCGTAATCGCCTAGGGCAGGGTCGGCATCTCGGCTCCAGGCGATCACGCCAATATGCTTCGAGGCGAGCCCCTTGGCCATCCTGATCGCGCGCTCCTCGCTTTGCTGATCAGTCGGGCCATAGGCCGTGAACAGTTCGCCATCTTCACCGCGGTCGAAGGCCACGACAACGATGAGTTTCGGCTTTTTATGGGAAGGCAGGCCGTGGTCGGACATCAATCCACCAACTCAAGGAATTGATAGTTCTCCGGCACCGCATCACTTGGCCAGTCAGCGCAGCAGGCTATGATTGCCGCCTTATTGGCGTCCATCCAGATCGCCGCCGCTACATCCTCGTCCTTCGAGGGTGCTTCATCGTCGTCAAAGCTGGAATCGTCCCAGTTTTCGAGCGCGAACATCCCATCCGTTGCCTCTTCCGCGGATATTCCCGCTGCGGCAAGGACAGCTTTGGCCGCTTCGATGCCGCGTTGCTTCTCTTCCGGCGAAGCGCCTTTGATTTCCAGCTGAAGCCTCATAACTCGCCTCCCGCGGCCAATCTGGTCAACAGTGAACGAAATAAGAACAAAAAGTCAAGAGCGGCTTGACGAGACAGGAATAGATTCCTTATTCCTGAAAGACATATGAGCAGGAAAGGCTATGGGAAAGCGCCAGAACGCGCCGGGCGGCGAAGCTATGTCGGATTTGGAAACCGCGGTGCAGCAGGCGATCGCTGCGGCGGGCGCCGATTGCGTAGTCGCACTGCTGCACGTTCTATCCAGGAACACTGAACTCGAACGTGAGCTCGCGCTGTCGCGCGCGGCAGTTTCCAACGGCTTCTCTCGCGGCTGGCACAGGGGACGGACCTGATGGCGAATACGGCCGAGGACAATTTCCGCATCGAAGTCTGGGACAGGGAGGAAAAGACCCATCTCGAAACGATTTCAACGTCCCCGGATGCGACGGTCAGCCAAGCCGCCTGGCAGGCTGCAATTCGCCGTCGACCCGGCATGCTGCTGATCCACTACAACAGCCGGCATGTCATGGAAAAAATCTTGACCCCTGGGGAGGTGAAGATCCCGCCACAGGCAATTGTCGACGGAAGCATTCATGCCGGTCTGGACGTCTCACTCGGGGACTTACGCAAATGGCACAAGCTGCGGGCGTGGTGCAAGACTTGCTCTCATCACGCCGAGGTGAAGGCGGCCGCGCTGATCGGGCGATACGGGAAGGCCGCACTATTCAGTACCGTTGAGCCGGCGCTTCTCTGCACGAACTGCGATCGAGGTGGCCCGGTGAGATTGGAAATCCACAAACTTCCCCGGAACTGAGAGGATGTTCAAAATGCACGATCTGATCACTTTCTTCCAGACCAATGCGACTCTGGTGATCGCCAACCCTATAGCCTTTGTGACTTTCGCAGTTCTTTTTGGAGGCGGAGGGTTCATCGTTGGCCGCTACTTTTTGACAGAGCGCATTGCAAACTTGGAAAGCCGGATCGCAAGGCGTGATGACGAAATCGAAGCCCTGAAAATTGGACGTAAGCGCAAGCCTGAAGAGCCGTCACTGATCCCAATAAAAGGCACTTCGGCAATTGAGAACGATGCAACGCCGCTGTTGGGACAATGGCCGGATCGGCGCCGGCCAGGAACACTGTCTGCGCCACCACGTCAGCGACGCGGCTAACCATCTGGTTATTTAGGCTCGGTCGCCCTGAAATTCTGAAAGGGCCTGCGGGGAATTTCTGCGCGAGATATCGAACGACGCGCACATTGTTTATCAGGAAGCTTCGCGAACCTTTGCCGTTGCAGTAATCGAAGCCGACCGCAACTGACCGCCACCAGGTCCGAATGGACGACCTCCTGAAAGCTCACATCTACCGTCCAAATTGGATGGTTGGGTAAGACGAACAAAGTCTGCAGACGCTCCCTTGCTTTCCGGCCATTCGCGCAACCAGAGTACGAAGCTTCTAGCCATCGTGATTACCGGCGTGCCGCCGACAATTTTTGCTCAGCGATCAGCTTTAAAGAAGCATTGAACTTCCTCAGCCTAGGCCGTGTACCTATTAACCAAGCGTCATGTGACTGGTGACGACAAGCGCTGCGTAGAGGTGCAGCATGAACGGATCGGCATCTGCGCCAAGTTCAGCCACGATGAACGGAACACGTTGCACCCTAAGCCCAGGGATGAAGGCAACGTTGCGCGACAGTCGATCGAGCTTAGCAACAATACCGGGCATTTGGCCCGGCGCGCGAGGGCGAGGGCCGCTGCCAGTTGAGCGGGTGGTCGAGAGCATCCGAGCCTTTGCCCGTTTCGATCTCGGTAAACTCATCGACGATCGCAACGCCGTCGGCTTCCGTGCAGCGAGCCACGGCGGCACGCTGCGCCTCGATGCCAAGGCCTGACCGGCCCTGCCTATGAGTTGACAACCGATAGTACGCGACGGCGCTCGACATGGCTCAAACGTCCTCGGGTGCCCTCGACAGCATGCGAGGCCATTGCCGGTGGTGCTTTTCTGCTCGGTCGGTCGGATCGCCCACCGCTGCGCGCGGCTGGACAGTGTCTCGATAGGAGCGTGGGTCATTGCGGTCCTGGCATTCGGGTGGGCAGGTGGACGCTAACTTGGTCAAGCGATCTCTCTCAAGCGCACTTTGACGGTGGCTCAGGTGGATTGGCTCGGAAGCATTCTTTCTCACAAGGAACTTTCGGCCAACTCTCCCCGCGTTGCTCTTGGACCCAAAAAGCTCTTGGCCGACGGAACATCGCAGGTTCCATGAAGTTGGAGCAGCACGGAGGAACGTGCCATGAACAGTGTCATCTATCTTATCGGCCTCGTCGTTGTCGTGCTCGCGGTCCTCTCCTTCCTCGGTTTTCACTAGGTGACCCATGCAACGTAATGACGGCCAGGGCCGTAACCCCGCTGATTTCGACAAGGCGACAAGTGACGTTTCCGACAGACTTGCCCGGGAAAAAGAGCGCGCAAGCGAGTTGCTTCACGATGCCCGCGACGAACTGACCCGCAAGGCTGGCGACTACGCGACAGAAGCAACGCAGGTTGTTTCGGACAAGGCGCAGGAGACGCAGCGCGACATTGCATCGAGCTTGGCGGCGTTGGGCGGCGCGCTACGCGCGGCCAGCGATCACCTGGCCAACAATGATGAAAGGACTGCATCGAAATTTGCCTTGGACGCCGCCGGCGGCCTGGAGCGGCTTTCCTCCTCGTTGAAACAAAAACCGTTCGGCCAGGTGCTTGAGGATGTGCAGTCCTTCGGCCGGCAAAACCCCGGTGCCCTGCTCGCTGGCTCCGTATTGGCTGGATTGGCGCTTGGACGGTTCATCAAAGCTTCCCCACCGACGAGCCCCGAAGCCCCTCGGAGTGCCCCGCGAGAAGCCAACTCGCAGACCGTTCGAGCTGCTGATTGGTCGGCTGACAGGTCCCGAGCCTCCCGAGGCTATGGCAATGCCGATGACGCCCTGACTACGCAGGATGCGGAGCAAGACAGATGAACACTCAGGACAATCCCAGCCTCGCGACCCTAGTGACCGACTTGGCCCAGAACGTCACCACGCTGGTGCAAACCGAAGCCAGGCTTCTGCGGGCGGAGCTTTCAGAAAAGCTTACCAAAACGGGCGCTGGCGCCGCTGAGGTGCTGGGCGGAGCAATCTGCCTGCTCGCGGCTCTGATCGTACTGCTGCAAGCACTGGTCATCGCATTGACTCGGGCAGGGTTGGGCGCCGGGTGGTCCTCCCTGTTGGTCGGCGCGGTGGTAGCAATTCTTGGCGTCATCCTGCTGCGCACCGGGATGGCAAGCATGGCGCCTTCCGAACTGACTCCTGACCGGACGCAGGAACAACTCAGGCGCGACGCGAATGTGATCAAGGAACAAGTGAGATGACCGACAAATCCGCAGCCGAACTTGAACGCGAGGCGGAGGCCGCGCGCGCCAGGGTGGTGGAAACCGCCGAATCCATTCGAGGCAAGATGACACCGGGGCAATTGCTGGACGAATTCACCGGCATCTTCTCCGGGGGAGAAAGTTCGGCCATGCTCGACAACCTGAGAACACAGGTCAGGGACAATCCCTTGCCCGTGACTATGGTGGGCGCAGGTCTGGCTTGGCTGATGCTGGGCAGCGGTCCGTCGAACGGCAGGCGCGACCCCCCGGCCGCGTATGCGGCGCCTACTCCCCCCAGCGGGCGTGACGAGGCGGAGGGCGGCGGCCTGGGCAGCACGCTCTCCGAAACCGCTGAAGCGCTCTCGTCGGCCGCAAGCAGCGTTGGCGCCACAATATCAGGAGCAGCAAGCGGGGCCGCCGAAGGACTGGCGAGCAACGCTGCCAGTGCAGGATCGACGGCTGGCGGGATGGCTGCGAAAGCCAGCCGCTCGGCACAGGAGCTAGTGAATGATCAGCCCTTGGCTGTTGCGGCGGTCGGTCTCGCCATCGGCGCCGCGATAGGCGCCATGCTGCCCCATACCGCGATGGAGGATGAGCAACTGGGCGGATATCGCGAGAAGCTTCGCCAGACATCGGAGAGCATACTCGAGCAAGGCGTCGATCAGGCCAAGCAGGTTGCCGCAGACGCCTATGAGACGATCAAGCAGGAAGCTGGACGGCAGGACACACAACCAGGCACGGTGGCCGACCAGATTGGTGAAATCGTCAAGTCTGCGGCTGACACGACAGAGCAGTCCGTACGCGAAAGGGTCTCTCGTCCTCCAGAGCAAAAATCCTAGGTGTGTAGTCCCCAACTGTGATGGTGTAAAAACAGAGCTGGAGGCATCGGCGGTATTCTGGTCGGCGAACGTTAGGACAGCTTTTTCAACATTGGCCGATAGCTGCCCAACTAACCTTCGCCTGGGTCGAGCCGGTTGTACAGCCTGCTCCAAGGGAGCAGCAAATTCGGCGCATAGCGGAGCACGCTGTGCAGCGGATCGGCAACGGTGGACCGAAGCGAAGCGGCAAGTCTCAACCTCTTGTAAATCCTCGGGCCTGCCATTCAGTCCGCCCCCATTTCCGGATGTTTCACCCTTCAGAATAACCCGGACGTAGTTAGCACCGAGTAGTTGGCATACTTGACCGAAACACCGGCGGCAGTCTGGCGGCGCCAACCACCACTTCATCGCGGGCAGACGGGCTCACGGCAAGGTCCGTACGTGCTCGATGGCCTGGCGTAGACGTCGCATTCCCGCCTCGCTCTCGGCCTTGTTGCAGGCGGCATAGCCAAGCACCAGGCCATTGCCGGAGGATGACCAGTAATATTTCGACAGCGGCGATGCGTTGACACCGAGTTTGTCGGCACAATGCACGACCGCCCGATCGTCACAACGTTCGTGAAGCGAGGCAACGACCTGGATACCGGCTTCCGCCGCCGAAAGAGTGATGTGATCGGCCAGTTCGGTCTCGCACAATTCGTAGAAAAACTTGCGTCGCTCGGCGTAAATGCGGCGCATGCGCTTGAGGTGGCGGCTCATGTGACCTTCATCGATGAAATCGGCTAGCGCCGCCTGAAGCACCAGGGGTGCGAATTGCCCGGTGGTGCTCAGCGCATGCGGAATGCCCTTGCACAAGGCGGCCGGCAAGACCATGAACCCCAGCCTGAGCGCCGGAAACAGCAACTTGGCAAAGGTGCCGACATAGATGACCCGGTCAGCGTAATCCATGCTCTGTATGGCGGGGACCGGCCTTCCCTGAAATCTGTACTCGCCGTCGAAATCATCTTCGATGATCCAGGAATTGTTGCGCTCGGCGATTTCGAATAGCCGCAGCCGCTGGTCCATGCGCATCGTGATCCCCAAAGGATGCTGGCAGGCGGGCGTCACGTAGATCAGGCGCGGTGAAACCTCGGGCTGGTTCATCTGCCAGCCGTCGCGGTCAACGACAAGCGGCACAATATTGGCGCCGGCGACCGTGAAAGTCGCCTTGGCCGCGTAATAGCCCGGTTCCTCCAGCCAGACCGTGTCGCCCGGATCGAGCAGCAGGCGCGCCAGCAGATCGAACGCCGCCTGCGCTCCCGTCGTCACGACGATCTGTTCGGGAGAACACCGCACCCCCCTGGCCGAGATCAGATAGCCGGCAATCGCTTCCTTGAGCGCCGGCAGGCCGGTCACATGATAGGTACCGAACAACATGTCGGCGCCAAACGTTGCCCGGCGTGCGAGCAGCCTGCCCCAGACGCCAAACGGGAACTTTTGCGGGTCCGGCATGCCCGGATGAAAGGCAAAGCGTCCCGGCGATCCGTGATGGAAGGGTTGCTGCATCAGGCTCTCGCCGCGCCTGGAAAGCGGGCGCTGGATTGCCGTGGCCATGGGTTTGCTGCCTAGATCGGTCGAGTTCACGGGCAGGTCGATGACCACCGGGCGCGCGCCCTGCCGGCTTGCGAGATAGCCTTCCGTCGCCAACTGGTCATACGCACCGACGATAGTGTTGCGGGCGAGGCCCAGATCCTCAGCCAAAGCCCGCGTCGATGGCAATTCCGATCCCGGCGCCAGACGACGCCCACGGATCATGGCGGCAATCTGCCTATAGAGCTGGCGATGGATCGGTTCATCGATTGTCCGATCGATAATCAGCGCGTCCATCGGAAAGGCTTGGCGCCTTCGCCTTGATATCTGCATCGGAAAGGCCTCGCGGCAAGAGAGCTGATCGAGCTTAAGCGAGCGCCGCGCCAATTGAAACTGGCACCTTCACTTCCCGTCAAACTGGCTCTCGCGATGGAGACAGATCGGCGCTTAGATGAAAAGAAAGAGGAAGCGACGGGCCGGACAGACCACACGTGGAACGCCTTCACCGACCTGATTGGGTTCAGATGAGGCGCCGCCAGCAACGGCATGGCCTGTCCGATGAGGAGCGATGATGGCTGTCCGCATAGGCATAAATCCGATCACATGGAGCAACGACGACGTGCCCGAGCTGGGCGGGGATACACCACTCGAGGTCTGCCTTTCCGAAACGGCCGAAGCCGGCTATGCGGGAACGGAGCTCGGCGGCAAGTTCCCGCGTGCCAGCAAGGCGCTGGCTGCAGTTCTCGCGGCCTATGATCTTAAGCTGGTCTCCGGCTGGTACGATGGCCGGATCTGCGAAAAGGAGGTCGAAGAGGAGTTTGACGCCATCCTGCCGCATCTGACGCTGCTGCGCGACCTCGGCGCCAAGCACGTCGTCTACGCCGATACCTCGCGCGGCCGCCATGGCGCCATTCACGATCCGATCTCGCAGCGTCCCAAGCTTGCCGACGGCGAGTGGAAGTCCTACGGCAACAAGATCACGCGACTGGCCGAACGGTTCGCGGATTTCGGCATCGGCATGGCCTTTCACCACCACATGGGAACCATCATCGAGACCGATCACGAGATCGGCAGGCTGATGGCCAGTTCAGGGCAAGCCGTTGGCCTCCTCTATGACACCGGCCATTGCCTGTTTTCCGGCGGAGATCCCGAGACGTTGCTGCGGCGGCATGTCGGCCGCGTCGTCCACGTGCACTGCAAGGATGTGCGCCCGGATGTGCTGAAGCGCGCTCGCGCCCTGGATATGAGCTTCATGGGCGCGGTGATGGAAGGCATCTTCACCGTGCCGGGAGATGGGTCCATTGACTATTTGACGCTTTTGCGGCTGCTCGCCGACAATGGCTATGCCGGCTGGCTGGTGGTCGAGGCCGAACAGGATCCTGGCAAGGCTCATCCGCTTACCTATGCGACGATGGGCTATCGCAACCTGCGCGACCTGGCCCTCGAGGCCGGTTTCGAGGTCAATGAACGGGAGAACTGATACCCTTCGGGGCGCTAGGGAGCGGCAATGAGTTCTGTCCTGTACCAAGGGGTGGTCAAGAACTACGGCGCGCTGAACGTCTTGCGCTCGCTTGACCTTGCCGTCCCCGACCACATGTTCCTGGCCCTGCTCGGTCCTTCGGGTTGCGGCAAGACGACGGCGTTGCGCATCCTTGCCGGTCTCGACATGCCGACCGCCGGCAAGCTCTTCATCGGCGAGCGTGAGGTCACCCGGCTGCAGCCTCGCGACCGCGACATCGCCATGGTGTTCCAGAGCTATGCGCTCTATCCCCAGATGACGGTTGGCGAGAACATCGGCTATCCCTTGTGGATCCGCAGCATGCCGGACGGCGAGCGTCGCGCCAAGATCGACGAGGTCGCAGCGGTTCTCGAGATCGGCCACCTGCTCGATCGCCGGCCGCGCCAGATCTCGGGCGGCCAGAGGCAACGGGTGGCGCTTGCGCGTGCCATCGTCCGCGATCCGGCGGCCTTCCTCATGGACGAGCCGCTGTCGAACCTGGACGCAAGGTTGCGCCTGACCATGCGCGGCGAGATCAAGCGGCTTTGTCAGCGGCTCGGCGCAACCACCCTCTATGTCACCCACGACCAGGTCGAGGCTTTGACCATGGCGGACTTCGTCGCGGTGATGCACGCCGGTGAGCTGCAGCAGATGGCACCGCCGGGCGATATCTACGATCGCCCAGCCAACCGTTTCGTGGCCACCTTCGTCGGCAATCCGCCGATGAACATCCTTCCGGTCGCGCTTGCCGAACAAGGCATCGCGATCGGTGGAACGCTGGTTCCGATCCCCGCTGCCCGACTGGCGGCATGCCGTGTGGCGCAAGTGGTCGAGATCGGGCTGCGGCCGGAAGACATGAGCGTTTCGGCACCGGGCGCGCCCAACGCGCTGCCTGGTGAAATTTATGTTGTCGAACCTATGGGCAACGAGACGTTGGTCAATGTTCGCATCGGCGGCGGCAATGTCTCGGTCCGCGCTGGCCGCGACTTCAGGGGCGCGGTGGGCGCCAATATCGCGGTCACTTTTGATGTGTCGAACGCATGCTTCTTCAATTCGGCCGGCCTCACGGCCGTCCACAGGGTCAACAGTGATGGAGAGTGAAATGACGCAGTCCAGCAGAAGCAGACTTACTCGCCGCTCCGTACTCAAGGGAGGACTTGACTTGGCGCTTGCCAGCACCGCCCTTACCGTACTCGGCCTGCCTGTCCCGGCCAGGGCGGCCGGCAAGAAGGTGATCATCGGCGCTTTCGCCGATGGCGGCCTGACGCCGTTCAAACAGAAGATCATCCCGCTGGCCAAGGATGCCGGCTTCGACATCGAATTCCTCGAGGATGAATATGGCGTGACGCTGGAGAAGTGGTTCGCCGACGCCAAGAACAGCGCCGGCCAGTACGACCTCTATCTTCTCGACGATCCATGGGTGCCGCAGTTCGGCGCCGCCAATGTGCTCGAGGATCTTGGAGCGGCCGGCATCGACGGCGGCGACAAGGACTGGATTGGCTCGATGATCGACATGGGCTACTGGCCGCCGCAGAAGGGCGCACGCGTGAAAGGCTTCGAAACCGCCACGCCGACGCTTATCTGCGTGCCGTTCGTCGGCGATCTGCAGACCCTGACTTACCGCAACGACGTCTACACGAGCGGTGCGCCGAAAACCTGGGACGAGGTCATCGCCAAGGGCAAGGAAGGCGTGGCGGCGGGCAAGATCAAATATCCGGTCGTGTTCCGCGGCGTTTCCGGCAATCCGATCGTGACCAGCTGGTACCCGGTCTTCCTGTCATTTGGTGGCTCCTTCTTCGACGACAAGTGGAACCCGGTCTTCAACTCCGCCGAAGGCAAGGCCTCGGCAGAATTCTTCGTCGGCACCATGAAGCAAAACGCGCCGAGCGGCGTCGTCGAGTTCGACTCGGACCAGGAAGGTGCGGCGATCCTCGGCGGCGAAGCAGGCGCGATCATCCAGTATTCCGGCAATGCGCTGAAGGCCGACGATCCGACACAGACCAAGGTGGCTGGCAAGCTCGATTTCGGCGTCGTGCCGAAGCACACTGCGGCGATCGCCCAGATGGGCATCTTCATCGCCGGCATTCCGAAATCGGCGCCCAACAAGGCCAATTCGGTCGAATTCCTGAAGTGGTATGTCAGCGCCGACATCCAGGCCAAGCTGTCGGAAGCAGGTTCCATTCCGGTCAAGCGCAGCGCCTTCGGCATTGCTAAGCCCGGCAACCGGCTGATCCCGGTCGCTCTGCAGCAGCTCGACGCCGGCGCCCTGCCGAGGCCGCGCACGCCAGACTGGGCCAAGGTCGAGGAACTGCTCGGCATCGAACTCAACAAGGCGCTGCAGGCTGGCTCGGGTGGCGGGGCCGCATTGGACAATGCCGCCAAGCAGGTCAAGGACTAC
This sequence comes from Mesorhizobium sp. B2-3-13, assembly GCF_006442195.1. NCBI lineage: Bacteria > Pseudomonadati > Pseudomonadota > Alphaproteobacteria > Hyphomicrobiales > Phyllobacteriaceae > Mesorhizobium > Mesorhizobium sp. B2-3-13. The sequence continues at coordinate 121,732 of NZ_VFVQ01000016.1, forward strand.
CTGTCTTCGGTCGGCTACTATTGATGGGAAACGGCGGGACGCAGAGCCGCAAATATCGTCTGCAGGGGGCGGGGCTCGACCTCGCCCTCCCTTATCTCATGCTGGCACCAGGCCTGCTGATCGTGCTTGGCGTGCTCGTCTATCCCTTGTGGGACGGTCTGCGCGCCAGCACCAAGGTCTATCGCTACGGCTCGGTCGTCGCCGATGTCGGCACGCATAACTACATCCAGCTGTGGAGCGACCCGCAGTTTTTGAACTCGCTCTGGGTGACGGTCGAATTCGTCGCCCTGTCGGTCACCTTCGAGGCGATCCTGGGCTTTGCCCTGGCGCTATTTTGCCTGCGGGAATTTCGCGGCATCCGCTTGCTCAGAACCATTCTGATCATCCCGATGGTGATCACGCCGGTCGTCGTCGCCATCGTCTTCCGGCTGATCTACGCCAGCGACGCCGGTATGCTGACGGCAATCTCCGAGTGGACGGGCGGCCGCCAGGTGCAGATCCTCGGCAGCCCCGTCAAGGCCTTCATCGGCCTCGTCGTTCTCGATGTCTGGGAATGGACGCCGCTGATGTTCCTGATCCTGCTGGCCGGCCTGCAGTCGCTACCGCACGAACCCTTCGAGGCCGCCCGCGTCGACGGTGCCGGCAACTGGCGGGTGTTTGCCGACCTGACCTTTCCGATGATGCGGCCCGTGCTGGCGATCGCCATCGTGCTTCGAACGATCGACGCCTTCGGCACGTTCGACCAGGTATTCGTGCTCACCCGGGGCGGACCGGGCGAGGCGACGCGGTTGGTCTCGATCTACGGCTATGACACCGCCTTCAAATTCCAGCAGACGGGCTATGCGGCGGCACTTTTCGTCACCATCGGTCTCGTCGTGCTTGCCCTGGCCTTCAGCGCCGTGCGGCTTTTGCGCAGGGTCGACGCATCATGAACAGTCGTCTGGCCCGCATCGGGGTAATGAGCGCGGTGCTGACTATCGTGCTCTTGCCCATCTACTGGCTCGTCTCGACCTCGCTGAAGTCCAATCGCGAGATCACCCAGGAAGGCACGCTCTATCCGCATGTTCCGACTCTGGACAATTACATTAGGCTGTTCACGGAGAAGCAGTTTGGCGCCTATCTGACCAACTCGCTGGTGGTGACATTCTTCTCCGTGGCGATCGCCCTGGTCGCCGGCGCCATGGGGGCCTATGCGATCGCCCGCTTTCGCCTGCCTTTCGCGATGGAGCGCAAGGTCGGATTGTTCCTGCTGACGCTGCGCATCGTGCCGCCGGTCGTCATCCTGATCCCGGTCTATCTGCTGATGCTCAAGCTCGGCCTGCTCGACAGCTGGTTGGGTTTGATCGCCACCTACACCGCCTTCAACATCACCTTCTGCGTCTGGATGATGGAGAGCTTCTTTCGCGAAATCCCCGTGGATCTCGAGGAAGCCGCCATGGTCGATGGCGATTCCCGTTTCGGTGCGTTCCGGCGCATTACCCTGCCGCTGGCAGCACCCGGCCTCGCGGCGACCGCCATCTTTGCCGTGCTTGTCACTTTCAACGAATTCCTGTTCGCGCTGGCGCTGACGGCCACGCCCCGGGCGATGACGATGCCGCGCGGCACCGCCACGCTGATCGGCCGCATCGACACCGACTGGGCCTCAATGTCGGCGGCCGGCGTCATCGGCGCGCTGCCGATCGTCTTCTTCGCGCTTCTGGTGCAGCGCCATCTGGTTCGCGGGCTGACCATGGGAGCCGTGAAATGACGACCCGGCTGGGCAGCCACTCACCTCAATCAAGTCGCCGTCCCGGCCACGTTCAAGGCCGCGCGACACCACGCGGCCTTTCAGGGAAATCAAACCCATGATCGATGTCTGTCTATTCGGAGCGGGCCTTATCGGCCAGGTGCATGCAGCCAACCTGGCGCGCCATCCTCGGGTGCGCCTGCGCTACATCGTCGATCCGAACACCGAGGCCGCTGCGAAGGTCTCTGCCCTGACAGGAGCTGAAATCGTCGACACCGAGAGCGTGATGAATGACCCATCGATTCGCATGGTGTTCATTGCTTCGGCAACGAGAACGCATGCGGACCTGGCCATGGCCGCGGCCGCCAGAGGCAAGGCGATCTTCTGTGAAAAGCCAATCGATCTTGATCTCAAGCGCACGGATCAATGTCTGGCGGCTGTCGAGAAGGCAGGTGTGCCCTTTCAGATCGGATTCAACCGTCGGTTCGACCCGAGTTTTCGGGCGCTGAAGGCCCGCCTTGCGCAAGGCGAGATCGGCGCCATTGAACAGGTCATCATCACCAGCCGGGATCCGGAACCGGAAACCGAGGAAGCGCTGGCCGGGGGAGGGGGCGTCTTCCGGGAAATGACTATCCACGACTTCGACATGGCACGAAACCTGTTGGGCGAGGAGCCGGTGGAGCTCTTCGCGACCGGGTCGTCACTTGTCGCGCCGCAATATGCCAAGCTGGGGGACTACGATACCGCGATGTTCGTGCTGCGCACGGCGTCCGGCCGGCAATGTCACATCAACAACAGCGTCAGGGCCGCCTACGGCTATGACCAGCGCATCGAGGTGCATGGCGCGGATGGGATGCTGCGGGCCGGCAACAGGGAGCCGACATCGGTCGAAATATCAGGCGCAAAGGCGATATCGCGCGACAAACCATATTACTTTTTCGTTGAGCGCTATGCCGAGTCCTATGCCGCCGAGATCGATCATTTCATTATCTGCGTCGAAACAGGGCGACGGCCCGACGTCACGGCAAGCGACGGCCGGAAAGCGATGATCCTGTGCGAGGCCGCGCTTGCCTCCGCTAGGTCGGGCAGGTTCGAGACCGTCAGGTTTTAGTGCAATCGAACGAGGAGCTTCCAGATGAAGATCGGGATGATTACGGACAGTCTCGGCGACCTCTCATTCGACGAGATGTTGCGCGCCTCGGCCGAGCTTGGACTGCAGACATTGGAGTTCGCCTGCGGCAACTGGTCGTCCGCGCCCCATATCGACCTGCAGGCCATGCTGGCGAGCGCTGCCACGCGCAAGGACTTCGTTGCCAAGGTCCAGGATCACGGGCTGACGATTGCGGCGCTCAATTGCTCGGGCAATCCACTGCACCCGGGGCCGCAGGGCAAGGTCCACCATAGCGTGACACAGGACACCATCCGGCTGGCCGGCCTGATGGAGATTGATCGTGTAGTCATGATGTCGGGCCTGCCGGGCGGGCCGGGTGACGCCAACCCGAACTGGATCATCACCGATTGGCCGCCGGAATGCCTCAAGATCCAGCGCTATCAGTGGGAAGAGCGGATAATTCCCTACTGGCGCGACCTCGTCGCGTTTTCAAACAACCTCGGCATCCACAAACTATGCCTGGAACTGCATGGCCATCAGTCCGTGTACAATGTCCAGACATTGTTCAAGCTGCGTGACGCTGTCGGAGAAACGGTCGGCGCCAACTATGACCCTAGTCATCCGCTGTGGATGGGGGCGGACCCGATTGCCGCCATCCGCACGCTCGGCTCGGCCATCTACTATGTCCACGCCAAGGATACCCGGATCGAGCCAATCACGGCGGCCATCGACGGCACGCTCGATCCGCGCCCACCAAACCTCTATGCCGAACGGGCCTGGAATTACATCACACTCGGATACGGTCACGGTGAGACCTGGTGGCGGCAGTTCTGTACCGCGCTCAAGCAGGTTGGCTACGACGATGTCTTGTCAATCGAGCACGAGGACATGATGCTGACCCCGATGGAAGGTATGCGAAAATCGGTTGCGCTCCTGCGCAATGTCGCAATCAACCTTTCATAAAGCGGGAACTTGCCTATGTTCGGGCACGGAAGCGGCCTCCTACTGACTAGTTCTCGGCGTGGCTGAAGACGACAGTACCGCTGTCCTTGCGAACTTCAACGCATATGACGCCGTCGTCAACCCTTCGGTCTGGAACATGGCGATTGCGTGATCTTTGGCCGTCTTTTCAGCGTCAAAGGTCACCTTGTCAAAAACGCCCTGCCGTCCGTACCAGATCACTGTGAACGCCATTTCCGGCTCCTCCGCTGGAATGAAGCGCCTGCCACAGAGGTCAACACGGTGTGTAGCAATGGCCTAGTCGCCGTCGCAGCTTGGAATGGACCCCAGCCAGCACCGTGTTCGGATGAACATGCGCATGACGCAGCGCGGCCGCTTCCGGGTCGTCGAAGCTGGGCCCCATCGATCCGAACGAGCATGCGCTGACCGGCCTCCAACCACGTGAAGTGATTAGTGGTGTGCCGGCGGGCGCAAGTGGCAGGGCGGGTAGATATGCAACCCGGCCCTTGTCTTCCTGAACCGACTGCCCTTGGTAGCTTTGATCGTCGCTTGCGCGATCGAACCGAGCCTGTTCGTCGCCGCCCTTTGTCGTGCTAGCCATCTGCAACCAGCCCTGCAGGGCCCCGATACCACCGCAGGCTCGGTCGCGTTCGCCCAGCTTATTGCGGTCCCCACGCCACTGGGTTATTTTAGCACTTGTGGGAACAGCATCTGCCATCGATCGCGGGTGCGACCTTGCCGTCTCGGCAGATTGTGAAGTCTTTAACAGACCAGGTGTCGCAAGCTGTGTCTTGTGCACCCCAGGTCATGAGCAGTTAAGGATGCGCCATGCTGCGATGTTTTGCGTTCATTGCGGCCCTGATGCTCGCGAGCTTCACGGCGTTCCAAGCTTGTGCCGATCGAAGGGTGGCCCTTGTCATCGGCAATTCCGAATACCGCGAAATTCCCGCCCTCAAGAATCCGGACAAGGATGCCGAGGACGTGTCGAGCACCTTTCGGCTGGCTGGATTCGACGTGTTCGTCGCCAAGGATCTCACCAAGATCGAATTCGAAAAACAGTTCCGCAACTACCTCGCGGCGGCGGACGGTGCCGATCTGGCGATCGTGTATTATTCCGGCCACGGCTTTCAGATCGGCGGTGAAAATTTCCTGATCCCCGTCGATGCATCGCTCAAGAACGCGGCCGACATTGAGGTTCAGGCCGTCAAGCTCGATGATGTGCTGCAGCAGTTGAGGACGAAATCGAAGATCCAAGTGATCATCCTCGACGCCTGCCGCAACAATCCGTTTCCGCGCAAAGACTATTGGTTGCGAGACCAGCTCATCGTCGCTGGCAACACCGGCCTTGCGCAGGTTAAAAGTTCGCTGAACACGCTTATAGCCTTCGCCACCGAGCCCGGTGCTGTCGCTTATGACGGAAGTGGCGACCTCAGTCCTTTTTCCTCCGCCTTCTCCCGCCGCGCGCTGGCGCCGAACCAGGAGATACGCTCGGTCATGGCGGCCGTCCGCCGGGATGTGGTGGAGGCTACGGCCGGAAAGCAGGTGCCTTGGGAAAACTCGTCGCTGATCGACGAGGTCGTCCTCATGCGTCGCGCCAACCGGCCTGCACTGCCGCCCGTGTTGGAAAAGGTCGTACCGTCCGGCGTCGGCCCTGTCGCGCTCGACCTGCCGGAGCCGGTCGATGTCGATGGCGGTGCGGTCACCGTCAGCATCGACAGGCAGCCGGCGCTAGGGCGTCTGATCTTGGATGGCAAGGCGGTTGCGGCGGGGGAGCCGATTGCCGGCAAGGATCTCCCTCGATTGCGAATGGACGTCCCCAAAGGTGCCGGGGCCCAGGAACAAGTCGACATGCTGGCCTATTCAACGCACGACAATTGGGGAGGTGAATCCCGGGGCATCCTGGTGTTCCGGGTCAAGAATGGTGAGGGTGCCGAGGGCAAGCAACTTATAGCCTCGCTCGAGTCCGAGCAGAAGCAGCAAGCAGTGGAACGCGGTATTCATATTGCGGGCGCCGCCGAAGCAATCGAAAACCATGAGGTCCAGATTCCGGTCGGCGTCGGCCCGGTTCCGTTGCATCTCGATTTCCCAACTACGGATCCGGCGGTCAGCCTGAAACTTGCAGACTATCCGGCAACGGGAACGCTGTCGCTGCCGGATCGGACCTTGTCACCGGATTCAAGCCTGATGGCCAATGAAGTCGACCACTTGCGCTACGAACCCCAGATCGGCGCCGTCCAGCCACTGATCGTCGGCTTCGAAATCAGGGCCGACAACACGTCGTCAAAGCCGGCGACGATGAAGCTGTCGCCAAGCGTCGACCCATGCGACAGGGAGGCCGGTGAGCCTCTTGACCTGCAGGGCGTCGTCCCCGGCCTGCTGCCGAACGAAATCAGCAACAACGCCGCGGAGGTCTGCCGGGCGGCGGTGAAAGGGTATCCGGACGTCGCCCGCTTCCACTACCAACTCGGCCGGGCACTGCTTGCCGCCGGGAAGGTCAATGAGGCCTTGAAGGCGATCCAGGAGGCTGCCGATAAGGGGCATGTGCGCGCAGTGTTCGAGCTTGGCTACCTCAACGCGACGGGAACGGGAATGCCCGTCAATCGCAAGCAGGCCAATACCTTTTATGCTGCAGCGTCCGGCAAGGGCGACCCCTATGGCATGACCTCGTGGGGTCGCGCTTTGTTCAACGGCTATGGCGTCGAGCGTGATACCGCCAAAGGGCTGGACCTGCTGCTCAAGGCGGCGGCGATGGGGCACACTTATGCCATGAACGATCTCGCTGCCATCTTCACCGAAGGCCGTAATGGCGTGCCTGCCGATGCAGCTCGCGCCGTGGCTTTCCTCAAGGCTGGCGTCGAGCGGCAGGACATGTATTCGATGAACCTGCTCGGCCGCAATTACCTCGCCGGCACGGGTGTCGAGAAGGATCCCAAGACAGCGCTCTCGCTTTTTCAGAAATCGATGGATCTTGGCCAGCCCTACGCTCCCGGCAGCCTGGCGCGTATGTACAGGGACGGTGTCGGCGTGCAGCAGGATCTTGCAGAAGCGCAAAGGTTGTTCGAGCTGGCGACGGCGCGCGGCGACCAGTCGGCTGCGTATGATCGCGCAGCTCTGGAGATGCAAAGGGGTGAACAGGCGGACCAGGCCTTGGCGGTGCGCTACCTTGCTTTCGCGGCCGCGCTCGATCTTCGCAACGAAATTCCCGATGCCAGGAATACGCTGTCGAAATTTGGCTCCAGGGTGAAGACGGCGGCCCTGAAGCAAATGCGTGGGGACCTGAAATCGAAGATTTCGGCGAACGGTTCGTTGGACGATCAACTGGTCAGGACGGCCAGGGCGGTCTGGGAGCAAGCCAACCCGCGCCGGGACGTGTTCTGATAACATGGAGCAACAGATGGGCTGGGCATTAAAACAGGTAATCGTCGCAACGGTCCTATCCCTCACGGTGGCAGGGTGCACGACCATTGCACCCCCGCTCGAACCGACGACGACAAAACATCGTACGAACTCTGTTCGCACGACGACCGCGCCAAAGGTGGTCAAGCAGAAAAATGTGACCGCCAAGAAACTGCTTACGCCGATCAAGACCGAGACCACCCCAGTCATTGCGCCCTTGGGCGGCGGTGGCGCTGGCGGTAGTGGCGGTAGTGGTGGTGGTGGCGGTGGCTGGGGGGGATAGCGCCTCTACAGCGCACGACGCGGTGCAGGGCTATCGTAGGCCACAACGCGCTGGAACTGCTCGCCAAGCAGGAACAAGTGCTCTATGGTTGCGGCGTGCCGTTAGCGGGATCGGGTTGCCTGGCGGGGGCCTTCCATGTTCGAAGTCATTGCATTCTGGCAAGCGCGAGCAAAAGCGCGGCGTGCTGGCCTGATCATCGTAGCCATATTGGAATTGCTGGTCCTTGGACCGCGGACAGCGAGTGCCGCGCCGAACTGGACGCTCGATCCCGACGCTTCGGTGCTTACCTATCAGTCGGTCAAGAAAAACACGATCGTCGAGACCAACAAGATCAGGAATATCACCGGCACGCTGAATTCCGCCGGTGATGCCAAGATCAGCTTCGATCTCAATTCCGTCGACACGGGCGTCGACCTCCGCAACGTGCGCATGCGATTCCTGTTCTTCGAAACATTCAAGTACCCGACGGCCGAACTGAGGGCAAAGGTGGACCCGGCTGCATTTGCCGACTTGCCGGCCAAACGCCGGATCAAGGCAACTTTGCCGTTCCGGCTCAGTCTACACGGAGTCGATAAGGACCTGGAGGCGAGCGTCGTCGTCACCATGATCAGTGACACCCAGGTCTCGGTTGCTTCCGAGGCTCCCGTTGCGGTGCATGTGGAGGACTTTGGCCTGCTGCCGAACGTCGACAAGCTGCAGCAGGCCGCCAATGTGACGAACATAGTGCCCACTGCCTCGGTGTCCTTCGACTTCGTCTTTGTTGCTGAGGGCAGCAAGCCGGCCGCTGGGCAGACAGTCGCGGCCAGCGGCACCGAAGTCGGTCCCGTGGCCACCGACGCCGCGAAAGCCAACTTCAGCGACGAGGAGTGCCTCAACCGGTTTGCAGTGTTATCGCGCACCGGAGCCATCTATTTCCGTCCAGCCAGCGCCAGACTCGATGCTAAGAGCCGTCCGTTGCTCGCCGAGGTTGAGGGTGTCGTCGGCAAATGCCCGACCCTGAATGTGGAAGTCGCTGGCTACACTGACGCGGATGGTTCGCCAGAGGCAAACAAAGCGCTCTCCGAACGGCGCGCCCAGGCGGTTGCCGATGCTTTGGTCGCCGATGGCGTGCAGCGCCGCCAGATCAGTGCCACCGGCTATGGCGAGGAGCGGCCGGTTGCGGCCAACGATACGCCAAAGAACAAGGCACTCAATCGGCGCATCGAATTCTCCGCCACGAAGCTCGCGAACTGAGGTCGGGGTGGGCTCCCGTCCATTCGCGTTTTGCGCTGGCTTGTTTCGCGGCGCTGGCCTTGTGGCGATTGTCTTGCTTTTGACTGTGACCGCCGCGACTGCCGAGCGCCGTGTCGCGCTGGTGCTCGGCAACTCGCAATATCAGCACGCCGCGCCGCTCGCCAATCCGGTGCGCGATGCCCAGGCCATGGCCGAGCGCCTGCAGAACCTTGGTTTCGATGTGGTCTCCGGCTTCGACCTGACCAAGCAGCAGACGCAGGCCACGGTCGCCCAGTTCGCAAAGCAGGTGCGCGGCGCCGATGTCGCGCTTTTCTTCTATGCCGGACATGGCTTGCAGGTTTCAGGCAAGAACTACCTGCTTCCGGTCGATGCCGCGCTCGAGGATGAAACGTCGCTCGACTTTGAGGCCGTGTCCGTCGATTTCATTTTGCGTCAGATGTCTCGCGAGACCAGCGTAAGGTTGGTGTTTCTGGACGCATGCCGGGACAATCCCTTGGCCGATGTGCTGGCTAAGACCGCGGGCATCAAAGGTGCAAGCAGCGGCCTTGCGGAAATCGCGATCGAAAATGGGGGCGCGGGAACGCTCGTTGCGTTCGCTGCCAGTCCCAACCAGCTCGCCTATGATGGGTCGGGCGACCACTCGCCCTTCACGACGGCATTGCTTCAGCACATTGGGGAATCCAATGTCTCCATCACCGAAGCGATGAACAGGGTGACCAGCGACGTCTTCAAGGCGACGGCCGGCAAGCAACGCCCCTGGGCCAATGTTTCCTTGACCACCGAGGTTGTCCTGCACAAGGTCGATCTCAACGCGCCGCTGATCGTCGGGCAGTCGAGCACCCCGCCGGCTGAAGCCAGCTCCGGGACGCGCAAAACCGGCGGGTCGTCGGTCCAGGATGACGATCAGCTTGCGCTCGATGTTCTCCGTGCGAAGATCCCGAAACTGGCCACCGACGGCCCCATCTTTTTCGATCGTCCCGTCAAGTTCGGGGAGCCGGCGATCGACGGCAAGAGCATCGCCCAACTGATCAAGGGCGAACCGCTGTTCAGTCCGGTGGAAGGTCTCGACAAGTCGGTCTGGGAAGGCAAGCACTGCGATAGCTGCCATGAGTGGAATGAGGCCCGGATCTGCGAGCAGGCGAAGAATTTCGCTGCCAACGACGTCTCGGTCCTGCGGCTGCAGCATCCGCTCGGTACCCGATTCAAGGTCGCGCTGGCCAGATGGGCGCAAGGCGGCTGCCAGTGATGCTGGGCTGCTGCCAGCGCCGGTGAAGGCGAGCAGGGGAGGCGAATGCCGTTAGGCCTCCATCTCCACCATCTGGATGCCCATCTCGACAAAGGCGGAAAGCAAGGTAAACCGGTCCGCCAGCGCGGCGCGGGCCAGTCCAGCGAGGATCGCGGCATTGACGGCATGGGCGGCAGGAAATCCGCTCGATTCCATTTTGAGGGTCGGGTCACGCCATACTGCTGCCAGAGCGATCCAGGCGGCCGGCGTTGCCGGCGGCAGGTCCAAGGACTTGCTCAAGACGGATTGATGGTGGGGGTTGTCGGGTTCGCCGACGCGGGCATGAACAAGCGCCAGCAAATCGAGATCCCGGTTCCCGAGGAGCTCGGCGACATTCCTCAGGCATTCATGTCCCCACCAGACGGCGGCTCGCTCGGGGAGGAGGTAGGCACAGAACGTGACTGCTTCTTCCGGGACTCGCCCGGCAAGCAGGTTACGGCAAAAATCAAGCGGCGGCTGACCGGTGGCCAGCGATTTCATGTCCCTGGCGATGGCGGGACAAGCAAGAAACAGATCCCGTGCCGTTCTGTATCCGAGTTCGTTAGCCATGGCTGCCCCCCTGAAAGCCAGCAGACAAACACTCAAGCCTGTGGCCGAGCGCCGGTCAAGCGTCAGCCTTTAACGGTGGCGGACACGAGCGAATTGCGTTTGTCCACAGACAATCGCTTCCCGATTTGATATGGTAGCCGCCAGCGAAATCCACTCGGACAGGAGTGACGGTCATGCGATTGGGCAGTTCAGCCTTGGCATTGGTGGCCATGCTTCTTACGACGCACGTATCCGCCGATCCGCTTCAGAAGTCGGAAGACATCGTGAAGTTCTTCGCCGGCCAGCCCGGCAATCTGGGTGCTTCGCGCGGCATCTGCGTCGGCACGGAGGAAGAGTGCAAGAGCAAGGCCGAGAAGACTGGCTCAACCTCCCAAAAGGCCGGCCTCGATATGATGATCAATTTCGCCCTTAATTCCGCGCAACTCGACCAGGTTGCGCGCACCGAACTCGATGAGTTCGCCAAGGCGCTGAAGGACAATCGGCTGAGCACGTTCAGCTTTGTCGTCGAAGGTCATACCGATGCGACTGGCTCGGACCGCTATAACCAGGAACTTTCGCAGCAAAGGGCGCGGTCGGTGGCGGCCTTCCTGACGGCCAACGGCGTAGAATCTGCCAGACTGGAAGCAATCGGCCTCGGCAAATCGCATCCGCGCGTCGCCGATCCTTATGATCCAGTCAACCGCCGCGTGGAGATGCGCGTCAGGACCGAGTAGGCTGTCGCCAACAGGCGATCATTTAACAGCGATATGCATTAGCCCGGCTGAAACGCCCCTTGGATCGAATTGAGCAGCGCCGTTATGGCCTGCTTGTATTTTTCGAACCCCGGTGATGTCTGTCGGATTTCGGTCGTGGTCGTCGCCGGCTGGCCCGCGTCTGTCGCCACGCGCAGCACTTTTTGACCCATCTTCCGCTCGGCCCAGTCAATAACATAGCCAGCGGTCTTGCCGATGAGGAAAGGATTGGCCTCGATCACCGCTGACCCCAGAACGGCGTTCAGTTGCGACGAGCCGGACGCAGCCAGCACCTGGTGCGCGCCTTCCATGCCAAGGAAGTGGCAGAGGTAAAGGCGCCCTGCGGTTATCTGGTGGCCGCGCGCGCGCAGATAAGCCTCGCCTTCGCGCGCGAGGTTGCGCACCATCTCACGCGACAGCGTCACGTCGTAGCGAAGCGCAAGCAGGTCAGCGGTCGAGAGCGAACGGGCAAGATCGGGGCGATAAGTGTTCATCATCCGGATCCAGGTCTTGGTGATGAACTGGCCAGCGCCGGTTGCTGATGAGTTGGGGTTCTTGGCGCGGGCGCTGCCGCCGCTTTCGACATGCACGATACGATCGGTTAGCGTCTCAACGGCGGAATCGCCGGAGCTGCCGGATCCGCCGGAGCGGGCGTCAGCGCCGGCAGCAACCGTGGTGGGCGTTCCGAGCGGATCGATTGCCTCGCCGTTTTGATAGAGTTCGAAATGCAGATGCGGTCCGGTCGAGAGCCCGGTCGTGCCAATATAGCCGATGACGTCGCCGGCCTTCACCTTGGTGCCGACGCCGCTGGCGATGGCGAACTTCTGCATGTGCGCATAGCGTGTCTCGCGTCCGTTTGCATGGGCCATCTTGACCAGATTGCCATAGCTGCCGCCATCGCCTTGGAAGCTGATCTCGCCGTCGAAGGCCGCCATGATCGGCGTGCCGATCGGAGCCGCCCAGTCGACGCCTTTGTGGATTCGAACCGTGCCTAGGATGGGATGCTTACGCGGGCCGAAGGTCGAGGTCATGACCCCGCTCACCGGCGTGACCATGCCGCTGGCGATGGACAGCGAACGGACCTGATCATCGCCCGTCACGCAGGCATACTGGCCCTCGCTTTGCTGATAGACGAAGCAGTCGAGGTTCTTGTCCCTACCGAGGACGCCGACGTAAAGCACCCGTCCGGATATCTCGCCTTGGCCGCGCGGGGTCTGGGAGTAGATCAGCACCAGGCGCTGGTCCTCGGCGGCGAAGGCGTCCAGATCCTGTCCTCGCGACAGATACATGATCGCTTCGCCGATCACGCTGGTCGGCACCTTGTTGCGTGCCGCGGTCGAATAGATTGCGTCGAGCAGGCGGTATTGCCGCTTCGGCCCGCCCTGATCCGAGCCACCGGAATAGTTGAAGAGGTCCTCGCGAACCCAGGGATCGGCGCCGGAAACAAAGGGACCCCCGGCGCTGCGCGTCAGCGTACCGACATAAACATTCCTTGCGTAGACGGAGACCTGCATCAGCGACATGGCGGTGGTCTCCCGGTTGGGCCGGAAACCGCGCAAGGCGACCACAAAGCCGGGCTCCAACCCGTCGCGGTCGAACAGCGCTTTCAGCGCCTCGCCCGCAAGCCTGGCGTCATCCGCGGAGAAATGCGCGTCGAGCGCCACGCTTTCCAGGCTGCGGTCGTTGAGGACTTTCACGAAGGTGTCCTCTGTCGCCTCGAAACGCTGATATTCGCTGATGACGGTCGCGACGGTGGTGTTGTTCTCGATCGCGGTCTTGGCGAAGGCAGGGAGCGCTGCCTCGCCCTGGTCGATGGTCTCGCCCCAGCCGGCCTCGGGGTCGTCTGCATCGGCTTTAAGCGGCGAAGCTGGGGGCACCCCGCCTTCATCCGGCGTCGCCTGCAGGTCGTTCGCCAGATCATCTTCTTGCTCATTGGGTGCCACGGCAGGTGCCGCCGAGGTCGGCTGCTGATTGTCCGGTGCTGCAGCGGAGGGGTTCGGAGGTGCCTGCCGCTGCGCCTGGAAGAAGGCAAAATCCTCCTGCGTCGAGGGGATTGTCGTCATGAACTTCTCGCTGGCGCTCAGCATCACGTCGGACAGGATTTCGATCTGCGGCGAAGCCCCGGAACTGTCGAGTTCGGCCGGGCGCGCAATAGTGTGGCCCTTCGTGGCGGTCTCGTCATCGGGTGCCAGTGTGATCCACATCGGGTCACCGGCAAGGTCGATGATCGCCGGCACATAGACCGCCGCGTCGGCGGGCACGTCTTCCATGCCTTCGACGGGATGCAGGTCCTCATTCTGCTCGCCGAACGACCACTCATCCTTGGTAAGATAGAAGCTGGTGGCGATGGTGATGACGGTGAGCGTAGCAACGCCGGCAAGGACGCGGCGCCAAAGTTTACGTCGGCGTTCGCTCTGGCGCGCCAGCTTCTTTTGTTTGAAGCTCGTGTCGATGCTGTGCGTCACGGGCTGCTTCCGGTCAGGAAATAGGTCCAGCGCACCTGCTCGAGCGTATCGACCTCGACGAATCGCGCCGCGATATGACCGCGCGGCCAGCACTCCTCGATGCCACGGATGGAGAAGCGGCGCCGATCGACGCACATTTCGGCCGATCCGTTGAGGATCGCATGGCCGAACACGTCGGTGGCGTAGAGGTAGATGTAGCGGTTGGTTAGTTCCTCGCGGATCACGTTCACGCACTGGTTGGCGCCGATGGTCCACCAGCCGTCGGTCTGGTCGGCACTGTCGACCTTCTGCCCGACTGCGAGGTTGACGACGTCGAGCGTCTGGTTGCAGACGGTGAATTCAGCACGCGCCGTGCCGGTCGAGAGGATAGTGAGCAGCACCGCACCGAACAGCGCGCAACCGGCCAGGCGGTCGGCCAGCAAGAATCGAAACCAGCTACGCTTTACGCGTGAGGGATGCTGGCAAATAGACAGCGAGCGACGGTCCATCGGCGTTTCATCTCTATCCGCCGAGCCGAAAATACTTGGCGGCGGCGGAGAATTGCGAGCCGTCGGCCTCGATCTCCTCCAGGATCTTTGGCAGAAGGTCGGAGGCCGGTGTCGGTCTCGAGAACATCGCGGCCTGGATATCGTGCGGTCCGGTGATCACCAGCATGATCTGCGGCAGGGGCTTGCCGGCCGCTTTGTCGGCGGCGCCCAGACCGATGGGGATGCTGAATGTCGCCTTGTCGGTTTGCGCCACCATGCGGTCATCGAGGTTGAAGGCAATGCCGCGGTGGTCGATCAGCATGACGTTGGAAACGAGCCCGCCATGCGTTGCCAGCGTGCCGCTGATCGGCGCGCCATCCGGCACCGATGTCCGGTCGAGAACGAGCCGCGGGCTATCCACCCGGTTGCGGTCGAGAAAGCGCAGGAGCCTGGTCACTTCACACTGGGGCTGGTCGATCAGACGGACGCTGATGTCCGGCTCGAGATGGAACCTTGCCCGAAATTCATTGAGCAACTGCTCGAAGGGCTGCACGGCCGTCGCGAAGCCTTCGATAGCTACGGCGCTGGCGTCTTCGGATGTCAGCGACGCGTAGAAACAGTCGCCGCCGCTGAAGTCGCGCACCCATGAAGCGCGTTGCGCGGTCTCGTCGCCGGTCGTCGCCGGGGGGACCGCCGGCTTGGGCACATTCATCGCGACTTCGGTGTTTTCGGGCTGTATGGTCACCGGTGGCGGTTGCTGGGACGACTGCGCCGTCTGTGTCGGCTCTGATGGCACGGTTGCTGGCGGCTGGATGGCGGGCGGGAGAGGCGCCGCCGGTTCAGCCGGCGGCGTGGTCGGCTGCGTCGGCACGGGGCGCTGCGCAATCGGCGGCGGGGAAGCCTGAGGCTTGGCCAACTTGGAGAGCCTGTTGACGAGGTCGGTTGCGCTCGGTTTTGTCGCTGGGAGGTCTGCCTCCTGCGCCGGCTTGCCCTCTGCCTCCGCCTGGCTTGGCGCCGATGTCTCCGGCGGCTGACTGACTGGTTTTGGCACTTTCGCACTCTCCTCGGCCTTTGGCACCGAAGCTGCCGTTGGCGGATTGGCGGTCGGCGTCTGGGCTGGCTTGATCCCGACCCCTGGCACTTGCGGGGGATTGTTGTTAGCCTGTGATTTTGTTGCCGGCTGCTCGCCTGCAGCGTCCGCCTGGTTCTCAGCCGGTATTGCGGTCTTCGCCTTTACATCCGGCAGGGCAGGTGGCTTCACCGTTTCGAACGTGCCGGCGTTGTCGGTTTTTGACGGCTCTGGCCGAGGTTGCACCGGTGGGTGTGGCTGAGGTTTCGATGCTTCCGGTTGCGGCGCCTGGGCCACCGGCTTTGCGATCAGCGGCTTGAGTTTCTCTTCGGCCGGCGGTGGCGCCAGTATGCCCCTGAAGTACAGCCCGCCGCCCAACAGGAGCACCAGCGCCGCGAGGCTGCCAGCGATGGCCGGCATCCGAGACGACTTTCGCGGCGGCATGGTCGTGCTGGCCGGCGCGGGCGTTGGCGCGGACCTTGGTTGCGACAGATGCGCCGGCCGCACATGTTCAACGAAGCGCTGTTCGCCAGGAGGCGCCGAAGGCTGGACCCTGGACTTGGGCAGTGCCGTCCAGCCGGCGCGCGGCAATCCCGAGCGTTCACGCGAACCGTACGCTGCCGGCGGCAATGTGACCTCGACGTCCTCGTCACGCGTTGCCCTGGCGATGTCGGCCATGCTGGCCGGCCGATCGCGCGGGTCCGGCTGCAGCATCGCGCCGACGAGCTCGTGGAAATTGGGATCGATGTCGGACAGGTCCGGCACGGTTCGGCGTTTCTCGACGACGTCGTACTGGGTGCCGCTCATATCGAGCGGCTTTCCGCGCAAAACGGCGGCCAGCACCAGGCCGAGGCTATAAATATCGGACTGCTCGCTCACCTCGCCGCCATAGAGGCCGAGCTGTTCGGGCGAGACGTAATTGTATTTGCCAGCGAACTTGCCGCCAATCAGCGTTTCACCGCCTGCGGCCGCCGACCGAGCGATGCCGAAATCAATGATCTTGGCGCGCTCCACCCGCCCGCCGGGCAGGATGATGTTGTCCGGCGACAGGTCTCGGTGAACCGCGCCCGCCTGGTGCACCGCGGCCAGTCCCGACGCCAGGCGATGGCAAAGGCGTCGCACTTCTTCTCCCGGCATCGGTCCGCGACGCATCACGTCGAAGAGTGATTGGCCGTCCACGAACTCCATCGCCAGATAGGGGCGGCCGATCTTCGGATCGATGGTGAAGACGTGATAGCGCACCACTGCGTCATGCGACAAATGGTTGAGTATCGAGGCTTCCTTGCGGAACAGCGACAAGATCGTCTGGTCGCGGGCGAATTCGGGAAGTACGATCTTGATCGCTACGTGGTCGCCGGTTTGGATGTTGTGGCCGCGATAGACTTCTCCCATGCCGCCGGATGCGATCCTCTCGTCGAGTTCGTAAATGCCGCTGAGCTGTGTGCCGGCGCCAGCATAGGTGACCTTCGCTGATAACCGCGTCTTGTCGTCGTCACTCATCTGGCCAGGCTCTCCGCGCCGGATCGATCCTGATGGAGCGCACCGTCGCGCCCGCCGCCGATCTTCACCAGTACGATGGTCACATTGTCGGTCCCGCCGCGCGCCAGCACCATCTCCAGCAGGCTTTGGCACGCCGCCTGCGGCGTTGCCGATCTCACCGTGGCTTCGATCTCGGCGTCGCTGACATGTGCCGTCAGGCCGTCGGTGCTCAGAACGAAAACATCCCCCGGTATCAGCTCGCCCTGCTGGAAATCTATCTCGAGCTCGTCGCTGACGCCGACAGCATGAGTAATGACATGACGGCGCGGCCAGGTAAGCGCCTCTTCCGCACTGATCATGCCGCGATCCAGCAGTTCCTGGACCTCGGTGTGATCCTTCGAGACCTGAAAGATCATGCCGTTGCGGACCAGGTAGATGCGGCTGTCGCCGGCCCACAGGCCTGCGAACCGCCCGTCCATGGCAAGCAAGGCCGCGAAGGTGGAGCCGATGGTGACGCCGCGGGATCGCGAGATGTTGCGGATCTCGGAATTGGCGCGGCTCAGCCGGTCTTCGAAGCGCGCGCGAAGGTCCGGTGCCGAGCTCGCGATGCCAATCGTTGCCAGATGATCGACGATGCTGGCCGACGCGACCTCGCCGGCCTCGTGCCCGCCCATGCCATCGGCCACTACCCAGAGGCCGGTCTGCGGGTCGATCAGGTAGTTGTCCTCGTTCTGGTCGCGCACGCAGCCCCTATGGCTCACGCCGAAGCTTTCGATGGGAAGGGCGACAGTGCTCAATTTGCCACCAAGCGCTTCGCGAGCGTCCCCTGTGACCAACCACGGGCAGCATGCCCAGGCCACTTTGCCACATGCGCATACATTAGAGTACCGAAATAAGGGCTGCAGCCGTAGGCGCGCTTGAACACGGCCATGTCAGAAAGCCTTCGGACAGCTGAAGCCGGCCAGGGCTGGCAACAGGAAGGGATCGGCCCCCGATCCGGACTGGATCATGTAAGCGACGTCTCGTCCGCCGATCACGAAGCGGGCTTCGGTGTTGGCGCCGTTGGCGGTGATGGTCGCCTTGTCCAGCAGACGTTTCAGGGCCCAAGCTCCTTCGAATTTAAGCGCTGAGTCGCGGCCTGGCATTTCCGGCATAAGGGTAAGGCTGGCGGAAGCCGAGGCAGTGCTGTTTGGCCACGTCACCGTGCTTGGCGCATTGCCGGTCTGACTGCTCTGGACAGTCTGGCCGTCAATGTTGAGAAGCGCGTTGTCCGCGTCTCCATTCAGCGAAAAAGGCGTGATGGTGAGCGAAACCGACGGCACCGAGCCGCCGGAGGGGAAGAAGGCGCCGCGGATCTCGGCGGCCGACTGAAAGGATTTCAAGGTCGACTTCGCGAGCTCGTGGCCGGAGCGGGCATCCTGTCTCCAGGTCCATTCCTGGCCGGTCATGTCGATCAGCGACGCAAGGTTCTGCGCGAAGAAGCGGTCCATCAGCCCGCCTGGTGCGAAAAGCCTGGCGAAATCCGCTATCGAGATCTCTTCCGTGCCGTCGCTGGCGAAGGGATAGCGACCGTTGACCGCCTCCTCGCAGGCTCGTGTGACCGTCTGGTCGAGATTCTGGTTGAGGTTGGCCACCGAAGCTTCGGCGATGTTACTTGCAAACTCGTCCGTTGCCGCGTTGACCATGCGCGCAAGCGGCCTTGGAAGGCGCGAGACATTGGCGCGCAGCGTGGAGATCTGCAGCTGCAGGTTGGCGTTGATGCGTTCGGTCTGTGAAGGGATTTCGGCCGAAAGCGTCAGGCTTTGAAAAATGTCGTGAAAGTTCCGCGCCAGAGCATCGAGCGGCCGCCGTCCATTGGCGCCGCTGACCAGGGACTGGAACGATCGAAACTGTGCCTCGACGCTCGCACCGGCACTGTGTGCGAGAGCCGAGCCCGAACCGGCACGGGTCTGTGACTTGCCGCCGGCGATCTGCAGGCCGATGCGAGCCAGGCCTTTGGCCATGATGACGGGATCCTCTTGTGCCGCACCGCTTCCGCTCTCGGCCATGGTGTTCTCTTTCGTCAATGCGGTCTCCTCGGCGATCGCCGTGTAGAGCCGATCGAGAGGCGAGCCCGCCGCGGCGAGGGCGGAAAGCGCGAGATATCGCGGCTTGTCCTCGAGCAACGCCTTGAACTTCAGTTGGTCGAGTACGCCGTTCCATGCGGAGGAGAATTCCTTGCCGTAGCGGTCGATCAATTCAGGGCCGAGCTTGGGCAGGTCCTGGTCGATGCCGCCCTGTTCCTCGCCGCCGCCAAGCACCCACCGATCGTTCATAAGCGTTTGGGCGATGCGCGAAAGCTGCGGCAGGAAAAAACGGTTGAAGCCGGCGCGCGTGTAAAGTCCGGGAACGTTGAGATCCGCCAGATCACTGCCATCGGTTCGTTCAAACACGAGCTGTGCCTCAGGACCGGCTTTCGCCGCGAGGGAGAAGTTGTCCAGCCTTGCGGCGTAAACCGCTGACTTGATCAGCGCCGAAGCGCGGTCGGCAAGGCTCATGCGGCCAAGGGAGCGTTGCGCGGCTTCGATCAACGGTTGGTTGAGCTCGAAGAGAGGATCGTAGGCGTCGTCGAGGGCGAGCATCGCGCGCAGATGCTTTTCGAGCTGCGCGCGGCCTTCGCGGTTGTTCTCGCCCGGATAGCGGTTCACTTCCCAATCCTGCTTCATCCAGGAAACGATCAACTCGTTATCGACCTTCGGAGCCTTGCCGCCCAGCATCAGGTAGATCTTCAGCGGCTCGTAGAGCGCGATTGGATCGGCTATCTTGGCCTGGATGGTCCGCTCGGCCTGCACCAAGAGCCGGGAGCGGAATGTCCGCTCGAGCGCTTGCCGGTAGGCATCCCTGGACGCCGACAGCAGCCTCTCGCGCTGGCCAAGGCCGAACGTCCCCTCGATCGGCTTTCGCTGGTCGCCGTTCCCGAACCCGGCTGGCAGGTTGCGCAACTGGTCGAGCGGGCCGATGACGTTTTCGAGATCGACATCGGTCACCATGGTACTCTTGAGCAGCGAATCCGCGCTGTTGCGATACTGCGCCATGGCCTGCCTGGTGGAGGCGATCAGCGACTTGTTGGCGAAGAAGCTCAGCCCAAGCACGCCGAGCGCCGTCAAGGCCGCCAGTCCAATCGCGGCGAGGCCGCCAAATCTCGCGAACCTGGCGCGCCGTTCGGCCGCCCGGTCGAACGATACCCAGCCCGATTCCGGAAAGATCACCTTGGTCAGGAGATCGTGCAGGAAGAAGCTCTTGCCGGTGCCGGAAAAATGCGCCTGCGAGGCGCTGCCGAAGCTGCGCCCGATGGTGCCCAGCACCTGGTCGAACGGTGTTCCTTCCTGAGTACCCGAGGAGAAATAGAGGCCCCGCAAGCTCACATTCACCCGCGATCGAGAGGCATCGAACAAACTAGTGATGAAATGCGCTGTCCGGTTCCTGAGGGCGCCGAACTGCGCCGGGAAATCGAAGATGGCGATGCGGGCCACCGGATCAGCCTCTTCCTGCAAGCGATCGACGACTTCTGCTGCCAAGCGCTGCGCCAGACCGTCGAATTCGGCCGGCGCCTCGCTGGCCATGTTCCTTGTGCGATCGACGGTCTGGAACGTTGCGCCCCATACCTTGCGCCTGCGCGCTTCGTCGAATTCACCGAAATAATCCATGAAGCCGGATACGAGATCGGCCTTGGTGCATAGCAGAT